>JALFTO010000179.1 GCA_022779165.1 Lachnospiraceae bacterium
GGATAAACAGAAGCGTCAGTCCGACCACGAGCATGACCGCACATACAATAAGCGGTATTCCCGCCAGTGACAGGATCCGCAAAGGTGACAGTTTCCTGCCCTCATAGGCGGCCTTGGTCTCCATCATCGTCTGCCAGTCGCCCTCTTCCATTCCCTGATCGGTTCTGGACTGTATCCCCGTTTCATCCCAGTCTGCATCGACAAAGAAATGACCGTCCTCACATTCCCAGGTCTGCTCTGAGCGCAACAGATAAACGTCCATTCCCTGTTCTTCCTCTTCCTTGTTGGAAGAAATATCCGTAAGGACCGTCCTGTCCGTCCGGTATCCGTCCGCCTGACTGCCGTCCGTGGAAAGCAGCGTCAGATAAAAGGAATCCTCGGATACGTCAAAGCCGCTCAGCACGCCCTCCGCATCCAGCGTCAGATAGCCGGAAGCTGCGGTCGGCTTCAGGGAACTGCTCATCTGATAGATCCGGTAGATGGTCCGCATCATACCACTCTCCTGTATGGTTCCCTGCAGCAGCACATACAGATTATCCTTGTACGCAATCCCTGCGATCTGCGGCGTATGGTCGATCCCTGCCGTTGTGAGCATCGCACGCACCCTGCGGTTCTCTCCAATCTTATAGAGGAGTGCATCCTCTTCCCTGTTCTCCGAAACATAAGTGTCCGCACCGCCTCTGCAGCTATGATTATATATGGTATAGTCTTCCCCGGGCAGACAGTCCTGTACCAGATAAATCCCGACTCCGACAGTCAATAACACCCATATCAGACTTATGATCATCCATATCCGTTTTGTCATGGTTTACTTAACTCCTATTGCAGTAAAGATTCCGTTCCGATTGTTTTGAAGCTGTTGAAAAAGAAACGCAGCCAGGGGATATCTCCGAAAATCGCCTGTGTCACAAAGGAAGCGATCACAACCAGGATCAACAGCACGCAGACCCACAGCAGAATGCCGAAGAGCCTGTCCCTGTTTCTGGCAAACCAACGCTTCAGTGCGGCACGAATCCCTTTTCTCTTCTTAGGTGCCGAAGCGATCCTGATATCCTTGTAGAGTTCCGTGAATTTCTGGTAACTCCTCTTTGCCGTCTTCTTCTGAAGGAGCTGGTAACTGACCGCCTTCTGCGACGCCTTGGGCTCGAGCAGTTCCATCAGAACCCTGGCACACTGCACTGTACAGTCACGCTCGTTCTTGTCAGGATCAAGCTGCTCCAAGTCAAGTTCATATCCCAGATAGACCGAATGGTCTCTGGCCAGATTCAGCTGCCGCTGCTCCAGGATCAGGTACAGGAGCGGATACGGCAGTCCCGAGGAAATACACGTCAGTATCACATTGATACAGATATCCTCACACTCCGCCAGCTTATAAGCACTCCCGTTATAGAAACTCTTCAGTGGTCTCTCCTGCTTATACGGAAAAACAATGAAAAAGTCTCCGCGCAGCGAGAAACATTCCACCAGGAACTCCTGATCCTGTTTCTCCGCCTTCTCAATGATCTCCAGAAATTTTCTTGCCGTCTTGTGCTTCTTCACAGCAAGCAGCGTATAGAGGCTGCTGCCCGGCACATCGATGTCCTGACAGACCATGATATCGTTTACCGGCCCCTTCTTTACGACCTGTATGCACTTAAGCCGCATTTTGGGCGATTCGTAAATCATACTTTATTCTCCCTTTATGCCTCTTCACCGTCATCGTATCCCTTTTTCTTGACGATCGCATAAGCGTAGGTACAGATGATCGGCATATCCGTGCAGTAGATACGGATCTCATAGACGCCTTCCTTGGTCGGAGCCGTATAGACACCGTCAGACGTGATCTCGCCGCTTCCGGCCTCCGTGAGTTCATAGGTGATACTGCAGCTGTCCATGTTGTGATATCTCACACCAAAGAAATGGCTCTCCTTGGTTCCGAGCACAACCGTGGGTGTCTCGGCAGAAATGCTCTTACCGCTGTAATCCGCTGCCATTCCGATATCGTTTCCTGCCGGGAATCGAATCGCCACCCATCTGAAGGTCAGGACAAGGAAGTCCACGTTCTCCTTTAATCTCGCCGCCACGACGAAACTTCCTTTATCATTGAGTACCTTGACCGCTGTCTCCGCATTAATCAGGTTGATATGTTCATTCTCAAACAGATCGGCACATCCGTAAATCGTACTCTTGGCATTTGTGCCAAGACTCTTGTCTTCCGCAATATACTCATATCCGACTTCCACATACACATTACCTTTCCCAAGGCCGTGCATGATCTCGCCCGAATAACAGATATCGCCCTTTCTGGCATTCTCTCCGAGAGGGATCTCCACGATTCCGGTCGCCACCTCCGGGATATCTCCCAGACGAAGCTCCGCTCTCTCAGCGCTCTCGCCTGTCTGGATGCGCTCTGTACCGCCCGTGAGTTCCGCCTCCTTGACGAAATATTCCATATAACTCTCACGGAGCATCTCCTGAGACGGCACGGTCACATACTTCTTCACATCATTCTCAAGTACTTCTTCTATAATGTAAGCCGTGTCGGTTCTCACAAGACGCAGATCCGCAAGACGGATGTAATCCTCCGAATTGCCGGCATTCTTCATCTCCAGGCTCATGCGCCCGATCTGCCTGTTGACGAGTTCTCTCGGCTTAACGTCCATAATTGCCGTCTTCAGGGAAAATCCCGAGGAAACAGAAACTGTATTTCCATCCACATACGCTCTTGCCGAGCCGCTCTTAAGCAGGATATTGGTGTCAAGAACGACCGTATCCTGCGCAGTCATCCAGTACCCTTTCTCAAACACCTCATCCTTATCAAGCAGGATATCATCAATGACAACATGAACCTCATATCCGCCCTCAGGCGTCGTGAATGCCGGAACCTGCAGAACGGCATCGAGCGAGAAGCGCTTGTCCGCACCCGTCAGATTCCTGACGCGGACCACCAGTTTGACGGGACGATCCTTGCATACAACGCTCGGGATGAGAATTTCCGCAATGTAATCCTCGCTCTCAACGATCACGCCGCTCGTCAAAAATTCCGTCTCCATCTCGAATGACGCCGGAATATCCTCGGTATCCATCAGGAACAGCTGATAGCCTTCCTTGATCCTGTTGTACTCATATTCCTTCTCAGGATCCGTCTGATTGATAGAATAGACTGTATGTACCGGCTCCTCCACATACTTAAGACAGAGGCTTGCCTGATTGGTTCTTAAACTGTCAAACCCTTCCACCGCGGAAAGTTTCTTGACAACCGATGAGTCCAATACGATCTGCCTTCCCTGTCCGTCAATGGCAACACCGCTCTCCACCAGAATGGAGAGATCATCCAGACTGAACACGCCGCAGCCGCATACGATCCCCGATCCATACATCAGGGAATTAAAGAATCGCTCCTTACTGTTAAAATAAGTCTGCTCCGCAAGGAAGTCCGCACTTGTCAGCATCTTCCCCGCATAATAACGGTTTCTTTCAAACGGAAATAATTGATTATTATTCATGGTAGTCCCCCTGTCCTTAACAACAACATCCGCTAAACTCTTTTTTCTTATCCTAATTATACGACCCGGTAGTCACAAAAGAGACACAATAGCAGCATTTTTTATGTACATTATATCCTTTTTTTGATTATTTTGGAAGTCTAATATATGCTTTTGTGCCATAGCCCGGCTCCGAGGTGACTTCCAACGTGCCATTGCACATGAACGCAAGCCTCGTTCGCACGTTTTCGATCCCAATATGGCTCCTGCTGTCATCGGGCGGTTTCTCCGTATCGAATCCGACACCGTCATCCGCCACCATCACCTCATAAAAGCTGTCATACTCCGCCGAAGCAATCGTGACGGTACCTCCGCCCGGCTTCTTCCCCACTCCGTACTTCACTGCATTCTCCACAAGCGGCTGAACGGACAGCGCCGGCAGCAGAAAACCTTCCGCCTGAATGTCATACACGACACGCAGTTCATCCCCGAACCGAAGCTGCTCCAGATGGAGATAATTCCTCACATGTTCCAGCTCTGTCTCCAACGAAACCGGCGTACTGCTCTTTAATGAATTCAGATTGCCGCGCAGGTAAGTTGCAAACCTGTTAACCGCATCCTGCGCCTTCCCGGGATCGCTTCCGCACAGATAATAGATCGTATTGAACACATTATACAGAAAATGCGGCTGGATCTGGGAAAGCACGATCTTGATCTGCGTGTCCGTATTCCTTCGCTCCTGTTCCACGAGCTCCTTCGTCCTCTCCGTCAGTTCCAGCATATAGCCTACCTGTGCCGCAAGGAACGCCCACAACACGGAAACAGTGATCGCAATGTTAAGCAGTGAGAGTCCATAGTAAAATGTCTGGATCACTGCTGCCAGGAACGGAAGCACAAGATAAGAGGAAAACACGACCATCCTTACATTGCTCAGTTTCCTGCGGTAATGCAGCAGCATCCCCATAAAGATCAACATGCCTACAATGGCGATCGCATGCGAGATCCAGAAATAGGTAGTATTCCTGTGATAGAAATTGTTCTCATCAAAATAATAAAACATATGATTGAACTGATTTACCACACAGCAGACAACTCCCGTTGCCGCAGTGACATACACCGCTCTTCTCCAAACGGGCGAGATCCCCTTTTCCCGTGCGACCATCCAGGCGGCATACTCAAAATAAGCGATCAGGATCAGATAACTGCAAAAGAACACCATGCCGTTGCTGATGCGCACCATGTACCAGCCCAGCACTCCCTCCCGTCCGCGGAACACCCATGCAAGCACATCCATGCCAAGCAGCAGCACATTACACAGCTGCAGCGCCATCAGCCTTCTGTTCGCCTCATAATCCACATTTCTTCCCAAATATACGCAAATCGCAGCCAGAAGGCAGAGGATCACACCCCAGATCTCCAGCGCCACATGCACAACTGCGGTCATGCTCATATTTATTTTCCTCCTGTCTCCAGCATACCGTGTGTATATTCGCTCCAGGAATACTGCATCATATATTCCCCGCGGTAGGCCTTGACGGCCTCCGGATCCCCGCGCAGCAGATCAAAGTAATCACAATCCACCTTGTCGGGAAGGATCGCGGTCATGCCCCTCTGTCTGACAAAGACATCCTCGCATCCCGCCTGGATCAGCGTCGCAAACAGATCTGCCCGCAGATTCTTCATATAAGAAGCATGTTTACCGACATCCGCAATGTCCTCCCACAGCACTTCCATGATCTCCTGATTGCTGCACAGCGCGCCATTCCTGTCAATCAGATAGGCGAGCAGCTCTTTC
>JALFTO010000189.1 GCA_022779165.1 Lachnospiraceae bacterium
ATCTTGCCGATGACCTTGTCGATCGGGACAAACGTAGCGACAAAATAATATAACAGCACGACTGCCGTCCAGAATTTCGGATTTAACAGGATGGTTGTCTGCGTGCCGCCGTTCGTGAGCAGTGCCACGATCAGACCGGCAGGTCCTACCGCAAACACGGTGCCGACCATCACGAGCAGCACCACGCTGAACACGCGCATCACGTTCTGCATCTTTTTCCCCAGATAAACGCCCGTGATCTCCGAGATCGACGCGCCTTCATTCCGGATACTGAGCATACCGGAGAAATAATCGTGCACGCCTCCCGCAAATATGGTTCCGAAGGTGATCCATAGGAATACCACGGGTCCCCACAGTGCTCCCTGTAATGCACCGAAAATGGGACCGAGTCCCGCAATATTCAAAAGCTGGATCAGGAACAGCTTCCACCGCGGCAGCACGACATAATCAATTCCGTCCTCCAGCCTCACTGCCGGTGTTTCTCTTTCATCCGGTCCGAATACGCCCTCCACAACTTTTCCGTAGACAAAGTAACCGCCTATCAGCAAAGCAAGGCACAAAAGAAAACTAATCATACAAAATCCCCTCCATTCTCATGAAATGTCTGAAAGCGGACATATCCTGTAGCCCATCTCCTCCCATCTTCCGATCAGTTCATCCAATATCTGCGCGTTGGTTGATGAGGTACTATGTAAAAGCACAATGGCTCCGGGATGAATCCGTTTTGTGAGTTTGTCGAACGCCTCCTCCTTCGAAGGCTGCTTATCTTCCAGCCAGTCCACATAGGCAAGACTCCAGAAAAAGGTGCGATACCCCATCTGCTTTGCATGCTCCAGTGTGGCTGCGTTGTATTTTCCCTGAGGCGGTCTGTAGAATTTCGTCATCTTCTGCCCGGTGATCTTCTCGTAAGCGGTTTCTAAGTCTGTCAGTTCTTTTTCAAATTCCTCCCTTGATTTTGATGTCATATCCGGATGATGATAGGAGTGATTCCCCACGGTATGTCCCTCCTGCACCATCCTTTTCACAAGGTCCGGCTCTGTCTCGAGATAATTGCCCACCACAAAAAACGTGGCGGATACCCCATGCTTTTTCAGTGCATCCAGAATCGCCCCTGTATTTCCATTCTCAAAGCCTGCATCAAACGTCAGATACAGGACTTTTTCCTCCGTGTCATCCACATAATAAGCATCATATTTCGCAAGTTCCTCACTGCTCGTATTTCCTGTGGGTTTTTCTCCCTCTGCGCCAAACCCCAGTCCCCAGTTGCCTGCGGTGTCAGCCACTGCCCAGGTCTGTCTGCATTCCTCGAGGCCTCTTGCTGTCCCCAGCCCGATCATGTACATCATGACAAACAACAACGTGATTTTTAATAAGGAACGGTACTCTTTTCTCATTACAAGTCCATATTTATTATTTTTATATGTATATGATGCGTGGGACAGATTTATGACTGTTATTTTATGTTTCCCCGAAGACAAAAATACCGGCCTCCGTTGTCAGATTTCAAGCTGACTTCCGGAAGCCGGTACCATATGCGGCAATATTTCTATCTATTCTCAACACTTGTCAATAAAATTCTCCTTGGTATATGAATCACATTTTTACTACTCTTTTTCGTCAACAGTGAAACGAAATAAAAAAGCACTGAAACTCCGCATTCATCAGCGTTTCCAGCACTTTCCGGGTTGGGCTATTCTGTTAAATAGTCAGCAGCGAGTAGGGGAATCGAACCCCTGATTCCGCCGTGAGAGGGCGGCGTCTTAACCTCTTGACCAACTCGCCAGATTCTGCGTCGCACCCGTGCGACTTGTTTATCATATACTATCTTTTCCAAAAAAGCAAGTACTTTTTGCAATTTTTTTAATTTTCTTATAATTACAGCAATATCAGCTCTTCTCCCCTGAAATGTATACCTGCCGGGAATCACTGCCATATCCCGGATTCTGCCCGCATCTCAGGCCTCTGTACATAATCATCAATACAGAGGCCTACAAATTCTCTCGCCTACGTTGCTGCCTTCATCAGATCAAACAGACTGATCTGATTGGACTCCGGCAACTCACCGAGCAGATGCATGCTGTCCATCATGTCAATAATTGTCTTTGAAACCTTGGTGCGCTGTCTGAAATCATCCTTTGACAGGAAGGGACCGTCCTTTGCCGCCTCTACGATCGCGTCCGCCGCCTTTTCACCCAGACCGTCAATGCTGTTTAACGAAGGCATCAATTTCCCGTCCTCGGTGATCTGGAAATTTCTGGAATGTGCCTGAAAGATATCGATCGGCACAAAGTCAAACCCTCTGGCGTACATTTCCTGTACGATCTTCATATCTTTGAAGGTATTCTGTTCCTTCTGACTCAGGCTGTCCTCTCTGCGCTTGTAATCCGCCATCACATTCTCCAGATGATTCTGCCCCTGACACATCAGTTCATAAGAGAACCCTGAAGCACGGATACTGAAATAAGCAGCATAATATGCCAGTGGATAATTGATCTTGCAGTAGGCGATCCGCCACGCCATCATGACATACGCTGCGGCATGTGCCTTCGGGAACATGTATTTGATCTTCTTACAGGACCAGATATACCAGTCCGGCACGCCTGCTGCCACCATCGCCTCTTCCATATCGGGCTTCAGACCCTTGCCTTTGCGGACAGATTCCATGATCTTAAAGGAGAGACTGCTCTCCACTCCCTTGTTGATCAGATAGATCATGATATCATCACGCGTACAGATTGCTGTGGAGATCGTCGCCTTTCCCTCCTGGATCAGTGTCTGGGCATTTCCCAGCCACACATCTGTCCCGTGACCCAGACCGGAGATACGGACCAGATCCGAGAAACACTGCGGCTTCGTATCCAAAAGCATCTGAATGACAAAGTCCGTACCAAACTCTGGAATACCCAGAGATCCTACCGGACAGCCGCTGATCTGATCCGGCGTGATACCGAGCGCCGAAGTGTTCTGGAACAGCGACATGACCTGCTTGTCATCAAGCGGTATCTTCGTCGGATCGATCCCCGTCAGATCCTGAAGCATACGGATCATGGTCGGATCGTCGTGTCCAAGGATATCAAGCTTCAGCAGGTTATGATCGATCGAGTGATAGTCAAAGTGCGTCGTCACGATATCCGTAGTCGTGTCGTTCGCAGGATGCTGGACCGGCGTAAAGGAATTGATATCCTCCCCCACAGGCAGCACAATGATTCCGCCCGGATGCTGTCCGGTACTCCTCCTGATCCCCGTACAGCCGCCGACAATACGATTAATCTCACAGACACGCTTCTTGACTCCGCGCTCCTCAAAATAATTCTTGACATAACCGAACGCCGTCTTGTCCGCCAGTGTACCGATCGTACCGGCGCGGTAGGTCTGCCCGGCTCCGAAGATAACCTCCGTGTATTTATGCGCCTTACTCTGATACTCTCCCGAGAAATTCAGGTCGATATCAGGTTCCTTATCTCCCTTGAATCCGAGGAATGTCTCAAACGGAATGTCAAAACCGTCCTTCACGAGAGGCTTTCCGCAGACCGGGCAATCCTTGTCCGGCATATCGCATCCCGCGCTCCCCGCAAACGCTTTGACCTCCGGGGAATCAAAATCATAATAATAACAGTGTGGGCAGCGGTAATGGGCACTCAGGGAATTCACTTCCGTGATGCCCGCCATAAACGCCACGAGCGAAGATCCTACCGATCCTCGCGAACCCACCAGGTATCCGTCCTCCACCGATTTCCAAACCAGTTTCTGCGCGATGATATACATCACCGCGAATCCGTTCTTGATAATGGAATTCAGTTCTTTTTCCAGACGTTGTTCCACAATATCCGGCAGCGTCTCCCCGTAGAGTTCGTGTGCTCTGTTATAACAGATATCCGTCAGCGTCTTGTCACTGTCCGGAATGACCGGAGGACATTTGTCCGGACGCACCGGCGAGATCGTATCGATCATATCCGCGATCAGGTTGGTATTGGTGATGACCACCTCCTCCGCCTTGTCGCTTCCCAGATAGGCAAACTCCTGAAGCATCTCCTCCGTGGTTCTCAGATACAAAGGTGCCTGACTGTCCGCATCCTTAAATCCCTTTCCCGCCATGATGATCCTTCGGTATACCTCGTCCTCGGGATCAAGGAAATGCACATCACACGTCGCCACCACTGGCTTGTGGAACTGCTCGCCCAGCTTCACAATCTTTTTGTTGAATTCCTGAATATCCTCGATTGAATTGACCGCCGGCACTCTGTCCGACTCGATCATAAAGGCATTGTTTCCGACCGGCTGGATTTCCAGATAATCATAAAAGCGCACAATTCTGGCAATCTCCGTATCATCCTGCCCGTCCAACAATGCGCGATACAGTTCTCCCGCTTCACAGGCACTTCCAAGCAGCAGTCCCTCTCTGTATTTCATGACCAGACTCTTTGGAATCCTCGGTCTCTTGGCAAA
>JALFTO010000213.1 GCA_022779165.1 Lachnospiraceae bacterium
CCCAGCAGTGAAGTCTGCTGCAGCTTACCTGCCAGGAAGATGGAAGTAGGGCCGTCAGCACCTCCGATAATGGAAATTGCAGCTGCCGCCTTGTCGTTAAAGCCAAATGCAATGGCTCCGAAATATGCGGCAAAAATACCAAACTGTGCTGCCGCACCGAGCAGAAAGCTCTTGGGATTGGCAATCAGCGGGCCAAAGTCTGTCATGGCTCCGACACCCATAAAGATCAGGGACGGAAGAATTGCCCATTCATCCAATACATAGAAATAATACAGTAAGCCGCCCACGCCGTTCGGTGAATCCGCAGCGTGCAGCATAATATCAGGATAGATATTTACAAGCAGCATACCAAATGCAATAGGAGTTAACAGCAACGGCTCAAACCCCTTCGCGATAGCAAGATAAAGAAATACACAAGCTACTACAATCATTACGTAGTTTCCAACAGTTAAGTTGAAAAATGCCGTCTGATGTACCAGATTGTCTAAGGTATTTGCTATATAAGACATTTTATCGACCTCCTGTTGTCGTTCTTAGTTACGTTACAGTAATACTTAGTTCATGGTAGCCAGTAATGCGCCTGCCTCAACAGGATCACCAACTGCTACATCAATGCTTGCCACTGTACCGTCCTGAGGAGCAACAACCGGAATCTCCATCTTCATAGCTTCCAGGATCACGATTGTGTCACCGGCCTTCACTGCCTGTCCCACGCTTGCCTCAACCTTGAATACCTTTCCTGCCGCACCGGCCTCTACTTTTACGCTGCCTGCCGCACCGGCTGCCTTGGGTGCTGCTGCGGGAGCTGCCTTAGGTGCTGCTTTCGGTGCAGCCTTGGGTGCTGCTGCAGGTGCGCCTGTGGAAGCGCCTTCTTCTACTACTACATCATATACGTTGCCATTTACGGTAATGGTATAATTTTTCATTTCTTATTCCTCCTATATTTAAGCTCTCTGCCATTTGTTCGTGCTTGCTCTCTTAATGCTTCTTACCACAAATCCGTCTGTAGAAGCTGCACCTTCGCTGGCTGCAATCGCAGCTGCGATCACCGCTACGAGTTCCAGATCATCCGAAAGTTCTTCCGCTTCCTCGATCTGAGCCACTGCGTTATTTACGGCTTCTGTCTTGACATCCTCTTTGGTTTCCTTCTTGGAGAATGCCGCCTGAATCTTCGGAATCAGGATAAATGCTGAAATGATAACACTGATCAGGATCAATACCGCAAATACCGTACCCATGCCGAGCAGCGTATTCAGTGCCGCATTTATCATCAGTTCTCCGAATGAATAGATCACATTTGTGGAAACGCTGGTCACCTGAAGATTCTTGTCCAAGATCATCTCCACCTCAGCGTTCTTCTTTGTGCCGCTGATTGTGGTTTTGATCACAGCGGAATCACTTCCGATCTCAACCTCATGATCAACAATTCCCTTATAACTACCCATATCCGTCTGTGCCGACTTCCAGCTGTCAAAAGCACCTGTCAGCACCTCGTCCTCCGCGAACTGCTCTTCCATATTCGCGCTGACCACCATATTCATATTCTCAATGAGCTGGTCTGCAAACTGGATTGCCTGTTCCTCGGTAATCGGCAGAGTCTCTGCCACCTCCTCCGTCTTGGAGCCGCAGGCAGTAAGACCTAAGATACAAGTAATCATACCTAATACTAATAACCATTTTTTCATATTAAGTATCATCCTTTCCTATCTGAAACTATCCTAGACAGTGCCATGCTTTTTAGCCGGACGGTCTTCTCTCTTTGTGAACAGCATCTCAAACGCACCGATGACATACTTTCTTGTATCGGCAGGCTCCACGATCTGATCCACATACCCTCTTCTTGCTGCGCTTGTCACATTGTTCTGCAGCTCAGCATATTCCTTTGCGCAAGTCTCGATCGCATCCGCACCCTTGCCATCGCAGATGATCTTGGCTGCCAGTTTGGCATCCATCGTTCCAATCTGCGCATCCGGCCATGCCATTGTGATATCTGCTCCGATCGCCTTGGAATTCATTGCAACATAAGCTGTGCCGAATGCCTTGCCGATGATCACATTTACCTTGGGAACCGTAGCGCCCGCAAATGCCGCCGTCAGCTTTGCAGCAGCCTTCGCAATACCCTTCTCGGAGCAAAGCGTAGCTTCATAGCCCTTAACATTTGTGAGTGTCAGTACCGGAATCTCAAAAGCATCACAGAAGTTCACAAAGTCTGCCGCCTTCTCGCAGCCTTTCTTTGTCAGTACCGCATCAAACTTATCCGTAACCTTACCCTCTTCATCATAAACCTCTGTCCGGTTTGCAACGGCACCTACCGTCACACCGTTCAGTTTGATGAAGCCTGTTACCATCTCTTTAGCATAATTTTCTTTTACTTCAAAGAAAACATTGTTGTCGGAAATTGTGGAAAGTGCGATGGAAGTATCGCCCACACAGTTCACAAGCTCAGCGCTTGCTCTGTTCAGATCGTCTGTGCACTCCTCAAAGGAAGCATCATCCTCATTGTTGGAAGGAAGCATGCAGACAAGTTCACGGATCTTGGAGAAGATGGTTGCCTCGTCAGCCACCACATCAACGATGCCCGACTCTTCACTCTGGAATGCTGCCGATGCGGAATCACATTTTGCTGTGGTGTTTCCGTCAAGCGCATTGGGAGAATTTACAAATAATTTTGCCTTTTTCTCCTCCATAAAAGTAAAGTCAGTCAATGTGGGGAAGATTGCAAGTCCGCCGCCGCATGTACCAAAAACAGCCGTGATCTGAGGGATCACTCCGGATGCCATAACCTGCTTCTTATAGATCTCACCGAAACCGTTCAGTGCATCGGTTGCCTCCTGAAGTCTCAGTCCGGCGGAATCGATCAGACCGATCACAGGTGCACCTGTCTTCAATGCCAGATCATACAGATTTGCAATTTTTTTGGCATGCATTTCACCGATACTGCCGTTAAGGACGGAAGCATCCTGGCTGTATACATACACAAGGTTGCCGTCAATCACTCCGTAGCCGGTAACCACACCGTCAGAAGGAGTTTCTGTCTGTTTCAGATTGAAATCCGTGGCACGCGCTGTTACCATCGCGCCGATCTCAACGAAACTGTTCTCATCGAGTAAAGCTGTAATTCTTTGACTCGCTTGTGAAGTAGTACTCATTTTTCAGCCCTCCATTTTTTTATGTGAAAATATGTAATAAAAGAAAACGTCTTTTGCGAAAAAGGCGTACTATCCCCTTTCCGCATCTGAAACAGTATATCATAAACAATAATATTTTTCCACAACTTTTTCCAGACACCATAAATAATCGATATTTTCGACGGTTTCCGACAGTACGATCGGGATTATGCTTATTGTTGATCCGTTCAGCGAATAGCAGATGCTTCCTGTCTGCGTGCCTTTATACGCCGGTGCCTGTAGCGTATCCTTTCGCTCAACCTTGCAGCGTATCATCTCATCCTCACGCAGAAGCAAGATGCCATCCTGCTCTTCTTCGGTCTGTGCTTCCACACCGGCCGTCACGGGCTGACCGATGCCATCCGCCTTTGCTCCGAGCACAGTCACCGGTGCAAACGCACTCTCATCTATTTTACACTCTGAGAGACTGTGGAGTGCGAAACATTCCTTCCCATAGTCCAGTAGTTGTCTGCAGTCCGCCCATTTCCACGTCTTATGATTCGGCCAGCCACAGGCAAGCAGCGCTATGGCGTAATGGCGTCCTTCATTCTCGAATGCTCCCGTATAGCAATATCCCGCCTTTCCGGTAAAGCCGGTTTTCCCGGAAATGGCATCCTCAGACATCTGCAGCATGGCATTGTGGTTCACGCAGGAATAACTGTGCTTTCCTTCCTCATCGGTAAAAGTGTAATTCCCTGTCCTTGTTATCCTCAGGAACTCTTCTCTTGCCGGCGATTTTGTGACACAATAACTCATAAGGCGCGCCAGTTCTTCCGCTGTCGTGGAATGCTGCAGACATTCCCCTTTGTCCGTCTGTACCTGGGCATCGAGTCCGTTCGGTGTCAGGAAACAGGTGTGGATACATCCGAGCTGCTCCGCCTTTTGGTTCATAGCATCACAAAAAGCTTTGACAGCCGCCCTGCTGCGCGCTTTATCCCATTCACCTTCGCCGCCTCCATTTTCCGCTTCCGGGTTCTGATCCGCTCCTTCTGCGCTCCCCTTTGCCAAAATCCCTGTTCCGATATGCTCTGCGATCGCCACCGCGGCATCATTATGGGACTCAAGCATGAGCGAGTACAACAGATCTTCCAACCGGAAATGCTGTCCGCACCGCATCCCGAGCCGGACCTTCGGCTGTGCTGATGCATACGCGGAGACCGTGACAATATCTTCCGCATTTCCGAGTTCCAAAGCTGTGATGCATGTCATGATCTTTGTGGTACTCGCCATCGGGAGCACCTCGCTCCCGTTCTTTTCATACAACACACGTCCGCTGTCCATATCCATCAGCACCGCCGCTTTTGCATGCAGTGATACCTCATCCGGTTCTTTCTCATATCCGGGCCCGGGAGGCATAATCTGCGACAATGTATCCTGCTCCCGTATCGCTTCCCCTTCTGCTTCCTGCTCCGCCCCGGCTTCTCTGCCTGACACAAAAAGGCAGGGCTGCACACCGGCGCACAATACGATAAGCGCCAGTGCCGGCCCTGCCAGCACATTTCTGTTCCATATTTTTGACTGATCGCTCTTTCCCATCCCGTTCATCCACCCAGTGTTATCTCCACATTATATGATGTAGAAAAGAGCAGGTATGCACACGCACTAAAAAATCTCAATACTCCACTCGTTATGATATTCTCCGCGTCCCTCCAGGGAAAGAAGATTCTCCTGCTTCTCGAAATCCTCGATGATATCCTGTCTGGAAGGCAGGGAAGACCATGGTTCAATGCACACATATGGGGCTTCCAGCCTCGGCATATGCCAGAACCCCACATATTTCATATCAGGAAAGACAACACGTATTTTGTGATGATCCCGGTCTGATCCGAGTTCCACACTGCTTCCGGCATCCAGAAGCACAATGGCATCGTCATCAAACAGTCCGTGATGAAGTGCGATCCGATTCTTTGAATCCAGCGGATATTCACGAAGCGTCCCATCCAGGAAGCACTGTGGTGTAAAGCCGACCTGTTTCGGCACCACGCCATCCTCAAACTGCAGATAATAGTCTGTAAAATCAAGCATCTTGTCGATCGGCACCTGAAAACCCGGATGCCCTCCCACTGCAAAATACATAGGCGTATCGCACAGATTCTGAATATGATACTGAACCTTCAAGTGATTATCCACCAGCAGGAACGTGATCTCATAAACAAATTCAAAGGGATAACTCCGTCTTGTATCATCATCCGACCGAAGTCTCAGTGTAAGCCTGTCCTTCTTTTGATCGGCGACCTGAAGTTCTCTCCCGACAAGGATCCCATGTCTTCCCATGGAATATGTCTTCCCCCGAAAGGTATATTTTCCCTCTGTCAGTCTGGCAATATAAGGGAAAATCTCCACATCCTGATTTTTCCAGACAGCTTCATCTCCTTGCCACAGATACTCCTTACCGGCACTGTCCTGCAGAGAAAACATCACGGCTCCCACCGTGTTGATCCCAACTTTCAGACAATCATTCTCAATCCATTCTCTTCCCAATTTCAAACACCTCCTAGATATCCATCTTCAGTTCCGCTTCCTCCTCTGCCTGATGCCTGAAATCCTCAATCTGTTCCTGATTCAGTGCAGGCAGATCCTCAAGCGATTTCACGCCGAAACTGCGCAGGAATTCTTCCGTCGTCCCAAAGAGGAGTGGTCTGCCCGGCGCATCCATCCTGCCGACTTCGGCGACAAGTCCGAACTCGATCAGACGATTCACCGCATGATCGCTGTTGACACCCCTGATCCGTTCCACCTCGATCCTTGTAATCGGCTGCTTGTATGCGATGATCGACAACGTCTCCAGCAGTGCATCCGTCAGCACATATTTTCGCGGTGCTTTGGCGATCTTTAACAGATATTCGTACATCTCCCCTTTGGTACACATCTGAAAGGAATCCTCCAATTCAATGATGGAGATCCCTCTCTCCTCCTGTTCCATACGTGCGATCATTCCGCGTATGATCTCTCTCGTCGTGTTCGCATCCTCTTCTATGACTTCTGCCAGTCTGGCAGTCTCAACCGACTCTCCCATCGTAAAAAGGATTGCCTCGATCACTGCCTCCGCCTTTGTTCTCTCCATTCCCAAACTCCTGTTTTTATTCAGA
This sequence comes from Lachnospiraceae bacterium, assembly GCA_022779165.1. GTDB lineage: Bacteria > Bacillota > Clostridia > Lachnospirales > Lachnospiraceae > VSOB01. The sequence goes on from JALFTO010000213.1 coordinate 6,257, forward strand.
TTAGAAAATAATACCAATTATTTCCGATACGAAAAAATAAATCATGCCACTTCATTTGAAGTGATGATGATATCGTCAAAAATGTGATCCTGCTCGATCAGGATCCTCCCCGTCTTCATCAGTTCCAGGATCAACAGAAAAGTGACAATAATCTCCATCTTGCTGTTCTGCTTTTCCAGAAGACTGCGGAAGCTGAATCTACGGTGCTGTCTGATGTAGCCTTCCACATATGCAGCCTTTGCATCCATGTCAACTTCTTCCTTCTCAATCCTGCCGTACTGACTCCGGATCGGATCGACACGGCTCTCCTGACGCTTGATCGTATCCTTGAAAATACTGTGCAGCCGCTGTAATGTCATATCGCCGATCAACTGCTCATAATCCACCGGTGCCTTATAATCCTGAATCTCCTTCGGAAGTGTCGGCTTCTTGTAAAAATTCCTCTCGGCGTCAAGCTGTCTGTCCTTCAGTTCATAAGACATATACTTGTACATCTTATATTCCAACAGCTTCTGTACGAGTTCTGCCCGCGGGTCTTCCTCCTCTCCTTCCTCGTTCACCTCTTTCGGAAGGAGCATACGGCACTTGATATCAATCAGCGTTGCCGCCATCACGAGGAACTCACTCATCACGTTCATATCCTCGGTTTCCATCTGTTTGATATAGTCAAGATACTGCTCCGTGATCTCCACGATCGGGATGTCGTAGATATCCACTTTATTCTTTTCGATCAAATGCAGCAGCAAGTCGAGAGGTCCCTCAAAAACCTGCAGCTTTATCGATATTGCCATTTTCCCATACTCCTCTGTTTTTTCCTACCCTGCTACGGTTCAACCGTCACATAGACCAGTTCCCCCGGATTCCACATCCGCACCGGGATCGCATGTGTTCCGAGTCCCCTGCTCAGTATCATCGTGCTCCCGCCGATCTGAAAAATGCCGCCGTCATATTGGGGGAACAGTTTCACCGCCGGAGACACCATGCCGCCAAGCCCCGGGAACCTCACAATGCCACCGTGAATATGTCCGGAGAGCACCAGATCCGCGCCCCATGCTGCATACTCCTCAAAATAGTCGGGATTGTGGGCAATCAGAATCTGAAACTTGTCCTTCTCCGCCCTGCCCACGAGCTTGTCCAGATAATCCTCCGGCATAGGAAATCTCTTGAAATGCTGAAAGCACTCCCTGCCGATCTGGGAGCCGCAGATACTGATGTTGCGGTCAGCAAGCTGAACTCTCTCGTTCACAAGCGGCTTCAGTCCGTAGGAATCAAGTTCCGCCCGGTACCTGTCATACATATCTCCGAAAGTTTTCCTGTCATAGTCTGTCTTATGCTCATGATTCCCATTAGCCATATAGACAGGGAGCTTTTCGGAGATCGCTCCCAAAAGCTCCACCGCATGTTCATAACTGCTTCCCGCACGGGAAGTATACATATCCCCTGCCACAATGGCGCAGTCCGGCTTCAGATCAAGGATTGCCTCCGCCAACTTCTCATTGTGTCTGCCATAAGACTTATTATGCAGATCAGACAGAAGCACAAAAGAGAACTTTTCCTTCACCTTAGTAGACTTCACCCGATAAGATACCACCACAAAGCGATTCATATCCCGGATAATAATCCCGAGAAATATCAGCGCGGCAATCACTGCGCACAATGCCAAAATCCAAATCATCTTCTATCCTCGTTATCGTAAAACTAAAATGAATTTTATCACACTTTCCCGATCCATGAAAGAACATCTTTGCAAAATCAAAAGAATTTTATAAACACTCTCTTCACATAATCTTTGTACACAGCCTTCGCAATATCGGAATCAAAAAGAATCCGTACACTGCCGATTTCTTTTCCGTTCAGTTCATATACCACTTTTCCTGCCGTCTCGCCTTTTGCTACCGGCGCTTCCACAGATTCCGGGAGCATGATCTTTTTCGTGACGGTGCTCAGGTCGTTTCCGTGAATATCCAGATACCGAAAAGCACCCTCTATTCTGAGTCCGGTCTCATCCGCAACTCCTCCCGTCACCAACAGGTTCGGTAGCTTTTCCTGATTTTCATCCGTATAAAGACTGCTCACCGCATAACCGTATTCCAACAGTTTAGACGCATCCTGAAAACGCACTTTATAATCGGGTGCCGCCATGATCACAGCGATCATATCAATACCATCTTTGCTTGCCGTCGCCGACAGACAGTATTTTGCCTTACTCGTAGAACCCGTTTTTAATCCCGTTGCATAGGGGTATTGCTTCAAGAGCTTATTGGTGCTGGACAAGGTAAATGTCTTTGTCCCCTGCTTCGTGACATGCGTGATATCCTCCATCCAGATCTTTGTATAATCAAAAATTTTCGGATACGAACTGATCAAAGCTCTTGACATGATCGCAATATCTCTTGCCGTCGTGTAATGATCATCTGATGCTGTCAGGCCGCAGCAGTCAACAAAGTGTGTATTTTCCATTCCAAGCTGAGAAGCTTTTTCATTCATCATCCGGACAAATTCTTCCTCACTCCCGGCAATATACTCTGCCATCGCAACAGAAGCATCATTTCCGCTGGCCACTGCAATACATTTGATCAGCGTATCTACCGTCTGTACTTCTCCCTCTTCCAGGAAGACCTGCGATCCTCCCATGGATTTTGCATGCGCGCTTGTTGTAACCTGATCCTCTAAATGAATCTTTCCCTG
>JALFTO010000230.1 GCA_022779165.1 Lachnospiraceae bacterium
TAAGAAAATTGTATTTTCCGGAGACATCGGAAATAAGAATCAGCCGTTGATCAAGGATCCCGCCAGGACGGAGGAGGCGGATTACGTGGTCATGGAATCGACATACGGCGATCGGCTCCATTCTGAGGAACGGCCCGATTATGTGAAAGAGCTGGCCCAGATCCTGAACGATACCTTTGCCAAAGGCGGCAATGTCGTGATCCCGTCCTTTGCAGTGGGACGCACACAGGAGATGTTGTATTTCCTGCGTAAGATCAAGGCAGACAGACTTGTGAAAGATTATCCGGATTTCCCGGTTTATGTGGACAGTCCTCTGGCAGTGGAGGCAACCGGCATTTTCCATAAGAATATTTATAACTGCTTCGACGAGGAGGCAATGGAACTGGTGAAGAAAGGGATCAACCCGATTCAGTTCCCTGGACTCAATCTGGCCATCACCAGTGAGGAGTCCAAAATGATCAATTTTGACGACAAGCCGAAGGTGATCCTGTCGGCGTCCGGTATGTGTGAGGCGGGGCGTATCCGCCATCATTTGAAGCATAATCTGTGGCGTCCGGAGTGCACGGTGTTGTTTGTCGGATATCAGGCGGTAGGGACGCTGGGACGCGCCATTGTGGACGGCGCGCAGGAGGTGAAGCTGTTTGGTGAGACGATCTCAATCCGTGCAAGGATCGAGAAGCTGGCGGGCATGAGCGGCCATGCGGATAAGAACGGGCTGCTTGAGTGGATCCAGGGCTTCACCAGGAAGCCACAGAGAGTCTTTGTGGTACATGGAGAGGACAGTGTGTGTGAGTCCTTTAAGCTTTGTCTGGAGAAGGAGTACGGCTTCTTGGCGTATGCGCCTTTCAGCGGCACACGGTTTGATCTGGCCACAAATGCGGTGGAGTACGAGGCTGCTCCGGTACGCCTGAAGAAGAAGGCAGCAAAGGCCGTGAGCGATGTGTTCGCAAGACTTATGGCTGCCGGACAGAGGCTGCTTAGCGTCATCCAGAGGAATGAGGGCGGCGCAAATAAGGATCTGGCGAAATTTGCGGATCAGATCAATTCCCTTTGCGATAAATGGGATCGATAAAATCAGGAGAGAGACGACAATGAGTTTGGCAGACCGTATATTTATTGATATGTGCACGGATATTCTGGAGAACGGGACGAGTACCGAGGGGGAGAAGGTGAGACCCCACTGGCCGGACGGCACGCCGGCGTACACGATCAAGAAGTTCGGCGTGGTCAACCGGTATGACCTGTCCAAGGAGTTTCCGATCATGACACTCCGCAGGACGGCGTTAAAGAGCGCCACAGATGAGATGCTGTGGATCTGGCAGAAGAAATCCAACAATATTCATGACCTTCACAGCCATATCTGGGATGAGTGGGCGGATCCGGACGGTTCCATCGGGAAGGCATACGGTTATCAGATGTCGGTGAAGCATCAGTATAAGGAGGGGATGATGGATCAGGTTGACAGAGTGATCTATGACCTGAAGCACAACCCTTTCAGCCGGCGCATCATGACAAATATCTATGTTCATCAGGATCTGCATGAGATGAATCTGTATCCCTGCGCATACAGCATGACTTTTAATGTAACCCAGAAAAAGGGTGAGGATAAACTGACGCTGAATGCGATCCTGAACCAGCGGTCACAGGATGTGCTGGCGGCGAATAACTGGAATGTCGTACAGTATGCTGTACTTGTCTATATGCTGGCGCAGGTCTGCGATATGAAGCCGGGAGAACTGGTCCATGTGATCGCGGATGCCCACATTTATGACAGGCATGTGCCTATCATAAAGGAACTGATCAGCAGGGAGCCCTATCCGGCACCGATATTCCGGCTCAATCCTGAGATTAAGGATTTTTATCAGTTTACGAGGGACGATGTGAAGCTTGAGAATTATGAGACAGGACCGCAGATCACGGATATTCCCATTGCGATCTAGTGGAGAGGAGAACAGTATGAATTTAATTGTGGCAGTGGACAGTAACTGGGCAATTGGCAATAAGAACCAGCTGCTGGTGCGGATCCCGGCGGACCATAAATACTTTAGGGAGATCACGACAGGAAAGGTTGTGGTATTGGGAAGAAAGACGCTTGAAACCTTTCCACAGGGCATGCCTTTGAAGAACAGGACGAATATCATCCTGTCAACGAATCCGGATTACCATGTGAAAGACGCCATCGTGGTGCATTCGCTGGAGGAACTCTTCGAAGAACTGAAGCAGTATGACACGAAGGATGTATATATCATCGGGGGCTCCAGTGTTTACCGCGAACTGCTTCCCTACTGTGACGTGGCGCATGTGACGAAGATAGACAGAGCGTATGAGGCAGACAGCTATTTCCCGAATCTCGATCAGATGGAGGAATGGCAGATTACGGCAGACAGTGAGGAACAGACCTACTTTGATCTGGAATACCGCTTCCTGAAATATGAGAAGAAGAAATAAGAAAAAGATATTTGTTAGCACTCATTTCGAATGAGTGCTAATTTTTTCTTGACTTTAGTCATCAAGGGTATTACAATCTTCTTTAGAGTAAAGAAGGAGGCGCTTTTTATGGCAAAAAAAGGTAGTTTATCAATCAACAGCGATAACATATTTCCCATTATCAAGAAATGGCTGTATTCCGATCATGATATCTTTTATCGTGAATTGATCTCCAATGGCTGTGATGCCATCACCAAGCTGAAGAAGCTGGATATGATGGGAGAGTATACTCTGCCGGAGGATTACAAGGCAAAGGTAGAGGTTATTGTCAATCCCGAGAAGAAGACGCTTGTATTCAAGGATAACGGTCTCGGCATGACTGAGGATGAGGTGGAGGAGTACATCAATCAGATCGCATTCTCGGGCGCAACGGATTTCATTGAGAAATATAAGGACAAGACAAATGAGGATCAGATCATCGGTCACTTCGGTCTTGGATTCTACTCGGCATTTATGGTAGCGGATGAGGTGCACATCGATACCCTTTCCTATCAGGAGGGAGCAAAGCCGGTGCACTGGGAGTGTGACGGCGGCACAGAGTTCAGCATGGAAGAAGGCACCAGAGACAGCGTCGGTACGACAATCACCCTTTTCCTGAATGAGGATTGTCTGAAGTTCTGTAATGAGTATGAGGCGCGCACGGTCATTGAGAAATACTGTTCCTTTATGCCGATCGAGATCTATCTGTCCAAGGAAGACACAAAAGAGACGCAGACGGTGACGGATGAGGAGAAGCTCGACACAGATACGGTTGTGGAGACGATCCAGCCGGAGAAAGAGGGCGATCCCGTCAAGTACAAGATCGTGAAGCGTCCGCAGCTTCTGAATGACACAAATCCTCTGTGGACACGCCATCCCAATGAGTGTAAGAAAGAGGATTATCTGGAATTCTACCGCAAGGTATTTATGGATTACAAGGAGCCGCTGTTCTGGATTCATCTGAACATGGATTATCCGTTTAATCTGAAGGGTATCCTGTATTTCCCGAAGATCAACATGGAGTATGAATCGATCGAGGGAACGATCAAGCTGTACAACAATCAGGTATTTATTGCGGACAATATCAAAGAGGTTATTCCGGAATTCCTGATGCTGTTAAAGGGCGTCATTGACTGTCCGGATCTGCCGCTGAATGTGTCCAGAAGCGCGTTGCAGAATGACGGCTTCGTGAAGAAGATTTCCGATTACATCACCAAGAAGGTTGCGGATAAGCTGTCCGGTATGTGCAAGACGGAGAAGGAAGAGTATGAGAAATACTGGGATGACATCAGTCCCTTCATCAAGTTCGGCTGCCTGAAGGATGACAAGTTCTGTGAGAAGATGACGGATTATATCCTGTTCAAGAATCTGGACGGCCAGTATATGACGCTTCCCGAGTGTCTGGAGGTCAACAAGATCGATCCCGATGACAAGGAAGAGTCCGCAGTGGACGAGAACGGTGAGAAAGTGGAGGCCGAGGTCGTTGACGAACCCGAAAATTCCGCGGAGGATACGGACGAAGAGGAAGAAAAGAAAGAGAAGACGATCTATTACGTGACGGATGAGAAGCAGCAGGGACAGTATATCCAGATGTTTAAGGCTGCGAAGATGGATGCGGTCATCCTCACACACAATATTGACCAGCCGTTTGTATCTCAGCTGGAAGCAAAGAATGCGGGCATCAAGTTCCAGAGAATTGATGCGGATCTGACAGACGCTTTCAAGGCAAAGACGAGCAAAAAGGCTCAGAAGGAACTGGAGGAGCAGGCAGAGGCGATCGGCAAGATCTTTAAGAAGGCGCTCAAGAAAGACGGACTGAAGGTCACGGTCGAGAAGCTCAAGAATAAGAAGGTCGCTTCCATGATCACGCTTGCCGAGGAAACAAGGCGTATGCAGGACATGATGAAGATGTACGGAATGGCCGGCATGGATCTCGGCAAGAAGGAAGGCGAGACGCTTGTCTTAAACAGCGCTCATCCGCTCGTACAGTATGTCCTGGAGCATCAGGAAGGTGAGAACACGAAGATGATCTGCGAACAGCTTTACGATCTGGCGATGATCCAGCATGCGCCGCTTGAACCGGAGGCTATGAGCAAGTTCGTTGCAAGAAGTAATGATATCATGATGCTGCTGACGAAATAAGAATAGAGCATTGGAAAGATCCGCACAGATACCGTGCGGATCTTTTTGGCTCATTGCGGCTCGGCGATGCGGCTCACGCCGACGAAGATCTCGGAGAGTTCATACCAGGTGGCGTAATCAATGATGCCTGTCTGAGGCAGGTTGAAGATGCCCTGGAAGATGCGCACGGCTTCCGCTGTGCGGGGACCGTAGATGCCGTCTGCCGTGATCGTGGGGATGGCGGGATAGTTCTGGGCGATGCGGTTGAGCTGCATCTGTGCCTGGCGGACTTTGTCGCCGGATGCGCCGATCGTGAGATTGTAGCCCGGCCAGGAGCTGGGTACGCCGGAGATCGCCACGGCTGTATTGATATACATGTCACTTCCATAGTAGTAATGGATGATCTCGATGGCAGAGTACCCTTCATCCGCCAGATATTTGGAGCCCCATTGGCTGAGCCCGTCGCAGATCACGCGTTTGCCGTCACAGTAGGAGGTAAAAATGGGCTGGCGCACGCCGGGACGGGAGAGAAAGTTGGCAAATATGGTGTCCACGAGATAGTCGATGTTGCTGTAAATGTTCCGCCCGTGCATGTATTTCTGATCATAGGCGGTCGAGGTCGTGATCGTAAAGTCGTAGCCCTGATTCCTGTACCATTCCGTGTAGACCCGGTTTAGTGTAAAGGACATGATGACCAGAATGTTTGCATAGATGGCAGCCTCCGGCCAGGTGGCATAGATCTCGCAGGAAGCCACGTTTTTGATGTAATCGCGGTAGCGGACATAATAGTTTGGCGCGGTGGAGTCGGAGGGAACGCCGTCGTGTACAATGATGTATTCGGGAATCACCACGCGGCTTAAGACGATTTCTCCGGATTCGTCCATCGGCTTGATCTCATCTTCGGGAATTTTGGGAGGATATTCGTAAAAGAGGGTATGGGCGGGGATCACGACAGTCTCGGATTCCTCGGGGGATTCGAGGGGGATCAGTTCGATTGGCTGCAGCGCCGTGACACCGGCAAGGATCTCCGTGCCGGACACGAGCGCGGGTTCATAGCCATCCGCCGTGACTTCGATATTATATTCCGAGTAGGGCTGGACGACCGACTCCGGCGTCAGACTGTAGTTTACATCGGGAGCGGGAAGATCGATGAGGTCGGTCTGACCGCTCTCATTGGTGGTAAGTGTCCGGAGGATCCGTGAGGGATCTCCCGTGTAGGATATGGTGACGGTGGCATTTTTGACGGGAATCTGACCGATGGAGGAAATGACAGATATCCGCAGTTCGCCTTCACTTTCCGGCATAAAAAAACCTCTGCACACAGTATTACCATACTATATGCAGAGGATGTTTATTTGTGACATGGTATCAGTCCAGATTCAGTTTCTTTTGCATCATATGATAGCTGATGATGTAGCAGATAACGGCAAAAACCAGCAGGATGAACGTGCTGCTGCCGAGAACGCCGAAGAAATAGTTCCGGAAATCAAAGGTTACGTTCAGGCTGTCCGTGGTGGCGCCGATGTAGGTTATCATCTGCGGGAACATGGCGACACTGGTGACGGTCTGAACCACACAGTACAGGCCGACGTAGCACAACAGTGAGCCCATGACCTTATGCTTCTGAAAGGTCTGTCCCAAAGAGATCGCACCGTAGACAAGCAGAATGGCACACGGCGTTGCGATCAATATAGTGATTATGATCGCAGAGACAAATGTAGGGATGGAGATTCCCATCTCGCTGACAGATTCGTGCATCAGTGCCTCCATCGTAAAGTCCGGATCCCTGTCACCGATGATTTTGCACACGGGTGCAAGGAGGAGAGCAATACTCAGATAGATCAACAACTCAGTGATGAGCATATGGATGCTGTGTATGATCAGTCTGGACAGGATCAGCTGATTTTTGGTTACGGGAAGCGTGTGCATCAGGTATCCTTCATCGGTATACATGCTTTTGTAGAAACGGATGCCACAATAGATCGTGACTGCCATAGACACGCCGATGAGTGTAGCATAGTAAAGCAGGAACAATAACAT
>JALFTO010000148.1 GCA_022779165.1 Lachnospiraceae bacterium
TCCATCGTGACAGATTCCTTGTGGGTAAAAGAGGATTCCTGATGAGCAGAGGCCATGGCAACAGAACTGTTTGTTATTTTCATATGGGACTCCTTTCCGTGTGGACCGGCAAATCCTTTTGCCGGTGATCGCCTGTAAACGTTCTATTTCCCTTTATATCGTCATTTCAATAAAAAATGATAACCTCTCATAGATCTACCTGCTACAGACAAGGAATCAGCCCCTGATATCCACTTCTTTTACTCATACAACGAGAACTTCGCACAAAGCTTTGTCACTCCCTCACGGATCGCATCCGCACTGTTGTCAAAGTCTCTGACCGCCAGTGTGATCCAGTCTGCGATCTGTTTCATCTCTGCAGTTCCAAAGCCTCTGGAGGTCACGGCAGGCGTACCAAGGCGGACGCCTGATGTCACAAAAGGACTGAGTGGCTCGTTCGGCACCGTATTCTTATTGGCAGTAATATAGACTTCGTCCAGTCTGCGCTGCAGTTCCTTTCCGGTAACATCAGTTCCCCGCAGATCAAGCAGCATCAGATGATTGTCTGTGCCACCGGAAACAAGGTTCAGTCCGTTGTCAAGCAGCCCCTTTGCCAGTGCTTGGGCATTGTCAACGATATTCTGTGCATATACCTTGAATTCCGGCTTCAGAGCCTCTCCGAAGCACACTGCCTTTGAAGCGATGACATGCATCAGCGGCCCGCCCTGTGTGCCCGGGAAAATCGCTTTGTTCATCTTCTTTGCCAGTTCCTCATCATTTGTCAGGATCACGCCGCCTCTCGGTCCGCGCAGTGTCTTATGCGTCGTCGTGGTGACCACATCAGCAAACTGCACGGGATTCTGATGCAGTCCCGCCGCAACAAGTCCTGCGATATGCGCCATGTCCACAAACAGATACGCACCCACGGAATGAGCGATCTGCGCAAATTTCTCGAAATCAATGGCTCTCGGATAAGCGCTTGCCCCGGCAATAATCATTTTGGGCTTTTCCTTTTCTGCCATCTCTTTCACCTGATCATAATCAATGTATCCCTCATCATCCACGCCGTAGGAGATCATATGGTACAGTAGACCGGACTGGTTTACCGGCGAGCCATGAGTCAGATGTCCGCCATTGTCCAGGCTCATTCCCATGACCGTATCTCCGGGTTTACATAACGCCTGATAAACAGCCATATTGGCCTGTGCGCCGGAATGCGGTTGTACATTGGCATATTTCGCACCGAACAGTTTGCATACACGCTCTATCGCGAGGTTCTCGATCTCGTCCACACACTCACAGCCGCCATAGTAACGTTTCCCCGGATAGCCTTCGGCATATTTATTGGTGAGGACAGAACCCATCGCTGTCATCACCGCCTCGCTGACGATATTTTCCGAAGCGATCAGCTCAATGTTTCTCCTCTGGCGTGCCAGTTCCTTTCCAATCATTTCCGCCACCTGCGGATCAAATTGTCCCACAAAACGAATCATTTCCTCTGTCATAATTTCCTCCATTCCGAAGCATTACGCTCCTGTCTGTATTTTTCATCTGTATTGTTACTTCAGTTCCACGGATTCCACGCAGTTATGCATGAGCATTGCGATCGTCATCGGCCCAACACCGCCCGGAACGGGTGTGATCGCGCTTGTCTTCTCCGCCACACTGTCAAAATCAACATCGCCGCACAGTTTCCCATCTTCCTTTCTGTGGATTCCCACATCGATGACAACTGCGTCTTCCTTCACATATTCGGCGGTGATGAATTTCGGTTTCCCAATCGCAACGATCAGGATGTCCGCCCGCTTCGTCACCTCTTTCAGATCCTTGGTCCGCGAATGGCATACCGTCACGGTGCCGTTCTCCCTCAGTAACAGGAGCGCCATCGGTTTTCCCACTATATTGCTTCTGCCGATCACAACGCATTCCTTTCCGGCGATTTCAATGTTGCTCCTTTTTAATAGTTGAATGATTCCTGCCGGCGTACAGGAAACGAACCCCGGCTGCCCGATGCAGAGTGCACCGACACTCTGCGGATGAAATCCGTCCACATCCTTCTTCGGATCGATCGTCTGAATGACGAGATCCTCATTGATATGCTTCGGCAGCGGAAGCTGGACGAGAATACCGTTTACCGCATCATCCGCATTCAGTTTGCGGATCAGGGCAAGCAGCTCCTCCTGCGTCGTTTCCTCCGGAAGCTCATAGGATAAGGAAGTCATTCCGCAGAATTCACACGCCTTCTTCTTATTGCGCACATACACACTTGAAGCCGGATCCGCACCGACCTGGATCACTGCCAGAGAGATCTCTATTCCTTTCTCCTTGTATGCTGCCACTTTTTCCCGGCACTCCTCCTTGATCTGTGTAGAAATTGCTTTTCCGTCTATCAACTGATAACTCATCACACACTCCTCCTTAAAATAATCCGGTGATCACACCGTCACTGTTCACGTCAATCTGATAAGCGGCCGGCTTTTTCGGCAGACCCGGCATTGTCATGACGGAGCCCGTCAGGACTACGACAAAGCCCGCCCCGGCTGATACATAGGCTTCTCTCACATGGATGGAAAAATGTTCCGGCCTGCCGAGCAGTGTCTGGTCGTCCGAGAGGGAATATTGCGTCTTTGCCATGCAGACGGGCAGATTGCCAAAGCCGAGTTCCTCCAGCTTTGCAAGCTGTTTGGACGCTGCTGACGCATACACGACTCCGTCCGCACCGTAGATTTCCTTTGCGATCGTCTCAATCTTTTCTTTCAGAGGAAGTTCCGTATCGTACAGCACACGGAAATCACTCTTTTTGTGTTCGAGCGTATCGAGGACTTTCTGAGCCAGTTCGATTCCGCCCTCGCCGCCTTTCTCCCATACCTTTGACAAGGCAAATGCACATGACCTCTCCTCGCAGAACTGCTTTACAAAATCGAGTTCTGCCTGCGTGTCCGTCACGAACGCATTTAATGTCACCACAACGGGAACGCCGAATCTCTTCAGGTTCTCGATATGCTTTTCCAGATTGGAGATTCCTTTTTTCAGTGCATCCAGATTTTCCGTGGATAACTCTGTCTTCGGTACGCCTCCGTTGTATTTCAGTGCACGGATCGTTGCGACAAGGACAACTGCATCCGGCTTGATACCTGCCATCCGGCATTTGATGTCAAAAAACTTCTCCGCGCCGAGGTCTGCGCCGAATCCCGCCTCTGTGATGCAGTAATCCGCCATTTTCAATGCTGTTTTTGTGGCGAGGACAGAGTTGCATCCATGTGCGATGTTGGCAAACGGACCGCCGTGCACAAGTGCCGGTGTGTGCTCCAGAGTCTGGATCATGTTTGGCTTAATCGCATCCTTCAGAAGCGCTGCCATAGCTCCGACTGCATTCAGCTGCGATGCCGTCACGGGCTCGCCCGCATAATTATAGGCAACCACCATCCTGCCGAGACGCTCCTTCAGATCATTGCGGTCTGTTGCCAGACAAAGCACCGCCATGATCTCCGAAGCCACCGTGATCACAAAATGATCTTCTCTCACCGTACCATCCGTCTTTGCTCCAAGACCGACTACAATGTTGCGTAGCACCCGGTCATTCATATCAAGACACCGTTTCCATACGACACTCCTTGTGTCGATACCAAGCTCGTTTCCCTGCTGGATATGGTTGTCGAGCAACGCTGCCAGCAGATTGTTTGCCGAAGTGATCGCATGGAAATCTCCTGTGAAATGGAGGTTCAGGTCCTCCATCGGCACGACCTGGGCATACCCACCGCCTGCCGCGCCTCCCTTGATGCCGAAGCACGGTCCGAGCGAAGGCTCTCTCAGGGCGATCACTGCATTTTTCCCAAGCTTTGCAAACGCTTCTCCGAGACCGACCGTCGTGGTCGTCTTCCCCTCTCCCGCCGGCGTCGGATTGATCGCCGTCACAAGGATCAGCTTGCCGTCCGGTCTGTCACTCAGACTGTTTATGTACTCGTCTGTCAGTTTTGCCTTGTACTTTCCGTACTGCTCCAAATCATCCGGCGTCATCCCGCATCCTGCCGCCACTTCCGCGATCGGTTTCATCACGGCTTCCTGTGCGATTTCAATGTCTGTTTTCATCTGTCTCCTCCTGTCAGTTTGTAATTGTTCTGTGTACCCAGTTCCGATTGGCAGTCGCCAGGTGTCCGATCAACCAAACATGATGTCCATTTTCCTCGTCACCATAACAAAAAACAGAGGTACACGCAGACACTTTCTGTGCCTGTCTGTGCCTCTGTCGCTGACCTGAAAGATTCTCCGACTGGCGGATTGCTTCTTCGGTGCCTTGCGGCTCTCCAGAGTTCCGTCCGAAACCGGTCCTTTTGCCTGAGAGTTCCTGCATCCCCTTCGGCGCTGTTCCATGACAGTCTCTCCCGATCTCATCATACGGAAATGTTACAGCAAAAAGGACGCTTCGCTGTTCGCAAAACGTCCTCGTTTTTGACATTATATCGGTATCGCTACGGTTTGTCAAATACTTTTTTCGGAAATTTTCACCCAAAACGATTTTCAAATTTTTCCTTGAAACTTTATACTCAGAATACTATAATAAACATAAAGAGAAGAAACCGCCCACAAAGTGGTTAACCTTCGTATTATGACAAAATAAGTCACTCGTCCGGCTAAGACATGAGTGGCTTATTTATTTTCGCTTGTTGTTCCTATCTATGTAGGCAAGCAGTGCAACTAGGAAAGAACCGCCCAAAAATAACAGGCTTAAAACTTCATACATATCCATCAGCACCACCTCCCTTCTATCTCTAGTCCGGGAGGCTACCACCCTGTACACGATTACTTCTCATGTTTATAGTGTATCATAATCCTCCCACTCTATCAATCTACTCTATACAATTTTAATTATCGTTATTTCGTTCATTCGCTCTCCGCCGTTCCCTATTTACTTCTGCAAAATGCAAAAAATTCCGCACATATGCTGTTTACAGCTATGTGCGGAATTTTCATTTTTAAATAATTGATGTTATACGATGCCCTGAGCCTGCATAGCATCCGCCACTTTGAGGAATCCGGCAATGTTCGCGCCTGCCACATAGTTCCCTTCCATGCCGTACTTCTTAGCGGCATCATCCAGATTGTGGAAGATGTTAACCATGATATTCTTAAGCTTGGAGTCAACCTCCTCGAATGTCCAGCTGAGACGCTCGCTGTTCTGGCTCATCTCCAGAGCGGATGTCGCCACGCCGCCTGCGTTTGCAGCCTTTCCGGGTGCGAAAAGAACCTTGTTTGCCTGCAGATACTCTGTTGCATCCAGTGTAGTCGGCATATTTGCGCCCTCTGCCACTGCGATGCATCCGTTGGCAACGAGTGCTTTTGCATCATCCAGCGTCAGTTCGTTCTGTGTTGCGCACGGAAGTGCCACATCACACTTGATTGTCCATACGCCACGTCCCTCATGATACTCTGCACCGGGGCGTTTTGCAGCATACTCTGTCAGTCTTGCACGTTTTACTTCCTTAACTTCCTTCAGGAGTGCTACATCAATTCCTTCCGGATCATAGATCCAGCCTGTGGAATCGGAGCAGGTTACCGGCTTAGCGCCGAGCTGCTGTGCCTTCTGGATTGCGTAGATCGCTACGTTTCCGGCTCCGGATACGCATACAGTCTTGCCCTTGATGTCATGTCCGTTGCATTTAAGCATCTCCTCTGTCAGATACAGGAGACCGTAACCTGTCGCCTCTGTTCTGGCAAGAGATCCGCCGTAGGATAAGCCCTTTCCGGTCAGCACGCCTTCATATAAGCCACGGATTCTCTTATACTGTCCGTACATGAAACCGATCTCTCTTGCGCCTGTACCGATATCACCGGCAGGAACGTCTGTGTCAGCGCCTATGTATTTGCAAAGCTCTGTCATGAAGCTCTGGCAGAATGCCATAACCTCTCTGTCGGATTTTCCTTTGGGATCGAAATCAGAACCGCCCTTGCCTCCGCCGATGGGAAGACCTGTCAGAGAATTCTTAAAAATCTGCTCAAAACCAAGGAATTTGATAATACCAAGGTTAACGGAAGGATGCAGACGTAAGCCTCCCTTGTACGGTCCGATCGCACTGTTAAACTGTACACGGAACGCATTGTTTACCTGCACCTGACCCTTGTCATCCACCCACGGAACACGGAACAGGAGCTGTCTTTCCGGAGTTACGATTCTCTCTAAGAGTGCGTCCTTTCTGTACTTTTCCTCATCAGCCTCGATCACAACGCGGAGAGATTCCAGAACCTCCTTTACTGCCTGATGGAATTCGGGCTGTGCAGGATTCTTCTCGATCACCTGCGCGATCACTTCATCTACATATGACATCACTTTTTCCTCCTTTAGTTTAGTATGTTATAATACATGTATACAATCCTTTTGTATTATATAACGTACCTGCCTGTTATGGCAAGCACTTTATTTCTTTAAATTACAAAAGTTTTTATCTTACAGGTACTTTCGGAGGTGCGCCACATTTTTCTCCTCAAAATCCAGGAACTCTTTCGCAATCTCTGTGCAATACCGGCTTGCCTGCGCACACTGATTCAGACTGCGGCACATACTTGTGATCCCCTTATTTTCCTGTCGTATCACAAGTTCAGCCATATGGCTCGTGCTGGTGTCAAACAGCGTATCCCGCTTTAACTCTCCTGCCAGGAGCATGCCTTCCAGCTTGTTTTCGACTGCGGGCTGCAGACGCCCGCGCAGCAGCCCTTCCACTGCGCGGTTCTTAAGCTGCGCATAATGAAGGGATTGCCTCGTAAGCTGCATCGCCAGACTGTCGTCATAAATCTTATCCTTCAACAGATCAATCGTCTTCATGCCACGTTCCGCATTTCTCTGAATCTCCCTCAGGAGCCGGATATCCTCTTTTTTCATACTCTGCCCATCCTTTTTGTATGAGTATGGACAAAATCTATTGTTTTATACAGGATTCCTGCCCTGTCAGGCTATTCTGCATACTGCGGCACACAAAAATAGGACAGAACGTTTTCCGTTCTGCCCTTCCTCATTCATTGTCAGGTCACTCCACAAACTCCGTCTTGACGTAGCCTGTCTTGCCCTTATATTTTACTTTGCACCAGCCGTCCGCCTGTTCCATCACAAGCTCCAGTTTCTCGCCCTGATAGATGACTCCCAGCTTCTCACCTTTCTCACTTGCAGACGCGCGCACATTGACGGTGGTCTTAGCGGTAACTTTGCCGTCCTTGCCGACAGGACCGCTGTTTTCTTTCTTTGTTTCTGTGGAAGCAGCTGCCTGGGTTGTTGTCTCGGAAGCCGCATTGTCATTCTCGGCTGTCTCCTGCTCGTTGTTGATCACATCCAGCAGATACTCTGATTTGATGTAAACCTCCTGCCCGTCATACTGAATCTTGCTCCAGCCGTTTGCTTTCTTTTCCAGAAGAGGAAGTCTGACACCTTTCTCTACCTTACCGATCTTATCAGCCTTCTCGCTGTCGGAACTGCGCACATTGACGGTATCGGAGGTCTCCACTTCCGTGACCTTAAGTGTCGGTTCTTCCGCAGTCTGGTCATCAGATTCCTGAGCTGCCTCCTGCGGCTCCTCCGCTGCCTGCTCCGCTACTGCCTTGGCCTCCGCATCCTTTAACTTCTGAGGAAACTCCTCCATAAAAGCAGCCAGATCCTCATCATCTTTGATCGCCTGATTATACTTGGCTTCTACCGTGGCGCACAAGGTAGCCACGTCATCCTGTGCAGAAATCTCTTTCATGTAATTGAATACATTATCGTCCAGTTCCCCTTTGTAAATATAGTAATCACCGGACTCATTCTTATACAAAACAAAATTGTTGAGCAGCGGCGCCGTCGTGTCGATATCTTTGATCTTAGCCTCGCTGTACGCAAACACCAGATAGGAATCCGGCGTCATGCCGGCTTTGGTGTAGCAAATGATGTTTTCATATCGTTCGATGTATTCACTCTTCACCTGCACATTTGCTTTTTCCATGTCGGTAAGCGAATTTGTCAGTTCTGACAGGGTATCAATATCCCCCGCCGCAACGGCCTCATAATACCGGTTGATCAGTTTGTTGACCGCGGCCACCGAATTCTCCTCAAGGGGAACCTCCGGCACGATCAGCGGTGAAAGCTCCACTTCCGTGGTTTCCGTTCCGTCAGTCTGCGCCTCTTCCTTCTTCCTGCTAAACGACAGGGACAACAGCATCACAAACACTACCAGAACAACTGCAGCTACGGGAACCGACTTCTTCTTATTTGCTTTTGCCCATTCCCAGGCTTCCAGAACTCTTTCTTTGATTTTCTGGAGGACCGGCTTTATCTTGTCGCAAAAATTCTCCCATAAATCCGAAAGTTGATTCATATACTCTACTCCTTAAGCCAGAGCGATGCAAATGCACCCGACAGGAATCGAACCTGCATTAAAGGCGTCGGAGGCCTTCGTTCTATCCGTTAGACTACGGGTGCACATAGATAATTATTACAAATTTATTACATCGCTCTGACATATCATAGCACAACTTTCCTGTATTGTCCAGTCTAACGTCCCGTATTCCAAAAAAAGCCTATAAAAGCCTTATTTTTCCTTCTGTCCTGTCATAGTAGTAAACCGAATCTGTCAGGATCTCTTCCGGTTCCAGCTGTGTGCGGTTGATCTCATACACCATTCCTTTGAATTCCTGCAGATCATATTCCCCGTGATCGGGCAGCAAAAGCACTTCATGCACGGAGCTCGGCAGGATAAAGAAATCCGCATCCCACTGATCGGCAAATTTTCGCAGCGCATCGGGATACATCATGCACGCTGCACCAAAGGTCTGCAGCGTATTCGTCAGCACAAACATCCTGCGCCCGATCTCTTCCCCGCTGTCCGTTTCTGTCATGCCAAGCACCTCCTCAATATCCCGAATCCGCTCTGCCAGAATCTTGGGAGTATTCTCCAAGGCGCGCTCATACAGTTCCTCAGCACTCACCTTCCACCTTCCACTCTCTGTACTGCGAATGAGGATCGTCACATTTCCCATCGTCTCATGAAACATCATGCAGTAAAATACGACTGCCATATCCAGAAAACGGATATGCGGAGCATTTTTCAGGAATTCGCGATTCCGCTCATAGCCGATCAGTTTAAACAGTACCCTGCCCTTCACCTGTTCATAATCCATCAGAAATTCCATATCGATGCTGCCTGCCGGTTTCCGTTTCTCATAAGTATCCATAATCTGCTTCAGGACATCTCCCATATTTTCGTCCTCCCGATACATTTCATACAGAGCCTCCATGCAGATGGCCGGGGAAGCGTTGTGCCCCTTTTCCATGATTGTCATTCCCTGATATGATACGCCGTTGTTCTTCCGGAAAGTACTTACCTCCACGCTGAAATCCTCGCCGAGATATTCCTGTACCGCAGTTTTTGCTTTTTGGATAAATTCGTTCAATGTATTTGTATTCATAGATATGTTTTCCCTTTCAAAATTCTTAGTTGATTGTCTGGATGTGTAAAATAGAAATGATAAAAAAAGAGACAATAAACAAATGTTTATTGTCTCATAAGCCATTCTGATAAAGAAGTGACAAAAAGGATTATACTCTGGACAGATACTCGCCTGTTCTGGTGTCGATCTTGATCACATCGCCGATCTCAACGAACAGCGGAACCAGAACGTTTGCTCCTGTCTCAACAGTAGCAGGCTTCGTTGCGCCGGTAGCGGTATCTCCCTTGAAGCCGGGCTCTGTCTCCGTAATTGCCAGTTCTACAAACAGCGGCGGCTCAATTGCGAACACGCTTCCGTTGTGGGAGCACATCTTAACCATCTCGTTCTCCTTTACGAATTTGAGAGAGTCTCCGATCTGCTCAGCACTCAATGCGATCTGATCGTAGGACTCAACATCCATAAAGTTGTAGAGATCTCCGTCGGAGTACAGATACTGCATATCCTTTCTATCAATACGTGCCTGCGGGCATTTCTCGGTAGGTCTGAATGTCTTCTCAACCACACCGCCACTCTTGATATTCTTCAGCTTTGTTCTGACGAATGCGGCTCCTTTGCCCGGTTTTACATGCTGGAATTCAATGATCTGGTAAATATTGTTATCTAACTCAATGGTAATACCATTTCTGAAATCACCTGCAGAAATCATCTCAATTTTCCTCCTAATATTTTCACGTTATAATTCTATTATAGTTTAAAACAAAACTTCTCCTTTTTCAACTACTTTTTATCATTTTTCAGCAGGAAATCAATCGCCATGCAATAACCCTCCAGCCCCTTGCCGTAAATCTGGTGGTCACACGCATCCTTTGTCACAGAAATTTTGCGGAATTCCTCGCGCTTTGTAATATCCGAAATGTGGATTTCCACCTTGGGAATGGTAATGCTTGCCAGTGCATCCCGGATCGCATAGCTGTAATGCGTATAGGCGCCCGGATTGATCACAATGCCCTCCGTCCCGTCACTGTAGGCATCCTGGAGCCTGTCAATGATAGCGCCCTCATGATTGCTCTGGAACACCTCGATCCGGCATCCGCAGGCTTCTCCCTTCTCCGCGATCATCTGTAACAGCGCGTCATAATCCTGTGTCCCGTAAATGTTCTTTTCCCGAATCCCCAAAAAATTGATATTCGGCCCGTTGATCACCAATATGTTCATCTGATCTGTCCCTCCATCTCCTGAATGATCGTATCAAAATCTTTGCCATCCACCTGTATCACCACATCCGCCGCTTCCTGATAGTACGGACTGCGCGCAACCGTCATCTCCCGGATCTTAGCAAGCGGATCCTCACATTGCAGCAACGGCCTCCTGGTATCCCCTTTCACACGCTCATAGACGGTTTCCGGTTCCGCCTTCAGCCAGACGACGGTTCCCAGCTGTTTTAACAGTTGTCTGTTCTCCTCCCTAATCGGCAGCCCGCCGCCCGTGGAGATCACCTTCCGTGCTTTTTCCTGCAGCAGAGTCTGTATCGTCCTTGTCTCCATCTGACGGAAAGCTTCTTCCCCATCCTGCGCAAAAATCTCGGAAATCTCTCTGCCCTCATTTTTCTCGATCATCTTATCCGTATCCACAAACGGAATCCGCATATGATATGAGAGCCGTATGCCGAGCGTCGTCTTGCCGCATCCCATATATCCGATCAAAATAATATTATCCATCAATCCCCATCGCTTCCTTCATCTTCTGTAAAACGGTATCCGCATCCTCATCGCTCACCGTCACACGGTTCCATAATTCATACGCATGGATCCCCTGATAGCACAGCATCTTCAGTCCATTGTAAGCCTGTCCGCCATTCTCACGCACAAGCTTCATAAAGCGTGTTTCCCACGGCTTGTAGATCAGATCGTACCCGCTGTGGAGTTTCTCATAGAACGCCTCATCCGCAATCACCACATCATCGACATGCGGATGTAAGCCGACGCTGGTACACTGAATTGCCAGATACCCGCCGCCCGGGATCCTGTCGTACTCATCGAGCGCCATCGAACAGATACACTCCCGTCCGAAGGACCGGTTGACCTCATCCGCAACAGTCTGCGCCTTCTCCACTGTCCGGTTCAGGAGATAAACCTTCTCCACACCCGTGTGGGCGCAGAGAAATGCCACCGCCCTCGCTGCGCCGCCGGCGCCGAGCAGAATCACTTTTTCCTGTTCCAGGCGGATCCCATCCGACAGCATTGCCCTATGCAATCCCGTCATGTCCGTATTGTATGCCCTGAATCCGTCCTCACACCGCACGAGCGTGTTTGCCGCACCGATCTTTTCCGCCAGCGGATCGATCTCCTTTACCCACGGCAGAACCGCGCTCTTGTGGGGTACCGTCACATTCAGTCCCAGCACATTCAATGCGTATGCGCCCTTTACGGCATCCTCCACACGGCTTTCTTCCACAAGGAACGGCACATAGACAAGATCCTGTCCCATTCTCTGTGCCAGTGTGTTGTGGATCACCGGGGAGAGCGTATGTTCCACAGGATTTCCGATCAGCCCGCAGACTCTTGTTTTCCCATCGATCTCTCTCATTGTCTCTCCTCACTTTGTTTCTTCCGAGCCGCGTCCTGCCTCCCGACCGCACTCACTTTCTCGGGCAGGCCCTGTCCCGCCGCACTCTTGCCGTGCCTGTCGCGCAGATAAAACCAGAGTACAATTCGCTCAAAAAACCGCTTGATCACAATCTGGATCTCCTCCTTCGGATGAATCGGTTTCACCAGATATGTCGTCATTCCCGCCTTTTTGGCTCCCCATACGTCCGTAAAGAGCTGGTCTCCCACAAACAATGTATTCTTTTGATTCGTTTGAAGCCGTTCCATTGCCTTACGGTAATTCTTTACAAAAGGCTTGTTTGCCTTATAAATGTACTCCGTCCCCACCGCATCACAGAAAGATTTCACACGGGGTTCCTTGTTATTTGAGATCATCATCACGCGATACCCAAGTGACCGCAGCCTGTCCATCAGAGCAGTGCTGTGCTCATCTGCCGGCGCTCCGTGCGGCACGAGTGTATTGTCAATATCAAATACCACGCCCCGGTATCCCTTCCGGTACAGCGCCTCAAAATCAATCTCATAAGTCGAATCCACATAATGATCCGGGTAAAAGCATTGCAGCATATCTTTTTCCTTCCTGCTATCGTCTCTCATCATTATATGAAAAAAAGACTTCCCCCGCAAGAGAAAGTCTTTTGTGATTTCTGTTATGTATTATGTAAACCGATTCACATGGCCTGAAATTTTAGTATTTACTCAAAAAGCATTTTCGGGATCACGATCCCGTCAGCTGACTGCTGTCCCGCAAATGTCTGGCTGCTTCCCACAAAATACTGGTACTCCTCCAGCACACTGTCGCGCTTCATATCAGAGAGTGCCTTCTCGACATCCAGCTTATAAATATCACTGTCTTTGCCGATGTATCCGAAATCATCCTCTTTGTTAAAAGAAAGGGAAATATCCTCGAGGTTGGCGATCCTGTCAGCCCTTGTCTCCGCTGCCTGAGGAACCGCTGTGACCGACGACTGAGATAAGGCATCCGTCTTGTCTTCCGACAGTTTCACATCCTGAAGCGCAGGGTCTGCCTGTCCGACTTTCGGAATATTCATCTGACTGCCGCGAATACCACTCATGTAATTCATGTCCTGATAATATCCGATTCCGCCTATTCTCAACTCGTCTCACCACCTTTCCTCTGATGTATTTTGAGATCCTTATTTCCTTTGGACATTTAGTTTATCGGCACACAAATTTGTATTGTTTATACCGTTTTCCGAAAAAATTATTCCAATACTTTCCGCAATTCATCCATAAAAGTATTGACGTCCTTGAACTCCCGATACACCGAAGCAAATCTGACATAAGCAACCGCCTCCAGATCCTTCAGCTTATTCATCACAAGCTCACCGATCACCTGGCTGGAGATCTCGCGCTCTTCCATGTTAAAGATCTCTGTTTCCACCTCATCCACAAGCTGTGTAATCTGGCTTGCGCTGATCGGTCTCTTATGGCAGGCTCTAAGCACTCCCGCCTCGATCTTGGTACGGTCATATGTCTCCCTGTTATTATCTTTCTTGATTACGATCAGGGGAATGGTCTCCACCTTCTCATATGTGGTAAACCGCTTTCCACACTCGTCACACACACGGCGTCTGCGGATCGAATTGTTATCCTCTGCCGGTCTGGAATCAATCACTCTCGTATTTTCGTGACCGCAAAAAGGGCACTTCATGATATTGTCCTCCATCCTGTTAAACTCTTATACGATATATTATAATAAATAGAATCTGCTTATGTCAACTATTTTATGGTAACTTATTCCCCCAAAAAGGCAAAAAAATCACCCTTTTTGCCCCTCTGTCATATTATATGATAAGACAGGAGAATCAAAAGGGTGTTTTTATGCTGTTTTCCCAGTTTCAGAAAAAAGAGGTCATCAATATCCAGACCTGTAAAAAGATCGGCAACGTATCAGACATCGAATTTGACCACTGCACCGGCCAGATCCACAAGCTCTTTATCTCCAAAGGATTCCAGATCTGCAACCTGTTCTGTCCTACCGGTGATATCGTCATCTGCTACAATGATATCAAACAGATCGGTCCGGACATCATCCTTGTGGATATCTGTTCCAAATAAAAATGTGTCGATTAAAACGTGACACTTCCGGTTAACATAATGTTTTCCACAGAAATTCCCGCCATGATCTGATACTCACCGGGTTCCGTCACCATCTTTTTCTCTGTTTCATTGTAATATGCGAACTGCTCCCGAGTTAACAGGAAGGTCAGGGTACAGGACTCGCCCGGAGCCAGCCAGACTTTCTCAAAAGCTTTTAATTCCTTTGCAGGACGCTTTACGGTGCTCTGTTCTTTGCCCGCATAGATCTGCACCACCTGCGCACCTCTCCGGCTGCCCCTGTTTGTGAGCATAACCCGGACCCGGCACTGATCCGATCCCTGATCCTGCTTCACATCCATGGCATCCAGTGTGATATCCGTATAGGACAGACCGTGACCGAACGGGAATCTCGGTTTCACACCAAAGGTTTCATAGTAACGGTATCCCACAAAAATGTCCTCCAGATAATCTGTCTGCCCTTTTATGGGTTCGCTCTCCCTCTCGGACGCGAATCGCTCTGCCGGTGTATCGGAAAGTTTCACCGGGAAAGTAAACGTAAGCCTGCCGGACGCTTCCGCAAGTCCGAATAACACATTGGCAAGGCCATGTCCTCCCTCCATACCGCTGTAGGAAACGTGTACGATCGTTGCGGCCTCATCCGCCCACGCCCCAAGTTCCACCGGCGTACCGCACTGCAGCACAATCACCGCATCGGGACGGATCTTTAATAATCTGCCGATCAGTTCATCCTGACCGTACGGGAGGCGCATATCAAGCATATCACGCCCTTCCGTATCATAATCGTGATTCAGACCGCCCACAAAGATAACATAATCCGCCGTCTCTGCCGCTTTTAATGCGCGCTCCGCCATCTCCATATTCAGTTCATCGGGCTTGTGCTCCTGTGCCGGCTGTTCCTGATCGGAGTTGAGGCTGTCCGCCTGTCCGTTTTCCCCATTCCCGCTCGGAGCCCAGATATTTCCGTTGGTGTCCGCCTCATAGCCGCGCTCATACAAAACTTTCACATTACCGCCCGCTGCCATGGTAATCCCCAACAGGGGTGTCATCTCATACAGTCCCTTGATCTCTGAGCTGCCGCCGCCCACACTGTGCTTGCGGTTCGCATTGTCACCGATCACAAGAACCGTTTTCCCCTCATTCCGTTCTCTGTCGATTGCAAGCGGCAGGATTCCCTTGTCATTTCGCAGCACCGTAACGGCTTCCTCCGCTGCCTTAAGGAGCTTCTCTTTATCCCTGTAGTCATTGTATCCGCCGGGATTCCGCTTTCCGTCCAGCATATGCAGTTCGTTCATCACATAGAGGATATGCATCACCTTCTCGTCCAGCTTCTCCATGCTCACGTCACCGTTCTCCACGGCTTCCTGCAGAGGCTTTCCGAAGAAATAATCATCGAAATCATCCGTGACACTCATGTCAATATCCATCGACACATTGCCTGCCTCCACCGTATCGTGGATTCCGCCCCAGTCGGACACGCAGATGCCCTCAAAGCCCCACTCTTTCCTCAGGATCTCGTCGAGCAGATATCCGTGATGGCAGCAGTGGGTTCCCCGGAAACGATTATAAGCCCCCATGATACCGAGAGATCCGCCTCTCGTCACCGCAGCCTCAAATGCAGGGAGATATAATTCTCTGAGCGCTCTCTCACTGACCTGTGCATTCACACTCATTCGCTCATTCTCCTGATTGTTCAATGCATAATGCTTCACACAGGCCGACACATCATACTCTTGAACCCCTTGAATCAACGGCACAACCATCTCGGCTGCGAGGCAGGGATCCTCCCCCATATACTCAAAGTTCCTGCCGCACAGCGGACTCCTGAGCAGATTGACGCCCGGCGCCAGGATCATATCCTTGCCTCGTCCCCTTGCTTCCTTCCCGAGAATCCTGCCGCATTCAGAGGCGAGTTCCCTGTTCCAGGTAGCCGCAATCGCCGTATTGCACGGAAGATAGGAACTCTCATCATATGTCATTCCGATCGGGATCCATTCATCCTCCCGGTAATCAAGGCGCACCCCCATCGGTCCGTCCGAGAACCGGAAAGGCGGGATGCCCAGACGCTCTACCCCTTTTGTGGCAAAAAATTCATCACCGTGTACCATCCCGATCTTTTCTTCCAGTGTGATCTTGTCACATAATTCTTTTAACTGCTGTCTTGTCATCTCCCCTGCTCCCGTTCCTGCATATTCCACATCGGTCCGAGATTTCCCTCCTTATAATGCTTTCTGCACAATGCAATATACTTGTCGTTGCCTCCGAGACAGACCTGCTCGCCCTCCCGGATCACTCTGCCATCCTCCGTAAAACGCGTATTGCAGGTAGCGCCCTGCCCACACCAGCACACCGTCTTGATCTCCTCGATCACATCTGCCCACGCTAAGAGCCAGATGGATCCCGGGAACGGTTCTCTCTGAAAATCCGTGCGCAGCCCATAACAGATTACCGGAACATTGCACTCATCGACAACGTCCACAAAGAACGCAATCTGCTCCTTCGTGCAGAACTGTGCCTCGTCCACAATGATACAGTCGTACTGTTTGATCTCATCGGCGGTATACTTCACGAAATCCTCCACGAAGCCGCATTTTTTCTCCAGTCCCATACGGCTCCGGATCACGCCCTCGCCGTCTCTGTTGTCAAGCTTCGGTTTCAGCAGAAGTGCTTTCTTGCCCCGCTCATAATAATTGTATTCCACCATCAGTGCATTCGCCGTCTTGGAGCTTCCCATCGCGCCATGCCTGAAATACAGCTTTGCCATCGTCTGTCTCCCTTCCCCGTTTCTTTATCTGTAATCCAATTTGCATATAGGAACATTGTCCCCTTTGTTCCAGCGCATTCCCAACGCATAATATGTATCATCCGAGATCAGATACGTCGCATAACACGCATTGCTGTCATCGCAGAACACATCCACAATATACCACTGTCCGTCAACCAGAACCGTATTCCACATGTAATCCTTCACAGAAGAACTGCTGTTGGAGACCGTCAGATTACTTCCGACTCCCATGGCATCACACAACGCCTTCATCGCCCTTGCATAGCCCTTGGAATTCGCCTCACCTCTCACAAGTGCGCCCCACGCGGTATCCCTGCCGTCCTTTGATCCGTTCGCTGCAGGCGTACAGTTCTTCACGAGATAATCATGTGCCGTGCGCACCTTCTTGACATCACTCATCGCCGCAACATTCTGTGTGATCATGAAGTTTGACACTGCTGCCTGCAGCTGCGCAAGATCATTATCACTCAGATTCGGACCATAGACACTGCCGCGGCTGTAATTTCCCTTGTTGGCGGCTGCCGCGCCGTAATCCACAATATCATTCTCGATCCTTTTCTTCTCACTGTCCGTGATATTCTGAATGCTTGTGGAAGACTCCGTGATGATCCTGTCCAGATCAAGATTCCGTCCGCTGTTCAGAGCCGCCATCAACTCCTTGACCGCCGGGCTGTCAGGAGAAAAAAAGGTATAATTCTTTGTCCCGTCCACCTCGGTCGTGATCAGTACATCCCCATAGACCGTGGAATGAACCACTCCGCCCGACTCTGCCGCCGCAGGAACTGGAATCTCCTTACCGCTCTTTGCCTCCGCTGTCCCGGCCGTTCCTACAATCAGCATTCCGGCAAGACAGGCAGCTGCCATTCTCTTGATCAAAGCGCTTCTTTTCATCTCTTTTCCTCCTTGTGCGCCCTCGCGGGCTTCTCCTTCCCGATCAGAAAATACAGAAAATACTTGTATATCATAACAATGATCACTTCCGCAAGAAACATATAACATGCGATCGTCCCAAAGAGCACCCACTCCTTGGCTCTCGTTACAAACGTGTTCAACCAGTAGGAAAACTGCACGGCATGCATCATCACCTTAAACTCCATGTGCGTTGCCATGATCACAAGCGAATTGGTTCCGATAAACAAAAGAATCTTTGACTGATACAGATTCTTGCAGAGCAGAATCACACCGATCGAACTGCCACAGGCACATATGAGATAAAGAAATACATTGCCAAATACCATGTAGTTCAGATCCACCACATCATTCGCAAAGCACAGGGTGCCGCATCCGATAAGCAGCGCTGCGCCTGCCAGAAGCTCCGCTGCCGACCATTTCTGTCTCTTTTGCAGCAGCGGATAAAGCAGATACCCGACCAACAGAAACACCGTGATCAGCACACTTCTCACCGCCACCTGCAGCAGTGATCCCACTGCCAGAATCAACAAGTTTTCCTCCCAGCCTTCCCACCGGAACACGGGCGAGATCAGGAACATCAATCCGCCTGCCGCCACCAGGAGAAACGTCATTCTCTTATCATCAAACCGCTTCCTGACCGCAAGGAACAAAATCTCCCCGAAGAAGAGTGTCGGCAGAAACCATAATACCGATATCCCGTGGAATGTCAGACTGTACACGATCAGCTTCCACAGCAGGGAGAGTTCGATCAGCTCCGG
>JALFTO010000031.1 GCA_022779165.1 Lachnospiraceae bacterium
CCGTTCGGCAGATAA
The DNA here is from genome assembly GCA_022779165.1 of Lachnospiraceae bacterium. Taxonomy (GTDB): domain Bacteria; phylum Bacillota; class Clostridia; order Lachnospirales; family Lachnospiraceae; genus VSOB01. The sequence goes on from JALFTO010000031.1 coordinate 16, forward strand.
GGCATATCCTCAACGGGAAGCACGCGGGAAACAACACCCTTGTTACCATGACGGCCTGCCATCTTATCACCTACGGAGATCTTTCTCTTCTGTGCAATATAGATGCGAACCGCCTGATTCACTCCCGGAGGAAGTTCGTCGCCGTTCTCCCTTGTAAATACCTTGGCATCCACTACAATACCGTATTCTCCGTGGGGAACCTTCAGGGAAGTATCTCTCACTTCTCTTGCCTTCTCACCGAAGATCGCACGCAGCAGCCTCTCCTCAGCGGTCAGCTCTGTCTCTCCCTTGGGAGTTACCGTGCCAACAAGGAGATCACCTGCACGCACTTCCGCACCGATACGGATGATTCCTCTCTCATCCAGATCCTTCAGTGCATCATCACCGACACCGGGAACATCACATGTGATCTCTTCCGGTCCCAGCTTGGTATCGCGGGCCTCAGCCTCATATTCTTCAATGTGTACGGATGTGTAGACATCATCCTGTACCAGTCTTTCACTCAATAATACAGCATCCTCGTAGTTGTAACCTTCCCAGGTCATGAAACCGATCAGGGGGTTCTTGCCGAGTGCAAGCTCGCCCTGGGACGTGGAAGGCCCGTCCGCGATCACCTGTCCTGCAGCCACATGGTCACCCTTGAATACGATGGGCTTCTGGTTGTAGCAGTTGGACTGATTGCTTCGGGAGAATTTAGTGAGGTGGAATTCCTCTTTCTCTCCGTCATCATACGCAATGCGGATCTCATTGGACGCTACGTACTCAATCGTGCCCGGCTTCTTCGCCACGACGCAGACACCGGAGTCTACCGCTGCCTTGGGCTCCATACCGGTACCCACAACAGGCGCTTCCGTAGTCAGAAGCGGCACTGCCTGACGCTGCATGTTGGATCCCATCAGTGCACGGTTCGCATCGTCGTTCTCCAGGAACGGGATCAGCGCGGTTGCCACCGAGAATACCATCTTAGGCGACACATCCATGTAATCGAACATCGCCTTGGGATACTCCTGCGTCTCCTCTTTGTAACGTCCGGAAACGCTGTTCTTCACGAAATGTCCTTCCGCATCAAGCGCCTCGTTCGCCTGCGCTACATGATAATTATCCTCTTCGTCCGCCGTCATGTATACCACTTCATCAGTGACACGCGGATTCTGCGGGTCTGACTTATCAATCTTACGGTAAGGCGCCTCGACAAAACCATACTCATTGATCCTTGCATAGGATGCCAGTGAGTTGATCAGACCGATGTTCGGTCCTTCAGGTGTCTCGATAGGACACATTCTTCCGTAATGGGAATAATGTACGTCACGCACCTCAAATCCGGCACGGTCTCTGGACAGACCGCCGGGACCCAGAGCGGACAGACGTCTCTTATGCGTCAGCTCGCCTAGCGGGTTGTTCTGATCCATGAACTGGGACAGCTGGGAGGATCCAAAGAATTCCTTCACTGCCGCCTGAACCGGTTTGATATTGATCAGAACCTGCGGGGAGATCTCCTCCGCATCATGTGTTGTCATTCTCTCACGAACAACTCTCTCCAGTCTGGACAGACCGATACGATACTGATTCTGCAACAGCTCGCCCACGGCACGGATACGTCTGTTGCCCAGATGATCGATATCGTCATCATTGCCCAGACCATACTCCAGATGGATGTTATAGTTAATGGAAGCAAGAATATCTTCCTTCGTAATATGCTTCGGGATCAGTTCATGAATATTGCGCTTGGTCGCCGCACCCAGTTCCTCCGGCTGATCACCGTATTCCTCAATAATCTGCTGCAGAACGGGATAATATACGAGCTCTGTCACGCCGAGCTCTCTGGGATTGCACTCCACAAAGTTAGTAATGTCTACCATCATATTGGAAAGAACCTTGACGTTTCTCTCCTCTGTCTGTACATATACATAAGGAACAGCGGCATTCTGAATGGTATCGGCCAGTTCTGCCGTCACCCTGGTGCCTGCCTCTGCCAGGATCTCTCCCGTTGTAACATCAACCACATCCTCAGCCAGAACGGCTCCGCGGATACGGTTTCTGAACATCAGCTTTTTATTGAATTTATATCTGCCGACCTTGGCAAGATCATATCTTCTGGGGTCAAAAAACATAGCCGTGATCAGGCTTTCTGCGCTGTCCACGGAAAGCGGCTCACCGGGACGGATCTTCTTATATAATTCCAGAAGACCTTCCTGATAGTTGGTGGCAACGTCCTTGGTAAAGCTGGCCTCAATCTTGGGCTCATCGCCAAACAATTCACGGATCTCTTCGTTGGTACCGACACCGAGTGCACGGATCAGTACGGTGATGGGTACCTTTCTTGTTCTGTCAACACGAACATAGAAAATGTCATTGGAATCTGTCTCATACTCCAGCCATGCACCACGATTGGGGATCACAGTACAGGAAAATAATCTCTTACCGATCTTATCATGGTCGATCGCATAGTAAATGCCCGGAGAACGAACGAGCTGGCTGACGATAACACGCTCTGCGCCATTGATCACAAAGGTGCCTGTCTCTGTCATAAGAGGAAGATCGCCCATAAAGATCTCGTGTTCGCTGATTTCTTCTTTCTCTCTGTTATGAAGGCGAACCTTAACCTTCAAAGGTGCCGCATAGGTAGCATCTCTCTCTTTACACTTCTCGATTGTGTTTTTGTTTACAGGCATTTCGTCCTTACAAAGTTCAAAATCCACAAATTCGAGACTCAGATGTCCACTGTAGTCCTCGATTGGAGAGATGTCATCAAATACCTCTTTCAGACCTTCGTCCAAAAACCACTGATAGGAGTCCTTCTGGACCTCGATCAGGTTAGGCATCTCTAAAACCTCTTTTTGTCGTGAATAACTCATACGTACGTTCTTGCCGGCGGCAGTAGGTCGTATTCTGTTCTTTTCCATTGACATTTCACCCCGTTCTTCTATGATCTTAGCCTATTTCACTCATTTTTACAGCATAAATAAGCACACCACACCACAATAGTGCACTATCCATTCTACAACAAGCTTTTTTTCAAGTCAAGGAAAAAATTTTGAATCATATTCTTATGAATGTTCTTACGCCTCAAACAGCAAGTGTTTGAGGCTGATCTGAACATAAATCTTACATTTTAAAATGCAACAGTTCCCCGACGCGGCGTTCCACCGTCTCATAAATATAAATGTCCGGCTGCTCCGCGATTGCCTGATCATGAGTATAACTGCTGTAATGAACCATCACGCTCTCATCAAACTGCGACGCAAGGAAATCATCCATGGCATCCGCAAAGGAATCCCGCACCATAAACAGCTTACGCGGATCAGCATCCGTGCAGTGATATGCATAGACTCCGGTCAGTTCATGGCGATCGGTGATCAGCTGATGAAGGTCATAACCCGAAAGCTCATAATCGGAATCCGTGTTCAGACTGCTCCGCAGACTGAGCATATCTGCCAGATCGCAGATTGTCGGTTCCGTCTCCGTGATCTCCAGTTCTTCCAGTCCGGGCATATTGACATCAAGTTCCTCCGCTAAAGCCATGCACCCCACGTAAGCGCCGATATAATTCCAATGGGTGTCCAACCGGTAATAGAGGTTCTGCGGGCTGCTCTCCTTTGCGGCCAACAGCTCCTCATAAGGATAAACGATACGGATATCCGTCTCTTTCCTCAGATGGTCGATCAGCTGCTTCGTCCGGTACTCTTCTGCCGGGTTCCCGTAATAATCCGGCATTTTCTCCGGATAGATACGCTCCTTATTCGGCGCGATAAACAATACGAACTCTGTCCCCTGTGCTTCGAGCGCATTTTTTACTCCCGTCAGATTCTCCGTGATCTGTGCAAGTTCCTCCTGCGTAAAGAGATCCATCCCCTTATAAGCACGGATCGGATTGTCGTCCAGCGAGCTGTTGTAGAATAGCCAGCCATCCTTGCCTCTGACCACATTCTGATTGGAGGAATTTCGAAAAGCATAGTATTCGACCGCACTGCCGAACCGGATCAGCTGATTCCTGAACGGAAGATGATCGTTGTAATAGGCCTCATAGGATGCCGGGAACTCATCGATCGTCTCAATCGAAAACTGCGGTCGCTCCACAGCCACTCTGTTCTCATAGTTCTCCCGATCCAGATGCTCCCCGAGCAGCGGCCAGAGAAGCTGTACTCCGCAGATCATCAGGAAAAAGGCACCGATCCATATTTTGTTTCGCAAATCTGCTCTCATTCCTGCCTCCGTCAAAATCTGAAATAAATGAAAGGATTATAGGTATTTCCGGCCAGAGCCGAAATACACAGCAGCAAAAGTGCGCC
>JALFTO010000037.1 GCA_022779165.1 Lachnospiraceae bacterium
CCCTGGAGATCCTTGGTAGCATCCTCCATGTCTTCCAGATAATCATCCATCTCATAGATGCTCTGCCTGATCACCTCAAGCTGCTGCATGGCATCCGCAAAATCGGCTTTCTCCACAGCAGTCTGGCCGGAGAGCATGATCAGACTGTTCTGGATGCCGTCCAGCGAAGCGATCGCAGCGTCCGCATCGGCTTTCGCCTGATCCCTGCCGCCGTCATAGGTTGCCTTCGCCTCCTTTGCGGCCTGCACACCCTTCTTCGTTTCCTCCAACGCACCTTTCATGTCCACGAGGTTGTCAAGGATCACGTCTGCGCTGTCGCTCATCGCATCCACAGAATCCCTGACCTTATCCTTGACCTCTCTGATATCACTGATGCGATCGAGTGAGGAGAGCGTTGCCGGCACCATCATGAAGATCAGCCCGATGCTCTCAAAACTGTTCGTGCCGATATCAATGCGGAAGGTTCCGTCCTCGCCCGGCATGGCCATAAAGACGACAGCCTTTTTGGTGCCGACAGTCTGCAACTGTGAGCCCGGTGCCTCCAGCGAATAGGTGTCCTTATCCATATCAACCATTGTCATGACGGACAGGATCATATTATTTCTGTAGTATTCCGGAGCCTTCTCATTCGGTTCCACATCCACTAACATCGTGACCATTCCGCTCGCACCCGCGAGCTCCTCTCCGGTACATTCCTTGCCATTCAGGCGGTATGTCACATCGATATTCCAGGGCAGTTCCTGCGTCAGCGCATCTGTCTTGCCTTCAAAATAGAAGCGTTCCCCCTCCTGTCCCGTCAGATCCCAGGTCACCTTGCCGTCTTCCACAACCGGCTGTGCACTGTTACTCATATTGATCACTTCATTATAATTGCCATAATCTACAACTGTCGTATTGCCGTTCAGCATGCATCCTTTTACGACATTGACTTCCTGAACCTTGCCGTAATAATCCAAATTCACATACACAGATTCATCCACTTTTACTTTGGGAGCCTCCGCCCGGACGTCCATCGCCACAGTGCCGGATGCTACGACCGCTGCCATGGACAACGCGCCGATACGGGCAAGTCTTTTTCTATTTCTGATTCTTAACATGCTGGTTCACATCCTTTCCTGTTTTCTTTTTCCTTCTGATAACCTTCTTGATATGGCCCGGCTTCTCCCTTGCCGGCTTAATATGAATCCTGAACTTCCGCCGTTTTTTAAGCTTCTCGTTCTTTTTCCTGAGCTTCCGGGCATGCTTCCAGGTCGGTTTTCCGGCAGCCTTCAGCCTGCTGATCCGCTCTTTGATCTTCTCGATCCGGCGCGACCGCCATGCCATGATGATCGCTTTTTCCTTGAATATGTAGGTATCAAATACCGTCAGAAGTGCGGGCACACCCGTGATGACCATGCTCATACTGATGAAACCACCCCTGCCGATCATATGACCGATTGAAGAGATACCCTGGACCGATGAGATGAAATGAATCCCGTAGCCTGCTACCGTCAGGATTCCGCCGGAGGTTATGATGGAAGGGATACTCTGCTGCAGTGCATGGATGGCCGCCTGCTTTTTCTCCAGTCCACCCTCCCTGTTGGCGATATAATTGTTCGTCATCAGGATCGAGTAATCGACGGTTGCGCCGAGCTGTACACAGGATATGATGATCAGTGCAATGTACATAAACGTTTCGTTCTGCAGATATGGCATTGCCATATTCATAAAGATCGCAAGGTTGATCGGAATCAGTACCAGGATCGGCAGCAGCACCGAATGGAATGTGAACCCGACTACAACCGCAACCCCAAGCAGTGACAGATAATTGGCAAGTGTGTAATCCTTGCGGATAATTCCCTTGATATCCTGCGTCGACGGTGTATTCCCTACCAGCTTCCCGTCAGGATAATATTTCTCTACGATACTTCTCATCTCGTCCGAAGTTCTGAAAGCCAGATCACTCTCTGTCTCCGTCCTTGTATACAAAAGAATTCTTGCATAATCGTCCGACCTGAGCTGTCCCGTGATGCTCTCGGGCACGATCTCCTCCGGGATTCCGACAGGCAGCACATTGGCGATCCCCATCACGCTCTTGACATAATACAGATCTTCGAGTTCCTCGCACATGTCGCGTTCCTTGATAGGAGATCCGTTCGGAACGATCACCAGATACAGATTACTTCTGCCAAACAGTTCTTCTATCTCCAGGGTATCGTCGTACACCTGTGTTCCCTTGCTCTTGCCGAGCGCACTGTTTCCGTAAGTAAAGCTGTTCATTCCCTGAGCCACAAACGCCGGTGCCACAATGATGAGCATAAAAGCGATCACTGCATAACGCATCTTGTACACGCCGACGGACACCCTTTTAAAGCCCGGCATGATATTTTTGTGTTTTGTCTTCTCAATGAGATCTCCGGACAAAAGGATCAGCGACGGCATCAGGAACATGACTGTTGCGACACTGCACAGAATACTTTTTCCAAGCACGATGCCCATGTCCCCACCGATCCGGTATTTCATCGAAGTCATGGCGATAAAGCCCACGAACGTTGTCATGGCGCTGGAAAGAATTGGGAGCGCCGACTCTTTGAGCGCCGCGATCATTGCTTTTTCTTTATCCTCGATCTCTTCTGATTTATGTACAAAGGTGTGAAGCAGGAACACCGAATAATCCATGGACGTCGCCAGCTGCAGCACGCTCGACACACTGGAACTTAAGAAAGAAATTGTACCGAGGAAAATATTGCTTCCCTGATTTAGCACGATGGCGATACCCATGACAGACAGAAACAGCACCGGTTCAAACCAGGATGTTGTGGTCAGACAGAGGATGGCAAAGATCATCAACACCGCCACAGCCATGATCATGATCATTTCCCTGCCCACGGTATCTTCCAGAGACTTTGTCTCGATGGCAGGACCTGCGTACCGTCCCTTGTCTCCTAGGAGATCCTTGATCTGATCGATTCCCTCCTTGGTGCTGTCCGCCGTATCACCCTCCACAAAGGTGATGTCCATCACCGCACATCTGTCCTGGTAATAGTCCTTCTGGGAATCGAGGTCGATAAAGTCCTCAGACATAAACACATCTTCCGTCATCCATGTGACCATATCCACACTGTCTATGTTCTCGATCATCTGCTTATACATATAGGCTTCATAGACAGACACGTCCTTGATCATGACACGCGCCGTTCCCGGATAGCCGAATTCCTGTTCCATCAGATCGATCGACTGCTTTGACTCCGCGTTGTCCGGAAGGTACTCCGTCAGGTCATAATTCACCTTTACAAGAGGCATATTGACCAGACTGACCACAAAAAGTACGGCAAAAACCACTTTAATCAGATTTCTCTTTTTTACGATGGTTTCCGCCACACCATTTTCTTTTAATTCCTTCAGTTTTTCTTCCACAGATCCCCCGTCTTTCTTTGCCTTGCCGGAGATCTTATCCAAGAGCTTCTTCCACATTCCCGTTATCAAGATATATTCCGCTCCTTTTTAACCGCATTGCTTATCCATTTCTTTTACCAAAACAAAGTATATGAAAAAAAATCGCATGGTTAAATATTCAATTTACTATTTATGTCTCTCATTATGATACATTTAAATATAAATGTATCAAATTTTATGCTAATTTTAGATTTTATATTAAGCGGAAAATATAACAAAAAAACTGCCGCATCTATTCATGCGGCAGCTTTTAACCTGTTTAGATTTCTGACTAGTTTGTGATAACCTTCTCGGTCTCTTTGTCAAATACGTGAATCTTCTCTACATCAAACGCAAATTTCACTTTGCTTCCCGTTCTTGCATTGGTACGAGGATCTACTCTCGCTGTGAGCGGATGTCCGCCGAGATCGAAGTAGAGATAAACCTCTGCACCTAACAGCTCGTATACCTTGATGGTAGACTCGAATGCACATGTAGAGTTCTCAACGAATACCTGAGCGTCATATACGTCCTCAGGACGGATACCCATTGTAACTTTCTTTCCGTCATAGCCACCCTCAACCAGTTTCTTAGCCTTTGCAGGAGGAAGCTGGATTCTGATGCCTGCAGTGTTCAGATATGCATCCTCACCGCGGATCTCAACGTCAGCATCCAGGAAGTTCATCTGAGGAGATCCCATAAATCCTGCAACAAACAGGTTCTGAGGCTTCTCATACAGATTCTGGGGGGTATCTACCTGCTGGATCACACCGTCCTTCATAACTACGATTCTTGTACCAAGCGTCATAGCCTCTGTCTGATCATGCGTTACATAGATGATAGTGGTGCCCAGTCTCTGATGAAGTTTTGCGATCTCAATACGCATCTGAACACGAAGCTTTGCATCCAGATTGGAAAGAGGCTCATCCATCAGGAATACCTTGGGATTACGAACGATTGCACGGCCCATTGCCACACGCTGTCTCTGACCACCGGACAAAGCCTTCGGCTTACGGTCAAGCAGTTTCTCAAGCTCCAGGCTCTTAGCTGCCTCTCTGACCATCCTGTCGATCTCATCCTTGGGAACCTTACGAAGCTTCAGACCGAATGCCATGTTGTCATATACGGTCATATGAGGATACAATGCGTAGTTCTGGAATACCATTGCGATGTCTCTGTCCTTAGGCTCAACATCATTTACTACCTTGTCACCAATCTTAAGCTCACCTGATGAGATATCCTCAAGTCCTGCGATCATACGCAGTGTCGTTGATTTACCACATCCTGAAGGGCCGACAAAAATAATGAACTCCTTGTCTGCGATCTCAAGATTGAAATCTTTTACTGCTTCAAATCCGTTAGGATACACTTTGCAAATGTTCTTTAATGATAAACTTGCCACTTTTCCTTCCTCCTGCTAATCTGCGTTAGTTTTACATTTACACTACCGGTCGACTGACCTCTTGTATCAAGTATAGCCAATCTTCCCGAATTACACCATGCCATCATTCCACAAACTTTTCCGGGTTTTCTATACAGATTGACTAATCTGCTCTTCCAGTTTTTTGAAAATGGAGGTGTAAAAAGTACACGCAAGGAACACCGGCAGAGAAAGTCCGCAGAAAAGGATCAACGGCACCAGATACAGGAAAAACAAGGAATACGCAGCCAAAAACACACCATACATAATCAGGATCAGCATGGTCTTCGGGAAATTCATGACGCTGGTAATATAGGCATTTTTGACAGTATTTCGGATCGTATTTGCAAATCTTGCCTGAAAAGGAAAGACATAGATCCCTCCAAACAGCAAAAGAAATGCTGCCGCAAAAACAAGCACCTGGATCACCGGTCCCATCTCTACCGACGAGAAGGCCATAATATAAAAGTCTGCGCCAAGTCCCGTCGCAAGCACAAGTATCACCAGCCAGATCACTGTCGCCTGCGCAAAATTCTCCTTGAAAGATTTAAAAAAATCTTTCGTGATATAGCCTTCCTCATTCCGCGTCATCCGAAGCGCCACATAGTGCAGCGCCGTCAGGGATGCACCTGCCGTGACCACGGGAATACAGCAGATGATCGCAAGAATATTTAACCACACAAGATCTGCAACCCGGTTCAGGAAACGCATGATCGGGCTATCCATATCAAAGAAACGGTTCATAATTTTTCCCCCAATCGTTTTTCCAGAAGCAACTTATACATATTTCCCATTTTGAGCTGCATCTCCAGATAATTCTTTGTCTCCACACGCAGTTTGCGCTCTATCGTGTCAAGCTTCCCTTTGAGCACAGCCACAACATAATCATCGATCCTGCCCCGATCGATCTCCTCTTCCAGAATTGCAAAGATCTCCTCCTTCTTTCTTGCCGGACGATACGGGCGCTTGTTGCTCATAGCCGTGAACATATCCGCCACCTGAAGGATTTTCTGCACCATGGTCATATTGTTTCCCCTTTTGCCGGCGGGATAACCGCTTCCGTCCAGGCGCTCGTGGTGAGCCCGTATAATATCCGGAATATCCGGTTTCAGGAACCACTTGCGCAGAATCTTATCCTGAACCAGAACGTGTCCCATGACCTGCTTTTTCTCTTCCGGCTCCAGACTTCTGGGCAGTTCTTCTATCGTTTTATCCACCGCCAGCATTCCCATATCATGGAGCAGAGCACTGTAAAACAACTTTTCTCTGTCCCTGACACCGAGACCGGCTGCATCTGCGATTTCCTCCGACACGCAGGCACACATGATTGCTTCTGCTGCCCTGTGTTTTTCGCGCAGACCCATACAGTGAACCGCAAATCTGACATAAGCTTCCTTTTCCTCATTTGTAAAAAGGGTATAATCCATAAAGTCATACAGTTCTTTTTTATAATTCCCGCTGGAGATCTGGGCAAAAATATTGTCGCGGCGGATGCCTTTTAAGAGAAACATCACCGCCTCCGGAAAATATTTTGTGCCTGTTTCCTTTTCGAACACTCGATAATCCAGCGCATCACCGTCTTTCATATATAATGCATCCACATCTTCCAGGAGACTTAAGTACATGGATATGGTGTCATACTGATAGTTCATACAATTGATCCGGGAATAGCGCATATGATGATATAGGAGCGCCTCTCCTCTCTGACCGAAGGGAGAATTCGTCTTCACAAACAACGCCCCGTAAATCCCATGCTCCAACGAATCTTCATTCTCATATTCCGGAGTGTCTGCGATTCCGCCTGTCACATATGCACCGATATCGTGGATCATTGCGAGGAATGCGAACTCCGCAATCTCATATTCCTCATAATTCTTCTTATTCTGCAAAAGCTTCATCAGCATATATGCAACGCGCATTCCGTGTTCGATCGGCCTCTTGTCTATCAGGCTTAAGATATCGCACACGAGATAGCAGATATCCCTGCTGCTGATATAATCCATTGCCCACATAATAGGTTCCTACCCCTTTCTCTACAGTACAAATTCCATCGGCGTATATCGAATCCCGTCATCAATCTGTTCTGATCCAAGATCACGGAATCCAAGCCGATGATAAAATCCCAGACCATAGGGAGAGGCATTTACCGTCACCCTTGACACTCCCACTTCACTCAGGAGATAATTGCGCAGATATTCCACCAGAGAACGTCCCACACCCTGCATCTGATGCTTCTCGTCCACAAACAGCAGAGAGATATGGCTTTCATTCCGAACTGTGATCATCCCTATCATATGATCATCTTCAACCGCCACGATCAGTTCGTAACTTCCGGCAACAAACATACGGTACAGAGAGGAGTCCGTCACAAACTCACGGAAGCTCTGTGTGCCCTCTTCTCCATAATCCTGTGCCTCAAATTTCAGAAAGGTTCTCCACGCAAGAGCCATGGCTTCCTGCCATTCCTCACGATATGCCTCTCTGACCTGCCAGCGCTGCTTCATTCCATCATCTCCGAACTCATCACTCGCAAACTCGTGCTAACGCACTCACTTGCCTGCTTCGCAGGCGGTTTGCTCGTTAATGGCGCAAGAAAAACAAATGTCTGCTTCGCAGCCGCTTGTTTTTCTTTTGCACCTATTACAATAATAAAAGATTTTGTGTCGGAATACAAGCCTCAGCCCCGATCCCAAACGACTTCATTCACCAGTGGATTCCCATTCTCCAGCGCATACGCATTCTCCAGTGTGACCCTTGCAATCTCCCTGGTAGCTTCCTTTGTAAAAAATCCCATATGCGAAGTAATCAGGACATTGGGAAATGCCGTGAGGCGTACAAGATTTTCATCTTTGATGATATCGATATCGTTTGACCTGTCCTCATAGAAGACACCCTCTTCCTCCTCGTACACGTCCAGACCCACTCCGGCAAATTTCTTTGCAAGCAGCGCCTGAATCAAACTCTCCGTATCGATCAGCTGACCACGTGAAGTGTTGATCAGATACACTCCGTCCTTCATGAGATCGATCGTCTTCTGGTTGATGATATATTTTGTTTCTTCGGTCAGTGGGCAATGAAGTGAGATCACATCCGACCGGCGCATGAGCTCCTCGCAGGACACGTACTCCACGTCAAGCGACGGATTCGGATAGGGATCATATGCCAAAATATGCATTCCGAAGCCTTTCAGAATGCGGATCATCGCCTGCCCGATCTTGCCTGTTCCGACCACGCCTGCTGTCTTGCCGTGAAGATCCGTTCCCATAAAACCATTGATATTCATATTGAAATCCCTTGTCCTGGTATATGCCCTGTGCGTGTAGCGGTTCACAGTGAGCAGCAGCGCCATGGCATATTCCGCCACTGCCTCCGGTGAATAACTGGGAACACGGAGTACCGTGATCTTCCCTTTTGCCGCCTTCAGATCGACCTGATTAAAACCGGCGCAGCGCAGCAGGATGCCTTTCACTTTCATTCTGTACAGCCGGCTGATCATGGATGCGTCAATATAATCATTAACAAACGTACAGATCGCGTCATAGCCTTTGGCCAGGGCAATCGTTTCCCGGTTACACGGCATTTCGACAAAATGCACATCAAAGCCAAAATCCTTTCCCATAGGCTCAAACCACACCTTGTCGTAAGGTTTTGTGGAATAAAATAAGATTTTCACTGTAGATTCCTCCTTTATCGCAGTGCACGATCAAAAGCCTCTGTCTGCCGATACACTGCTCATTGTTTACGCGAATATTATACCCCAAAATCAGGAAAAGGAATCCACGGATTTCTCCGCAAATTCCTTTTTTCTCTCAAAAATGATCAGCAGATCTCTGCTCCTGCCGGCATATCCTTCTCAGGTGTCAGCAGCGCCAGATTGCCCTCCGCATCCTCCGCACACAGAAGCATACCTTCAGAAAGGACTCCGGCAAGCTTGGCCGGTTTCAGATTCACGAGAACCATCACCTTCTTGCCCACCATCTCTTTAGCGGAATAATGCTGTTTGATACCGGACACGATCTGTTTCACCTGGCTGCCGATCTTCACCTGGCTGCACAGAAGCTTCTTTGATTTCGGCACTTCCTCACAGGCAATGATCTCACCCACCTGGAACTGCATCTTTTCAAAGTCATCGAATGTAATCTCGGGCTTTGCCTCGATATCGATGACATTCTCCTCCTGCTCAGGCTTCGGAGCTTCAGCCGCTGCCCTTCTCTCGGCAAACATTGCCTCTGCCTTCTCCACAACTTCCTTCACATCCAGCCTCGCAAACAGGATCTCCGGCTTATCCGTCACACGTGTACCGGATACATATCCGCCAAACTCTTTCAAAGTATTGAACTCTCTCAGCGAAGTATTCAACTGTGCCGCGATTCTTTCCGCCGTCTTCGGCATAAAGGGCTCAAGCAGGGAAGCGCCGATCACGATGCTCTCCACCAGGTTGTAAAGCACAGTGGCCAGTCTGTCCTTCTTTGCCTCGTCCTTGGCAAGCACCCACGGCTCCGTCTCGTCGATATATTTATTGCACCGCTTAAACAGCGTAAAGATCTCTGTAAGCGCATCCGCCACACGGAGTTCGTCCATCTTACTCTCTACTTTGTCATACGTACCTGTCACAACGGCTTTCAGATCAGCGTCCACTTCGCCAGTGACACCCTTGTCAGAAACAATTCCGTCAAAATATTTATTGCTCATGGAAATGGTTCTGTTCACAAGATTACCAAGTGTATTGGCAAGATCGGAGTTCATGCGCTCCACCATCAGCTCCCAGGAGATCACACCGTCATTTTCAAAAGGCATCTCGTGCAGCACGAAATACCGCACCGCATCCACGCCAAAGAACTTCACCAGATCGTCGGCATAGATCACATTGCCCTTGGACTTGCTCATTTTGCCGTCGCCCTGCAAAAGCCACGGGTGACCGAACACCTGCTTCGGCAGCGGCTCACCGAGCGCCATCAGGAAGATCGGCCAGTAGATCGTATGGAAACGGATGATATCCTTTCCGATCAGGTGCAGATCTGCAGGCCAGTATTTCTTGTACTGCTCTGTACTGTTGCCGTCACAGTCATAACCGATGCCTGTGATGTAGTTGGTCAGCGCATCCAGCCATACATAAACGACATGCTTGTCATCAAAGCTGACCGGAATCCCCCACTTGAAGGAAGTCCTGGACACGCACAGATCCTGCAGACCCGGCAGCAGGAAATTGTTCATCATCTCGTTTTTGCGGGACACCGGCTGAATAAATTCCGGATGCGTATTGATATGCTCGATCAGCTTATCCGCATATTTGCTCATACGGAAGAAGTACGCTTCCTCCTTGGCAGGCTTTACCTCCCTGCCGCAATCGGGACATTTGCCATCCACCAGCTGGGATTCCGTCCAGAAGGACTCGCAGGGTGTACAGTACATTCCCTCATAGGAGCCCTTATAGATATCGCCCTGATCATAGAGGCGCTTGAAGATCTTCTGCACCTGTTTCTCATGGTAATCGTCTGTGGTCCGGATAAACTTGTCATAGGACGTGTCCATCAGATCCCACAGTCCCTTGATCGTACCCGCCACATTATCCACAAACTCCTTCGGCGTGATACCCGCTTCCTCTGCTTTCAGCTCGATCTTCTGCCCGTGCTCATCCGTTCCCGTCTGGAAAAAGACATCGTAACCGTCCTTTCTCTTAAAACGGGCAATGCTGTCGGCCAGCACGATCTCATAGCTGTTGCCGATATGCGGCTTGCCGGACGTGTAGGCAATCGCCGTAGTGATATAATATTTTCCCTTGTTTTCCATTCTCTTCGCTTCCTTATTCCATAATTTCAGACTTTTTTAAGCGTAGCATACTCAATACACATTGTCAAATACTCACTATGCTCTGGCTGCCATCTCTGCTCTCCTGCGCTCTGCCATTTCCGCTCTTGTCAGTCTTGCATTCTTTCTATAATGATTTGCATTTCCTGTGATTCCCTTGACAAACTTTGTCCAGTTCGTATTATAATCAAGACCTTCGATCTCTATGGCATTTCGCAGCGTCTTGCGCCAGTCATCCGTCATGCCCATTCTGGTATGAAGTTTTTTCAACGTAATATTGCCATACTTGTTCGGATCGTCAAAGCCCAGCTGTGACATGGCACGATCGATCTCCAAATCGGGTTTTAGCATGGATCTGCGCATTCCCCGGTGAAGATCAATTCCGTCTACCACCTTCAGGGTATCTGCCAGCGTATCCGGTTCATTCATACCGGTTACATAGGCAAACAATTGGTTAAAGTGTTCTTCACTGATTATATTTTTGTCATAATTCAGACCACCGAGCACGGACGGAGATTCCAGGATACTTTTCTTAGTTCCACGCCGGATCAGCCCTCCGCCGATCCCCTTGATGAGCTGGCTGAGTGCCACATTGGCTGCAGTAAACGCAAGTCCACCCACACCTGTCAGCATGAGCGCCGTGGATACTGCTCCGCCTCCGATATCCACCGCTGCACCGAAAGCCTGAACCCTATTCTCAGTTGCCGCATTATCCATCACCCTTCCGAACCGGTTGAGTCCTCTTTTCTTGACAAAATCCCCATAATTTTCCAGCCGCTGTGCATCGCCCAGATTGCTGCCCAACTGATAGGCTCCCTTCAGCATGGAGGCTGCAGACGCCACGCCGCTCATCACAGAAATATTTGTTCCTCCGAGAATATCAAATCCCATAAGCTTAAACGTCTTTAAGGCCTGTTCCTGATACCCAAGTCCGGCGTTCTTCATCGCATCGAACAAAAGCGTGCCCAGAACCGTTGACGCTGTCCATGTCATATTTCCGGCAGCATTGACTGCTCCGTCTGCTATTTCGTCCTTATTTCCCTCTTTTGCTCCTTCGAGCGCCTGCATGATACCGGAAACTCCGGCAAAGGAAAATCCGAGATCCCGCCCCATACCGAAAAGAAATTTCAATATCCCTAGCGATCCCCCTAGGAAGCCCTGTGAAGCCAGATCATCCAGATTGCCCTCAAATGCGACATCATCTGTCAGCCCCTGCTTCTTCATATGCTCCTTATTGATCTCTCCCTCCTGGGAGATCCCGCCTGCAGCGCCCCGCTCTCTTTCCGCTCTTCTCTGCTGATCAAACTGAAAAATGAAATCTGCGGCCTTCTCGTCATAATCCATATATTCCATCAGATTATCCGAGTTCATGTATTGAAAGACATCGCGCCTCTTCAACTGGTTGACGATCTTTTCCTCCTCCAGCTGAATCTTCTCTTCCTCCTCTTCCACAAAGTCCCGCGCCTGCTCCGAATCAATAACCTTTGGTGCATTCTCGTCGCCGTCCTCCGCCAGCTGGGTGTTGTCATAGTACATCTTCCCATCCACACTGATCGCACGCACCGTTCCCTGATAACCCTTCGTGGCCATATTCAGGATGTCTGCATTCTGAACGGTCTTATCCACTCCTGCCTTTTTCTCCAGATTTGCTTCGATCTCCTGCGCTGTTTTCTTATTCTCCTGACTCAGACCATAAGCCTCCAGATATTCCCTGCTGTGCGCACCGTTTTCCGTATAGTCCTGTGTGAAGCGCATCGCATGCTCAGCGCTGATCTGGTCTGCAAGTTCCCCATACTGATCTGCCGATATTTTTGCAATCTGCGCCTGCTCCCGTAGCAGGGCAATCCGCTGCTGCATCTCTGTCTGTTGCTGCTGCACGGCTTTGATTCTGTTGCGGTATTGATTGACAACATCATGCTGTCGCCCATATTCTTCAGTCAATTCCTGTTGGGACTCCATCTTGCTCCTTGCCCGCCTTTGATAGAACCAGGATCTTGCACCCGCAAATAGTCCTCCGTCTGTTTCCAGGGCATTTTGCTTCCCGTTGTACTCCTCAAAATCATTTACCCGGCCTTCTATTTTATGGAACAGCTTCTCCAGCTTCTCTTCCTCTTCCGCCAGAAGCTTCCGGTCATTGTCATCGTTCAGCTGTCTTCGCGCCAGATCATTCTCCAGAGTCTGTGCCTCCTCCAGCGCATCTCTCTGCTCCTGCCGGCACTTTCGCTCATTTTCACATACCTCCATAAAGGATTGCAGAATTGCGTCGCTTCTGTCATCCTCCTTGCCAAGCATATTCTTGTATGCCTGTATCTGAGTTTCATTCTCTGCCTTCCTGGTCTGAAGCTCGTTGACCTTTGCCTGATACTCCTCAGAAAGCTTGTCCACCAGGGCTCGCTGGAAATTCCCCTCTGCCTCCTGCGAAGAATACTCCGTCTTTTCATGAACCATCTGGGAAGAATGCTTTGCCTCTCTCCCCTTCCCTGTATACGTGTGCGCAGAAAGATCATGATTGTCGTAATCAGCCTGTCCTTTCCTATTGTCCGGAACATTTTCCGGTTTGTTGATCATTTCCAGAGCGTCCATAATTTTCCCCCCTTCCTAGGCATCTCTGCCGTTTCGTATCAAGCTTCCTCACTGTCCTTTGCAGCCTGCTGTAAGAGCTGCTCCATATATCCCGTCAGCGTCATCCGCTCAGGCTCTGTCACACAGATAAGCAGATACGGATAATACGTATCCACAAAGGTTACCATCTCATAACAGACAAATTCAAATAAATCCGCCGTTTCCTCTGCACTGCGTCCTGCCATGGGGCAGGCATACCGGTAACACACCTGTTGCTTATCATCCAGGATCAGATTTCCAAAGAGTGTGAGCTTACCGAGCTCATGCAGCCGCATCTGCACTTCCGAAAACAACGTTTCCGGCACATCCCGCAGCACGATCAGCTCCACTCCCATAAGCTCCGGCTGTTTCGCCCCGCCGGGCGAGGCAGATACAAACCGCACATTACCGAATATCTTCCAGTCCGCTTCCCCTGCGATGTGCTCCAACCGGAAGGAAAGTCCGTCCACAGTCTGCTCGATCCGGTCACACTCCTTCTCCAGTCTGGTCTGTACAGCCGATATCATTTCATGATCTATCTCCATGCTATTCCTCCAGTTCCAGATATTCTTCCAGTGTCATCCGCCCAGAATCCCCGGACAGAACCAATACATACAGATAAAATCGGAACAGAAATACGAGCATCTGCTTCATGGCAAGTTCAAAATCCGCCAGTGACCGGTCAACAGAACTCCCTTTTACCGGAAGCCGGTATTCATAACAGATCTCACCGATCGGCAGAACAAACATCGATCCGATGATCGCACGCTCATTCAATTCGTTCAGTTTCCGCATCAGCGTCTCCGGATGCGCCACATCCACATTCCGGCTCAATGTGAAATAAATCTGGAGGACGGACTCCTCTGCTCCGGTCTGACCGTTCGGCACAAAATTGATCATCACCGGCACTTTCCAATCCTGCCCCTCCTCAAGCTTCTCTATCCAGGCGCTCACGATACCACCTGTTTTCTCCACTCTTGTAATCCCGTCACACTGCAGGATCTGACGGATGCGCTCCAAAAGCTCCTCTTGTAACGTCATCTGCTGATTTGCCATAAACTCTCCTTATTGACACAGATAGCCATATTCCCCAAAGTCTGCCGCAAATACCGGTTTCCCCTTCTTCACGAACTCATTGCGGATCCCATAGATCAGATGCCGCATTCCCAGACTCTCGCCCTGCCCCGCGGCATAGAATACCGATGTCAGCACCGCACTCTTGATATTGCTTCCGCTGAACTCAAACTGCTCAGCGAGATAGTCAAAATCAATCTGTCCCGTCGGACACTCCTCCGGGATCGCGCTCTGCCACATTTTCTTACGCTCCTCCGCTCCCGGCATATAAAAGGTGATCACATACTGAATCCGGCGGATAAATGCGGCGTCGATATTATTGAGGAAATTGGTGGACAGGATGACGATGCCGTCATACGCTTCCAGACGCTGCAGAATATAGGAAACCTCTGTGTTGGCATACTTATCCTTTGCATCCGTTACGGTACTCCTCTTGGAAAACACGGAGTCTGCCTCATCAAAAAACAGAATAATATTGCTCTTTTCCGCATTAGAGAAAATCTCTTCCAGATGTTTCTCCGTCTCGCCGATATATTTATCCACGATCTGGGACAGATTCACATGATACAGCGGCAGCCCAAGTTCATCGGAAAGCACACGCGCCGTCATCGTTTTGCCCGTGCCGGGCGGTCCGCACAAAAGCACCGACACTGCCTTTCCATAGGCAAATCGGCTCTCCATATTCCACTCATCAAATACCTGATGACCAAACCGCACATGATCACAGATCTGCTTCAGCGTCTGTATCGTCTGTGGCGGCAGCACAAGCGAATCCATGGTGCAGTTCTCATGGGGCGGCTCTATTCTCCCTTTGGTTGTCACCGGAGGCATGACACCGGCAAGCGTCCGTATCACAGTCTGTTTTGACAACACAGTGCCCTCGCTGCTCTCTGCCCGCAGTTGTCTGACCGCCCGATGAATCTCTTCCGGAGAAAATTTGTATTTGGTTCCAAGCAGCACGGGATCAAGCTCCAGACCATAATCATTCAGATATTGTTTCCACAGCTGAATGCGCTCTTCCCGTGTAGGTTTCTCAATCTCCAGCATATGAACTGCACGATCCATATAGGGAATCAGTTCCACATCGGTATCTGTACAGAAGATCAGCCGGATCCCTTCTTTCCGAAACGGATCCGCAACCTGATATAAAAACTGTTCCGTCGTAAGCTTTGCCTTCTCCAGAACTTCTTTGGAAATTCCGCATATACACACATCACAGGCGTTTAACAGCGCTTCCCTGCGAATCAGCCAGATCAGCCGACTCTTTTCCGTACTATTATTCAAAATATATGCTGCATCCGCAAACACCATCTGCCTGTTACATCTACAGAGCATATGCTTAACCAAATGTTTTTTCCCGCACCCTCTGTTGCCTCTGATCCAGACATCTTCCGTCCTTGTCTCGTATATTTTCTGCAACTCAAGGCACTGCTCCACCCGGATCGTAAGGGGCGACAGTTCTTTTCCGTTCTCATCCGGACGGAACATTTTCGCGGCATGCTCCAGTCTGCCGTCAATCTCCGCACTTCCGTTCAGATATCCGAACAGGCGGTTATCGGCAAAAAACTCCTGGTAAAAGAAAGGATCCGCCTCCTCCTCGGATGCCAGAATCCGCGATGCGGCCCTGTATAATGCGTACAGCATATCGTATGTAGGCGTATCTTCATTTTCCATGAAATATGCGAACTCCGGCGTGACCAGATGCCCTCGCCACGTTTTGAGTAATGTGCCAAACTTCGGATGCAGCATCACTGCACAGGTCA
>JALFTO010000044.1 GCA_022779165.1 Lachnospiraceae bacterium
CAAAAACCGCCGCCATGCGCCAGAGATTCCCCTGTATCAGCTGCCACAACGCCGTCGGCACCAGCACAATGCCCGTACCGATAAAAGGCAGTGCGTCCATAAGCCCTGCCACGATCCCGAGTGTCAGAAACCCTTCCATACCGCATGCCCAGAGTCCCGCCACGCAGATCACGCTGATTGTACACAGAATAATCGCCTGCGCTTTGAGATATCCCAGAACCATTCTGCCAATCTCTGTACCGATCTGTGCCGCCGTAAGGAAAGTTTTGTAGCCTCTCAGCTTCTGACAGATCCGGTAATAGTCCTTTGCCAGCAATATCGAAGCGACAAGCGTCACTGCCCAGAAAGCAACGATAGATGCCACTGTTTTGAGATAAGCAAATGAACGATTCATAAATTTCGGCACGATCTGAATGTGCAGATTTCTGCCGATCTCATCAATCTGATCAAGCGCCATCTGTTCCATGACCCTGCTCTCCACCCCGAATCTCGTCTCCAGTATGCCACAGCAGTCTTTCACGAAATTACAAAAGCACTCCTCCATGACCATCCTGTTCTGGAGCAGCATTCTGACCCGCTCGCTCACAAAAATCCACAGACACCAGATGACCGTTCCGATCAAAATCAGGCAAACGACAAGGATCAGTCCCGCTGTCATTCCCTTCCTGATATGGAAGCGCCGCTCTGTTTTTTCCAAAAAGGGATACATGACCGCTACAAGACACATTGCAATCAAAAACGGCAACACATAGGGCAGAAGGTATTTCAGAAACAGTAATACGCCTGCTGCCATCAGTGCTGCCATTATGTATTTTCGATAGTTTTCCCACACTGCCCATCTCACTTTCATCACCACGGTTAGTATGGGCATTGCATCTCTTTTTATCCTGTTATTTTAAAATCCGGTTCTGGTTTTTTCTGTAAAAATTGCAAAAGCATCTCCCTCCGGATCGACTGTAAATTCCATCATTTTTCCTGTCTGCGGATGCCTGAACGCAAGCTTTGACGCACACAGCGCCGGATTCCTGACTGTCTGTGAGGATCTGCCGTATTTCCTGTCGCCGAGGAGCGGACAGCCCATATGTGCCATCTGCACCCGTATCTGGTGATGGCGTCCCGTTTTCAGATCAATCTCGATCAGTGCAAGACCGCCATGTCTGCCCGCTCCGTCATCAGATTCTGCTTCTGCCGCACTCCCCTCCTGCTCTGTCGCGCTCCCACTTTTCACCGCCACCACACGATAAGACAGCTCCGCGCGTTTCGCCCCCTTCGTTCCCTCAGGAACAACCCGGGAGCTGTTGTCACGGCCGTCTTTCCATAAGTAGCCCGTCAGAACCGCCTCTTTTTCCTCCGGGATTCCCTCTGTCACCGCGAGATATGTCTTATGCAGCGTACCGTCATTCAACTGTGCACTCAATGCTGCCGCCGCTCTCTGCGTTTTTCCGAACACCAGCAGTCCTTCCACCGGCTGATCCAGACGGTGCACCAGACCCACATACGGCTCTTTCGTCCCGTTTCCGCTGCTCCGGCGCAGATAGTTTTTCAGCTCGCTGATCATGTCCGGTGCCATGACGCTGGCAGTCTGCGTTGGAAGACCCGCAGGTTTATAACATACCATAATAAATTTGTCTTCAAATAGGATTTTTGTCTTCATGATTCCATTTTATTTTTCCCGAAAACCTCTGTCAATCGGAAAAATGATGTGATATCCTAGACCAAAGGAGTGTAACCGAAACATGAAATGGATCAAACGTCTTCTGATACTTCTCATCATTCTGCTGATCTGGGTCACCGCCATCGTTGCCTACTGTGCTTATGATCCGGATATGACGCAGCGGATCGCAGATGCATTATATGGTAAGAATGCTTCGACAGTCCGGACCGATTACTCCGATCCGGAGCTTGACAAATATATGGCTGAACTCAGGGAAAACGTCACTCTACCCGCAGAGGCACTCGATATGGGGAATGTTTCCCTTGCCCCGGAACATACAGATGAAACTATTTCGGATGCGAATACTCCTGCAAAAAAAGGCGAAGCTGACGACAATGATCCGGAAAAGCACACGGAATATATCGCGCCAAAGCCTGCTGACATCAAAGTGCCGGACAGCGTTTCCGGGAAATCCGGCTACGAGCCGGTAAAAGAGACTGCCAGTGAGATCGGCGATGACGAGCCCAAGCAGGAAAATCCCGGTTTTACCGGAGACGATCTGACCTTTGATCCTCTGTACTACCCGTATTATCAGATGTTGGACGACAAGGGAAAACACCTTTACCGCCAAATTTTTGCAAATGCGGAGAATCTCAATGCGACCTTTACCCCTGTTGAAGAGATTAACGCCAAACAGCTAAAAAGTGTCTTTTCAGCCGTTTACAATGATCATCCGTCACTTTTCTGGCTGGATACCGCCTACTCCTGCAAATGCAGACGTAACGGCGAAGTCGTCGAAATCGGGCTGCAGTTCAATAAAACGGCAAAAGATCTCGACAACGCGAAACAGACTTTTACGGAAAATGCGGAAGAGATCCTGTCAGATGCCCGCAAACTGGACGATGACTATGAAAAAGAAAAATTTGTGCATAATGCGCTGATCGATAAAATCACTTATGCTAAGAATGCGCCCATGAGTCAGAGCGCTTACAGCGGTCTGGTGAACGGAAAGACCGTCTGTGCCGGCTACGCCAGAGCTTTCCAATACCTGCTGCAGCAGCTTGATATTCCCTGTTATTATTGTACCGGCTATGCCGGAGAGAGTCACGCCTGGAATATCGTGAAGCTGGGAGATGACTACTATAATACAGATGTCACATGGGATGACACGGAAGCGGGAAACTATGACTATTTTAACAAGACGGATGCGGATTATGCCTCCACGCATATGCGACAGGAGCTTTCTGTC
>JALFTO010000051.1 GCA_022779165.1 Lachnospiraceae bacterium
GCAGCAGCTTGAGGTGATCAGGCAGAGCATCTATGAGATGGATGATTATCTGGAAGACATGGAGGATGCTACCAAGGATCTCCAGGGATCCATGAAAGATCTGCGTCATGAGATCAAGGATGGACAGGGAGATACGGAGGAGAAGATTGAGGACTTGATCAGAAGCATATATGGATCCGGCACAGCAACGGATTACTACCTTGCAACAGAGGTCGGCGTATTCGCTTCCTTTGCGGGTGCAGTGATGAAGAAGACTGCCCCCATGATCGAGGACAGTGAAGCACTCGTTCATGAGATTGAGAATATCACCTGTAAGGCGAGTGAGGTGCTCAATGAGAGCTATGCGCTGGGCGGTCATATGACGAACGAGTACAAGGATCATGTGCTGGAACTGCTCGACATGACGCAGGCCTTCATGGACAGCACGAATGCATCGGTGGCAGCGACACAGCAGGCACTGCGCAGTATGCGCTCTCTGATGGATGCCACGGAGAAGAGCATGGATACCGCTATTGCATCGAGTCTGGATGGCATGATCGGTATCATTGACAGCGGGATCGGTATCTCCGGTGGAAGCGAGACCTTCCGTGATGCCAAGAACGTGATGCATGATGCGGTTTCCGATGAATTGGATGAGATCGAGGATGAGACAAATATTCTGAACATTGATACAGAGCAGGAATTCCCGTCCTTTACCTCAGGCAAAAACGATACGCCGGAGAGTATCCAGGTCATCATGCGGACAGAGGAGATCAGCATAGATGACGACGATGACAACACGGTTGATATTGAAGAAGAGCCTGTCGATATCGGACTCTGGGGCAGGATCAAGGCAATTTTTGCAAAACTGTTCGGGTGGTTGTTCAAATAAGCAAATAATAATAGGGAACGGGCTTGTGCCTGTTCCCTGTTTTGCTGTCAATCTTAAGATAAATCCTCTTAAAAGGGAGGATGCCAGGTAATTTGTATTACCTGGCATTTATTATGAAAAAGCTATTTAAAAGTAATGTTAATTCCTTGTACTCTTTTGTTGTTTATGAGTTTAGTATAAGGGATGAATTTGACAAAAGAATGTTATGTAAATTAAGTTTCGGTGAATGAAATGTTAATAAAATATGAACTCAGAACGAGGCAGATCTCACGTGAAGATCTGCCTCGTCTAATGCTTAGAACACGTATTTTACATGGTTTCCGGCTCCGGATAAGTCTCACCGAAGGTCTCTGCGCTCATGCTGCGGATGCGCTGCACTTCAACAGGTCTGTCGGAATAATCCGTTCTGCATTCCGCAATCTTGTTTACCACATCCATCCCCTCGATCACTTTGCCGAAAGCGGCATAAGCGCCGTCAAGGTGCGGGCTTGTCTTATGCATGATAAAGAACTGGCTGCCTGCGGAATCCGGATGCATGGCTCTTGCCATGGACAACACGCCCTCCGTGTGTTTTAAGTCGTTTGGAAAGCCGTTCTGGGAGAATTCGCCCTTGATCTGGTAGCCGGGACCGCCCATTCCGCTTCCTTCGGGACATCCACCCTGGATCATAAAGCCTTTGATGACGCGGTGGAAGATCAGACCGTCATAAAACTTTTTCTGAACGAGGCTCAGGAAATTGTTGACTGTGTTCGGAGCAATCTCGGGATAAAGCTCTGCTTTGATGAGATCGCCGTTTTCCATTTCGATTGTGATAACAGGATTTTGCATATCTTTTCTTCCCTTTCTGGATAAATTGACTTACTATAATATAAGAGTAAGTATACCATGTGCCGCAGTAAAAGGGAATAAGCAAATGGACAGTATGCGGATACCGATGAGGTTTGGAATATGAGACAGGGGAAAGCGCTCCGGACAGTTGTGATCCGGTTGACGACAGAGCGTCTTAAGGAAAATGTGGAAATATTGGCTGCCACGCTGAGGTCTGAAGGGGTGGAAGTCCTGACAGAACTCCCGGACACAGGGCAGGGTGCTGATTGTGTAAGGCAGGAGCCGGGCAGCCGGAATGGTGACAGCGCATGGCGGGAGCCGGATGGGATTCTGTATCTGACCGATGATGTCAATCAGCTTCGGATATGGCAGAAGTGTGGGCTTGAGGGGGCTGTACTTCTGCATGAAGGGAATCGCCTTGAAGATTTTCAGGGAATTATGTACGCGCTTGAACGGGTTGAGGAGCTTGACAGGGAGGAACTTGAACGGATCTACCGGCGTCTGCACGGACTGCCGTGGAGAATCCTTGAGACAGACAGGTGTGTGGTTCGTGAGATCACTGTGGAGGATGTGGACAGACTTTATGAGATTTATGCGGAACCGTCAGTCACAGAGTATATGGACAACTTGTATGCAGACAGGGAAGAGGAGAAGAGTTATACGCAGAGTTATATTCGTAATATGTATGGATTTTACGGGTATGGTATGTGGATCGTCGAGGTGAAGTATTCGGGACGCGTGATCGGCAGAGTGGGGATTGAACCCTGCGGCGAGGAGAATGAACTCGGATATGTGATTGCAGAACCGTGGCGGAGACTCGGAATAGCATACGAGGTGTGCAGAGCTGTTATGAAGTATGGTTTTGAGGAGCTTGGTCTGGATCAGATATCGGCCAGAGTGCAGCGTGAAAATCAGCCTTCAAAAGGTCTGCTTCAAAAGCTTGGCTTCCAAAAACACAGCGAAACGGCGGAATCGGACGCCATCATGGAAAAATGGATCTGCAGAAAAGATTTTTTTGATTTTTTGCAAAAAACCCTTTGACAAAAAATGCGCGTAGAGTATAATAAATTCAAGTAAAGAAACAAAGGCGTTTCTACCGAATGGTAGAAGCGCCTTTTTACATTGCGTTTATCTAATCCCTTAGTTTAGTATACAGAAGAGCCCGGGTGATTCCACCACCCGGGCTCTTCGCCTGCAGTTCTACACGGCAGGTATGATTTCCACAATCTTAAGATCGGGGCGTGTGCGCAGATCAATGAATTCGGGACCGCATTGCACGGTGGGACGACCGAGATGACCGCGGTTTAAGAAAACAACCGTACCTTTCCTGCCGTCACTGAGCAAAATAGGACTGTGCAGGAAGGTGTTTGCAGCATTTTCAATGAAAACCAGAATACATTGCGTATCATATTTCTGTAATCCGTCCTGCTCTAAATGTTCAATGGCAGAAAACGGAGACATTGCCTTGCGGAAAGGACGATTGGAGGTCAAAGCATTATAGATATCACAGATTGTCACAATCTTGGCAAATTTGTCAATCTGATGTGCCTGAAGTTTGTAAGGATAACCGGAACCGTCGCATTTCTCATGATGCATCAGGGCAGCGCGTTTGATCGCTTCCGCAACATTATGGTGCGACAGAATATTGTAGCTGTCCTCGGGATGGCGGTTCACGATCTTACGTTCTTCAGGGGTGAGCGGACCGGGTTTCTCGAGAATCTCCTTCGGTATCTTGGCTTTGCCGATGTCGTGGAGCATACCGCATGCGGCAGCAAGCCGACGATCCGCTTCCGAGTACTGCAGCCATCCGGCAAGTACATTGCACAGGAGCGACACATTCATACAGTGCGAGTAGATGTCGCCTGTGTATTCACGCATATACACCAGCATATCAAGGAAATTGACGGGCTTGCCGCCTGTGTCTAACAGACCTAAAACCTGAGTCAGCAAAGTATCTACGGACATGGTGGAATTCATATCCACCAGACGGTTGATGTTGGTCTGAAATTCCTGCAAATGGTTGGAATAATAATTTTTGAACCGCGCGATCTCCGCTTTCTTTTTCTTCCGTTCCTCTTCGGGGAGACGGAAAGGAAAATCTTCCTCGAGATCTTCGATGGAATCGGCGGACAGCCCGACCGGTTCTTCTATTCTCAGTTTATGGATATTATAGGAATAAAGCATGGCAATCATATTGTTTGTCAGGCTCATTCCTTTTGGCACCAAAAGATGACCGTTGAGAGAAAAAATGTTCTCAGCAGTTACCATGCCGGGTTTCAGTTCGTGTAAATTAATCTGCTTCATAATACTAAATTATATAGCGGTAAAAAGGCTTGTGTCAACCCTGTGGATACTGGACAATATGATATTTTTGGGCTATCCTATCATATAGATATTAAAACAATAATTCGGAGGTTATTATGCTGGCACAACATTATGAAAGCATGCTGGGCGGAAAGTCTGTGATCAGGGACTTATCAGAGTTTGCGACCGCTCTCGGGCAAAAAATCGGCTATGAAAATGTATTTGATTACAGTCTGGGGAATCCGTCTGTTCCTGTACCTCAGGCAGTGACGGACACGATGATCCGTCTGCTTCGGGAAAAGAATCCCATGGAGCTGCACGGTTACAGCCCGTCGCTCGGGATCCCTTCCGTCAAGGAAAAGATTGCATCTTATCTTGACAAAAAATTCGGCGTTCCGTATAAAGCGGAGGATATCTTCCCGACATCCGGGGCAGCAGGCGCGATCGCGCATGCGATCCGGGCTGTGACGGTTCCGGGGGACGAGGTACTCACCTTTGCTCCGTATTTCCCGGAATACAATCCGTATGTGAACGGCACGGGAGCAGTGCTCAAAGTAGTGCCGGCGGACACGGATTCTTTTCAGATTAATTTTGAGGCCTTCGAGGAAATGCTGACGGAAAGGACAGCGGCAGTCCTGATCAATACGCCAAACAATCCCTCCGGCGTCGTATATTCCACCCCTACGATCAAGAAGCTGGCGGAGCTTCTTAAGAAAAAGAGCGAGGAATACGGTCATACGATCTATCTGATCTCCGATGAGCC
>JALFTO010000055.1 GCA_022779165.1 Lachnospiraceae bacterium
AGAAAAGAATGAATATTTGCAGGAAGCCGCCGAAACCATGTTCCGCTTAACAGCCGAAGAACAGATCCGCAAACGCTGCCGCGACCGCGAAGAATACTATCAGGATATGCGCAATTATGAACGTTACATTGCGCAGCAGGAAGAGGAGTTATCCGATGCGCATGCCGAAATTTTGAAACTCCAAAAAATAGCCACCTGGGCCAGAGAGCACGGATATACAGATAACTGAAACCGTGCCCTCGGCATTTTACCTGAAATATGGTGAATCCTCCGGTCTTGGTCTTTTTGCACCCTCCGGTATGAATTTGTCAAAATAGATCTTCTGCTCCGAGAACCAGCCCTTCTTATCGACTTCCGCCTCATATCCCATCCCGTTCGGGCAGAGGATAAAGGATTCCGCAGGCTCGTCCGTAACCATGCAGGCACGTACCAGCGCATAGAGAATCTCCCCATGCGTAAAGACTGCCACTCTGGACAGATCATCCTCAATACATCTCTGAATCACCCTTGTCATTCCGGCACGGATGCGCAATGATGCTTCCAGCAGACTTTCGCCGCCCGGGAACATGCAGTCATTCTCTTTTTGTGCCCATCTGTCTGCTCCGACAAAATCTCTGACCTCCGCGATTGGACGGTCGTCCATGTTTCCAAAATCAAACTCCCACAGATTATAAACAAGTTCCGGTTCCAGATCCGGATAGATCACCTGTGCTGTCTCCCTGCATCGTATTGCCGGGCTGGAAAACACTCTTTCCACCTCGGGATATGCATAATTTTTCCTCAATTCCTTCAGTTGCTCCCTGCCCTGATCACTGAGCAGAAGGTTGATCCTTCCGCAGCAATTTCCCAAAATATTGCTTTTCGTCTCACCATGACGCACAAAACATACCTTTAACTTGTCCATTTTTCTTTTCTCCTTTTATCCATAATTTCCTATCTTCCTATAACTTATCAGAAAATGCAGATATCCAATCACTACCTGCCCATTTTTGTTTTTATTGTATGCAAATTTTGAAAAGTTCCGCGAAATCATGTATCACGACATCCGGATCATTTGCCTCCCCAAAGCCATAATCCGCATGGATAAAAGAAATCCCCGCGTATCTTGCGGCCTCCTCATCTCCTGTGGTGTCGCCAATATAAGCGCATTCTTCCGGTTTCAGACCATTTCGGCGCATCACGGTCAGGATCGTCTCGCCCTTACAGGTTCCGGTGTTTCCGAAGCAGTCATAATCCGTGATACAATCTCCTAATCCTGTCTTTTCCATGACGAGTTCTATATAGCCTTTCTGGCAGTTACTCACAATATAGAGTTTATGCTCCCGGGCAAGCTGCCTCATCCCCTCGACCACGCCGGGATAGGTGATATTGCACGGATCTTCATGCAGAAATTGCTGTTCATATTCACAGCATAACTCCAGAATCTCCGCTTTCTTTTCCTGCTCCGGCACATCTGTGAAAATATTGTCAGCAATTACATCCATCGGCTTACCGAATTCCTGCCGAAGCCGCTCCGGCGTGACCACCGCTTGGGAATAGCCCGTCTCTTGTATCGCCCGGCGCCATGCTCCCGCAACGATCTCTGTCGAATTCCATATTGTCCCATCCACATCAAATATCAAGTGCTTCACTTTTCTTCCTCCTACTCTGTTCCGCTTCCCAGCACCAGCATCATCGCTCCCACTGCGATGCAGAAATCCGAGAGGTTAAACACCACGCGGCGCAGTTTCTGCCATTTCACACCGAAGCTGAAATAATCGACGACGTATTTCCGACGCAGTCTGTCATACGTATTACTGTAAGCTCCGCCCAGAAGAAGCGCCAGTCCCGTCTTGAGGATAGCACTGCCGCGGCTGCCCAGTGTCATCACAAAGACTGCCGTCATCACAAGGCTCAACAGCACCGATACAAACGCAACGAGCGGCCGGACGCGCTCTCCCATATCCAGGAAAGCGCCTCGGTTGTGATATTTACGCAACAGGAGAGCCCCGCCGAGAGCAGGTCTCTCCTCCCCTTCTTTTCTGTGTTTCTCCACATGATTCTTGATGCCAAGCTCCGCACCGAAAATTCCTGCGATCAATAAGATATATATCATGCCTTTCTCCTGTCTGTTTCAACACTCCCGCCGGTTTCGCAAAAATCCGTCAGCCTGCTTCAATCCCGCTGGTTTCACAAAGGTCCACCCATCTACAACAGCCCCGCCAACTCCGCAAAGGTTCGTCTGATCTGCAGCTTGCCGTATCCCCACATTCTGTTTGGATAGAGCACGCCCTCCTCACGCACAGCACCGAGGATAAAATAATTCTTGATCTCTCTTCCCGACGCGAGCATATAATTTCCTTCGATCACCGCCCACTGCATCATCTGTGCCGCAGCACCCGCGGTGATCGCCGCGGCCATGCTGCTCCCTGATCTGTTTCCCACCGAAGTGGAGATATCGACGCCGGGCGCTGTCAGATCCGGCTTGATCCCGAGATCCGCCGCAAATCCCCTGCTCGATCTGTTATAAAAGCTTCCGTCCCTGTCGTCATAGGCATTGACCGTGATCGTATCGGGTGACATCGCCGGATCTGTCAACGTTGTATAAGGATCCGGTTTCAGGAAATAGGTATCCCCTGACAGAAACTGCCTTATGGGAAGCCACATATGGAAACCGCCGATGGACGTGCCGGAAGAAGACCGTACGAGAAATGTCCAGATCCCCGGCGTCGGATTCTCAAACCGGAACACGATCACATCCCTGCCCGTCCGCGGCTCGATCCGCTGATATTCCACCTGCAGCACTGTCTTTTCAAAGATAAAGCCGTAATTGATTAGCTGGTTCATGCGGGAATTGGCATTCTGGATCGTCTCTCCTCCGGGCGAGCGCACACCGACGGTATAATTGTTGACGCCTTCCGTCCAGAATTCCAAAATGAAGCCTCTGTCGCCCTCGCCCACGCGCAGTTCCACGTCCTGCGACTGTGCCGACTCCTCACTCGCATAAAAATGATGGGAAGTGTCACCCTCGTTGCCGCCGCACACGACCGCAGCCCTGCTCCGTCTGCCCGCCACCTCACTCAGATACCGGGACAGAATGCCGGATCCCGTGTGATCTCCGTAAGAGGTCCCGATTCCAAGACAGATCACGACCGGCCGCTCAAATGTCACCGCAAATCTCTCGATATATTTTACTGCGGTGATGATATCGCTTTCCGCATAAGCCGGCACATCATCGGGGATCAGATAATAATCCCTGAGATACTGTTTGGCGCCTTTTAACTTCACCACCACGATATCCGCTTCCGGCGCCGCTCCGATGAAACTCTGTCCGCCCGATGCGCCATCTGTCAACGCACTGCCTGCTGCCACGCTCGCCATGGCAGTGCCATGTCCTAGCTCATCCCAGGATGGCACTGCCTGTCTGGGATTCCCGGATGCGATCGCCCGATTGATCTGTTCTCTCGTATATTCTGTCCCGTAGAGCATCCCCTCCGGAGGCGGTCCCTCCTGGATGCTCTGATCCCACAGAGCCAATATCCTGCTCTGTCCGCTCTCATCGCGGAACACATCCTGCGTATAGCGGATCCCGGTATCGACAAAGCCTAAGATCACGCCGCGCCCTTTGAGGTTCAAAGGCTCCCTCTGCACCTGTGTGATTCCGGAGGCGATCAGGGGAAACGGATCAAAAGGGAATCCTCCCTGTGCCTCCTCCTGCATCAGCCCATAGCACTTGGGAATACCGAAATGCTGGTAGCGCGATATGCTCACCGGCACATCGAACGGCTCTCTGAAGGATACGATGGAAATCTCCGGCGTAATCGTCTGGATACAGTATTCCTCGAATCCCGGAACGGATTCGGTCGCCGCATAATCCCGGATAATCTCCCTGAACTCCTCAGATACAATCATCTCTCCACATGTCATACTATTTTCCTGTCGTCATTTCTTCCTACTATCATATGACGCAGGGCTTTATGAGATTCAGACCTCGTTCATCTGATCGATCTCCTGAAAGGTACAGCCATCCTTGCGGATGTCAATGATGGGGCCGCCGGTCCCCTCAATATATTCCCTGGTGATCGTCACTCTGCCGATATTGTCATCCTTCGGGATCTCATACATGATATCGAGCATAAATTCCTCAATGATCGCCCGGAGAGCTCTCGCACCGGTATCCTTTTTGAGTGCCTTCTCCGCGATCGCCTCGAGTGCTCCGTCATCAAACTCGAGTTTTACCTCATCGAGTTCAAGAAGCTTCTGGTACTGCTTAAGGATCGCATTCTTCGGCTCCTTCAATATCTTGATAAACATCTCTTTATTGAGACTGCTCAGCGTATAGACAATGGGAAGTCTCCCCAGGAACTCCGGTATCATGCCGAACTTCTTCAGATCTTCGGTCGTCACCTTGCTCAGGATATTTTTGTCCTTGTCATATTTATCCTTCAGTTCCGCATTATATCCGATCGATGTCTGTTTATTCAGTCTCTGCTTGATGATCTCCTCCAGATCCGGGAATGCGCCACCGCAGATAAACAGAATGTTTCTCGTATTTACCGTAGCCAGCGGAACCATCGCGTTCTTGCTGTTGGCGCCCACAGGCACCTCCACGTCAGCGCCCTCCAGAAGGCGCAGCATCCCCTGCTGCACCGACTCTCCACTCACGTCTCTGGAAGTCGTATTTTTCTTCTTGGCAATCTTATCAATCTCATCAATAAAAATAATTCCCTTTTCCGCGCGGTCAAGGTCATTGTCCGCCGCAGCGAGCAGCTTGGACACAACGCTCTCAATATCGTCACCGATGTAGCCGGCCTCCGTCAGTGAAGTGGCATCCGCTATTGCAAGCGGCACATCCAAAAGTTTCGCAAGTGTCTTGACAAGATATGTCTTGCCGCAGCCTGTCGGTCCGATCATGAGCATGTTGGATTTCTCGATCTCAATCTCATCCATAGTGTCAGTTGCGACGCGCTTATAATGATTGTATACCGCGACGGAAATGATCTTCTTTGCCTGCTCCTGGCCGATCACGTACTCATCCAGCTTCGCTTTGATCTTATGCGGCGCGGGAATGTTCTTGATATCCAGCACCGGCTGCGCCTTTTTCTTCTCGCTCTTTCTCTTAATCTTCTGCTTGTTCGGAATGCCGCCCTCGCCCTGCAGATCTGCAAGATTCACAAAGCTGATATTCGGAAAACGCCTTCCGCCCTTATTATCGTCGCTCTGATTTCCGCCGAATACGGAAGGATTGTTCAGCAGTCCCTGATAATCAAACTGGCTGACCGTATCCATGGTCTTATGCATGCAGTCATTGCAGACGGAGATATTGTTCGGAAGCTTGAACATCTTCCCCGTCTTGCTCTCCGGACGGCGGCAGATGAAGCACACGTCCTCGTATTCCTTCTTATCCTGGTCCGTATCGCCATCCTTCTGATCTGTGCTGTCCCCGCCCTGCACGGA
This sequence comes from Lachnospiraceae bacterium, assembly GCA_022779165.1. Classification (GTDB taxonomy): domain Bacteria; phylum Bacillota; class Clostridia; order Lachnospirales; family Lachnospiraceae; genus VSOB01. Next base: position 5,437 of record JALFTO010000055.1, read on the forward strand.
TTCCTCTTCATCATCACCGGTTTCCGTATCCGACAATACTTCCTCTGTATTCTCCTCATCTATATTCATGTCATCAAAATTCGGCATCTGTTCTCTCCTTTACTTTTTTCCTCTTATCATTTTAATACGTGACCGTCGGAAAGACAACCATAGAATCTCGCACAAAATCAGGGACTGCTGCGAAAAGACGCGATCCCTTTGAATTTGCATTTTTATGTTACAAAACAAGGGGACGCATTCGAGAAGTGTCTTAGTGTCTACATGTCCGCAAGCGGACACGTAGCCTTCGGCGAATGCACACTCGCTTCGCTCGGCGCAATGAGCACTGCCGGTTTTCAAATCTTTTGATTCCCGGAACCTTCGCGGGGATTTCCTAATTGTTTTCGGGCGGACCGCTTATCGTGCCGCTTCTGCGGAACTCGCTTCGCTCAGACAGTCCTCGAAGCGGCGCATATCCGCCCGTTAAAACAATAAGGAAATCCGCCGC
>JALFTO010000087.1 GCA_022779165.1 Lachnospiraceae bacterium
TAGATTCCTTCCTGATCCGGATAAAAATGCCGGAAGGTATCCACGAATCCGGCTTCCAGAAGCTGTGTCATTTTATTTCTCTCTTCATCCGTAAATCCCGCGTTGTGATGATTCGTCTTCGGATTTTTCAGATCAATCTCCTGATGCGCCACATTTAAGTCACCGCAGAATATCACCGGCTTCTTTTCCTTTAGTTTACATAAATATTCTCTAAAATCATCTTCCCACTTTTGGCGATAATCCAGACGCTCCAACTCTTGTTTGGAATTCGGCGTATAAACCGTAATAAAATAGTACTCTTCGAATTCAAGCGTAATCACACGGCCTTCCTGATCATGTTCTTTGATTCCCAGGCCATAACTCACACTGACCGGCTCCTGTCTGGTAAAGATCGCAGTTCCGCTGTACCCCTTTTTCTCCGCATAATTCCAATACTGATGATAACCCGGAAGGTCAAGCGTAACCTGTCCCTCCTGCAGCTTGGTCTCCTGAAGGCAGAACAGGTCCGCATCCAGACTGTTAAATACTTCTATAAAATTTTTGCCAAGGACCGCCCGCAGTCCATTGACATTCCAGGAAATTGCTTTCATGTGATAATCCTTTCTTTTCCGACACCATTTATTACTTCATCGAACCTAGTATCTCTGCATAGCTGACCAAAGTCACATTTCCCGATTCCGCTGCTTTCTCTGCGCAGCCCTTTGTAAAACCGGATTTTGAAAACAAATAGTAGTGTACTTTCGTATAGCGGAACAATTTACTGCGTCTCACCAAAGTTTCCAGAATGTCGGTATCAACTCTTTCATTTCTCCACTTGCATTCTGCAAATAACGCAGACTCACTATCCTGCTCCCCCATAATATCTATTTCTGCCTGACTTTTCTGTATCGGATCATTTCCCCACCAGCGCCCCAAGGAGACAAATTCAACCGGTACATTCCCCGCAAGAAGTTGCTTCCACAGATACTGCTTACAAATCTCTTCAAACACTCTTCCCATATAATTTGACAACTGCGGTTCAATTCGCTTGTACACCATATCCGCAGCGCCTCGTGCAATAATAGAATTGTTATCCATTACAAATCGATACCAAAAGCAAAACATATTGTCTTCAATAGAATAAACAGACTTCCTGGATGCCTTTTCTCCATACGGAATTTCCCTTTGTACGATACCAAGACTCATCAAATTCTTAAGATAGTTAGAGCACACATTAGTATCCTCACCTACCTTCGTGGAAATCTCTGACATACGTGTATGTCCGGTTGCTATTGCGGTAATAATAGCAGTATAAATTGCCGGTTCACGAACTTCCTGTTTCAAAAGGTTAACAGGTTCCTCATAAAGAAATGACATTGGGTTCAAATATGTGTTCTTTATGTTTTCTTCCACACTCAATTTATCACTCATTTGAAGCAAATATTGCGGAGTGCCTCCCACAATTCCATACATCAATGCTTTATCTTCATCTGACAAGTTATTGAAATAGCGACAGCTCTCTTCAAAATCAAACGGTAAAATTTTCATCTGTGCAGTTCTTCTTCCGTAAAGAGGAGCTTTATATGCAAGCACATGATCCTCCATATATGACATGGAAGAACCACATAGTATGAGCATCAATTTAGATGTGTCTTTATATTTATCAATCAGCAACTGCAATGTCGATGCCAAACTCTTTGACGAACGTGCCACGTATGGATATTCATCAATAGCAAGAATCATCCGCTCCTTTTGTGCCAACCTAAATACGTACTCCAGTGCGGCCTGAAACGATGCAAAAGATGTTTCTGCCTGAATACCGCTGCTAAATTCGATAATACTGTTACTAAAGTTTTCGAGATTCTGTTTCTCGTTGCTTTCTACTCCCATGAAGTAAATCGACTTCTTATCACCAATAAATTGATTCATAAGTTCAGTCTTTCCAACACGACGGCGCCCATATATTACTATAAACTCAAACTTATCTGATTTATATAGTTTATCTAATGCGTTTAACTCTTTTTCCCTGCCAATAAACACTGTACTACCTCCACTTCTACACTTACACCTTAATGCCTATTTGTACTTTTGTCAAGCATAAATGACTAATTTTCACCTGACTGTTTTTCATATGGGTATAGAGTAATAAGCATAAAGAAAGATATCATATCGTGCGGATAATAGGGTGCTACATAAAAACGACAGGGATTTTTCCCTGCCGTTCTTTATCTTAGTGCGGATAACAGGACTTGAACCTGCACGGTCTCCCACCAGAACCTAAATCTGGCGCGTCTGCCAATTCCGCCATATCCGCATAGCGCGCTCTTTCTCATTTTTCACGCGCTCTTTATTATATACAAAGCATAACTTTATTGTCAACGCTTTCGTCACGAATCAGATCCCGGAAATGATCTTCCGGTTGATCCGGATCAGGAAAACAGCCGTCATCACCGCTGAAACACACTCCGAAATAGGAAATGCCCACCACACCAGACTGACATTCCCGGCAAGGGCAAGCAGCCACGCAGCAGGAAGCAGCGCAACAAGCTGACGCACGATGGAAATGATCATGCTGTACGTGGCATTTCCAAGTGCCTGAAAAACACTTCCGCAGGCAATGCCAAAGGCTGCGAGCGGGAAATGGATGCTGATGATCCGAAGCGCCGGCACACCGATCGCGAGCATATTTTCCGATGCATCAAACAGAAGGAGCAATTGCTCCGGCAGCGTCTGAAACAGGATCAGACCGCACACCATGATCACAACCGCGTAACACAGCCCCAGCTTCACGCTGCCGGTCACACGCTTCCTGTTTCCGGCGCCGTAATTGTAGGCGATCACCGGAATGATACCGTTGTTCAGTCCGAACACAGGCATAAAGATAAAGCTCTGCAGCTTGAAATACACGCCAAACACCGCCGTAGCCGTCGCCGAGAAGCCAAGCAGGATCTGATTCATCCCAAAGGTCATGACGGAGCCGATCGCCATCATGATCACGGAAGGGATACCGATCTTATAAATCTCCAGGATCAGGCCGCCGTCCGGTCGGAAGCCCTTCATCTGTATGTTTACTTCCACATTTTTCTTATGGTTCAGCCAAATCGCCATGATGCCTGCAACGGTCTGTCCCGCAACAGTCGCTGCCGCCGCACCGGCCACACCCATTTTGGGCATTCCGAACATACCAAAGATCAGGATCGGATCGAGAATAATATTGATGATCGCCCCGGTTCCCTGCGTGATCATGGTATAGAATGTTTTGCCCGTAGACTGGAGCAGCCGCTCGAACATCAGCTGGAAGAAAATACCCATCGATAGGCAGCAGCAGATCGTTAAATAGCTGGTACCGCATTCCACGATCTCCCCGATATCAGTTTGCACCGTAAAAAACGGTCTCGCGCCAAAAATACCGATCAACAGAAATAGAATATAGCTAACGATCGTCAGGAGTACCGCATTCTCTGCGATCTTATTGACACGCTCAAACTGCTTTGCGCCGAGGGCTCTGGAGAGCAGCGCATTGACGCCGACCGCCGTACCGGAGCCGATCGCGATCATCAGATTCTGGATCGGGAATGCCATGGAGACTGCTGTCAGCGCATTCTCGCTGATCCTTGCCACAAAGATGCTGTCCACAACGTTATAAAGCGCCTGCACCAGCATTGATATCATGATCGGAAGCGACATTGTGATAATCAATTTTCCAAGGGGCATACTGCCCATCTTATTTTCTCTGGTCTGTTCCATCATTTCTCCTTTCACGACATATCTCCCACGCCATCCTGCCTGATCCGGAAGTTTCCTTCCAAACTTACATCTTTTTGCAAACAGCTTCACATCTGTTTCCTGACAATCGTGTACTCGTCCCCGAACCGATAGTACGGGCAGTTGAATTCCCGATCCAGCATAAAATGCGCCATCTCATCCTCGTCAAGATCCATCTGGCACACATAATATTCGTACTCCTCATCGTACTCATAATACATACAGCTCTCGCAGCTGCCCTGCATCTGTTTCTTCTTCACAATCATCCTCCATGGCAACGGCCTTGCTATCCCGACAACGGGATTCCTGCATATGATTCCGCAAGCAGGATCCTTTCACGCAAAACGAGGCTGCTGCATCTGTGCAACAACCCCGCCCTACTGACAATGAGGCATCGGGGACTCGAACCCCGGACAACTTGATTAAAAGTCAAGTGCTCTACCACCTGAGCTAATACCCCTTATTTGTTTCTAACTGGGCTAGCTGGATTCGAACCAGCGAATGCAGGAGTCAAAGTCCTGTGCCTTACCGCTTGGCGATAGCCCATTACTGTCACATCCGCGTGCAGATATGCCATTGATGACCATGCGGTCCGATGAACGGCAGATTCCATATTGCCGTTTACCAAGATACTCCTGTATCGAAAAGGGTGGATAAAGGGATTCGAACCCTTGGCCTCCAGAGCCACAATCTGGCGCGCTAACCAGCTGCGCTATACCCACCATATGAACGTGCTCGAAGGGATTCGAACCCCCGACCCACGGCTTAGAAGGCCGTTGCTCTATCCAGCTGAGCTACGAACACGTATTGATGTGACTGTATGCAATATTATCCATACCGCGTCAGCACGTCAATTATCATATCAAAACACCCTATAAAAGTCAACTGTTTTTTTTTACTTTTCTGCCCTTCCGGACAGGTATCCTATTTACGGATACCTGCCAGCACAGTATTGTCGATCACAAATTCCACACACCCCATATACATCGGCGCCACATCCCCTTCATTGAAGGCGATCACAATCTGATCATCTTGATTGACATAAAAGGACGTATCCTCTGTGATCTCCCGGAAATTCCATTCCGGTATGTCCTCATCATCCAACCAGTAATAAACATTTTCATCCGCATCCATCTGTTCCCGCATCTGTTTCTTAATGTCATCGCTGATCGGCGTGATATAATCCACACCGTCTTCAAACAGATCCTTCAGTTTCAGCCTCTCCCCGGTATTCAGATCGATCGTATAGAAATAGTCCCACTCAGCGCCGCTTCCGGCACCCTGATAACAGATCAGTTTCAGTGTAAAATACTGTTCCGTCGTGTTGATCACTTCGGATTTCACCATGACATCCTGATAGCCTTCCTCGAACTTCAGATTCTCCTCAAATTCACCGATGATCTGATCCGTGATCTCCTGAATCTCCCGATTGATCTCTTCCGTCGTCTTCTGTATCGTTTCTGTTTTCTGTGTGTCCTGCCCAGTCTGCGTTCCTGCCGCAGTCTGTGTGCCCTGCCCGGTCTGCGTTCCTTCTCCCGCAACAGTCTGAGACACAGCCCCGTCCTCTGTGTTTACCACGAGCTCCGGGACCTCCACATCCGCCATATGTCTGTCACTCTCGTACCGGTAATTCCGGAACGTTACTGCCTCCACAAGCTTTCCCACCACCGGGATGCCGCTCATGGCATACGCAACACTCGCGGAGGTATTCGGAAGGATGATAAACAGAGCCACTGCAGCCGCTGCCGCCATGATTCCTCTTCGCAGCACAATAAGATGTCCTCTCCGGCTTCTTTCCTCCCGTGCTTTCGCAATGGAATCCTTCATTTTCTGGATCTGTTCCTGCGTCATTTCCGGTTGTCTGTATTCCTTTTTGAGTGCTTCCCACTCTGATTTTCTGTTATCCATACAATTCTCCCTTTCTTTTACTCCTCAAGATGGACTCGAAGCTTTTTCATCGCACGATACAGCCTGCTCTTTACGGTGTTTACATTTTCCTGCAGGATTTCCGCAATCTGCTCCAGCTTCATATCCTCAAAAAACTTAAGTTCCACAACGGCTTTGTCCTCGCGGGAGAGCTGATCGAGCGCTCTCCTCAAGTCCAGATCCTCGTACCGTTCCTCATACCCGGTTTCCTCCACATCTTCCAGTGAAATATGCTTTGGTTCCTTGCCAAAACGGAAAATCTCATTTAACATGATCCGGTAAAGCCATGTCGCCGCATACTCTGTGCTCCGCAGACTGCCGCTGCCCTTCACTGCCTTGTATGCCCCGTTCTGAACGATATCCCCCGCATCTTCCTCATTGTGTACAAAGCTCATTGCCAATCGGAAATAACGGTTGTACTCTGTCAGCAGAAGCTGCTCCACACATTTCTCTTTTTCAGTTTGCACCTTTCCGATATGCAAGTGACGCACCTCCTTTTTTCTTTTCTACTGATTAGACACGCCGGGAGTTGTAAAAGTTTCAGGAGAATTGATTTTTTACATCATTTTTTTGCAGAAGCTTTCTATCTCTGAATGATTTTGCTCTCTCTGTCTTTGTGCCGGGTCTGTCAGCCGGAGGGTTGCTGCGATCTCACCACAGCCCAGCTCCTCCTGCAGATTTGCAAAGCATTTCTCCGCGCTTCCTCCGGCGCTGCACGCAAAGAGAGCGATTTTCTTACTCTTTAATTCATCCTTATGTTTCTTTATAAAAGTGCGGAGCGGCGGCGTGAAAGTAGACGCCCACACGGGCGTGCCAAACACGATCATCTCATATTCCGACAGATCCGCCGTATACGGCTTCAGTTCCGGCGTATCGCCCATCACTGCGCCTTTTCCGCCCCATAAGTATTTTGTCACCTTTCCCGTCGGATATGCTTTCTCCGGCTCCAGGCAGAGCAGATCTGCTCCGGTCTGTTCCGCGATTTTTTCCGCAACATATTTTGTGTTTCCTTCCAAAGAATAATAGACGATCAATGTTTTCATTTTTTCTTTCCTTTCAATAAATTTTCCTCAAAGAAATAGCGCACATGCTCCCTGAAAAGCTGCCGCAATTTTTCCATATCATCCGCGGCAAGATGATACAGGAAAAACGGTGCATACAGCTCCATCGCAAGCACACGGCTGTTTTTCTTTTTCATCATTCCGTTTTCCATCAGTTCCGCAAAGATTTTCTCCATGCCATCCACCGGCATTTCGATAAAACAGCTCTTATAAAGCTCTGCTATTTCCTTATTCTTAAACTGCTCCATCAGAAGGATCCTGCGAAAGGTCACCATCCACTCATCCGTCGTCTGGAAAGCAAACATTCCCAGACAAAACGCTTCCAAATCTTCCAAATCGTAGGACTGCAGCTTAACGATCTCACCGCTCTTTTCCTTAAACCGGCTCCTGCACCGCTCCACGATCGCATCAAGTATTTCACGCTTGCTCTTATAATGCTTGTAAAGCGCGCTGTTGCCCACACCGACCGCCTCCGCGATCGTCCGTATGGAAACAGCCTCGTACCCATATACGGAGAACAGTTTCATGGATTCCAGCAGGATTCGCTCTTTTGTGTTGCCTTCCCGCTTCATCGCATTCCTCCTTTCCATTCTCTCTGAAATCTGCTTTCAAAATTTTTTTTATACAGCATTTTTTGTAATTAATATTTAGGAAGTGATCAATTGCTCACTTTTATTATAGTGAGCAACTGGTCACTTTGTCAACCACAAATTTTTACTAAGTAATTTGAGGCTTCTGGCATAATGGTGGAAGCCTCTTTTTTCATCGATAAATCTTCATGAAATTTAATAAATTGGGATTTAGTCGATCAAAATTGCGATAAGTCAAAAAAAGAACGGGAAGCCTTGATTTTAGGGCTTCCCGCAGAAATAAAAAGAAGCGGGTGATGGGAATCGAACCCACGTATCCAGCTTGGAAGGCTGGTGTTCTACCATTGAACTACACCCGCAAAATACATGACACAATATTATATGATATGATCTGATATGAGTCGGGGTGACAGGATTCGAACCTGCGACCTCCTGGTCCCAAACCAGGCGCTCTAGCCAAGCTGAGCCACACCCCGTTTCCCCCGGAATTTCATCACTTTTGTCGTGACGCAAAAATTATTATAAGGGAAGGACTATTCCTTGTCAACCGGTTTTTACAAATAGTGGATTGCGAACTGCGCCTCGCCGTCCTCGTCAAGCTCCATGATTATATAGGAAGGGCGGCGCCCCTCCTGTCTGGGATATGTAAGGCTTCCGGGATTGACGGCGATCACATCATCCGTAATCTCCACCACCGGCTTGTGAGAATGCCCATACATAACGATGTCCACATCTCTGCCCGCAGCCTCCTTGCAGATGGTCTCATTTCCCATCGACACATAATAGGAATGACCGTGTGTCAGCCACACCTTATAACTGCCCAACATGAATTCCTGTTCCCGCGGCAGCTCGCTGAAGAAATCATTATTGCCCGCCACCATCCGCACCGGACAGCCGGCGCTCTCACTGATTGCGTACTCGCTGCCTTCCACATCACCGCAATGAATCACCAGATCAAACGGCTCATACATGTCAAGCAAGCGAAAAAAATTGTCATTCTGCCTATGCGTATCACTTACGATCAATATCCTCTTCGTTGTATTTTCCGACACTCTCTATTCCTCCCGGCGTGACCAGATGCCTTCCTCCAGCAGTTCCTCTTTCATCTTCTCAAGTGCTCTTCCCCGATGGCTGGCGGCATTTTTCTGTTCCGCCGTCAGTTCTGCGGAGGTACATCCGAACTCAGGCACGTAAAAGATGGGATCATAGCCGAATCCCCCGTCTCCTTTTTCCTCATATCCAATCCTGCCCTCAATAACTCCCTCAGTGACCCTCTCACTACCGTCCGGCATAACTGCCGCAATCGCACACACAAAACGCGCCGTCCGCTTCTCATCCGGCACACCCGCCAGCCTGTCGATCAGGTTCTGATTCTTGATCCGGTAGGAAGTGTCCTCCCCCATATATCTGGCAGAATAGATTCCGGGTTCTTTATTCAGATAGTCGATCTCGAGGCCGGAATCATCCGCCAGTACGATGCCGTCCGCCACCTTTGCACAGGCTCTTGCCTTGATCATCGCATTTTCCCCAAAAGTACTCCCGTTTTCCTCCACGTTAAGCGTAATCCCGGCCTCTTTCAGGGAAAGCACCGTCACCGCCACATCTTTTAGGATCATGCGGATCTCTCTCATCTTGCCCTCATTGCCGGTCGCAAATATTACCTTTTGCTCCATCGCCACAACTCCTCTTACTGTTTTCCTTCTTCTTTTATGGCATATGCCTTCTTCACTGCGGAAGCAATCCCATCCGCAAGGCTGTCGCGGTATTCATCTGATGCGAGCAGTGCTATCTCGCGCTCATTTGTAAGGAAGCCCACCTCAATGACCGCGGACGGTATCTGAAGTTCCTGCAGCAAAGCATCTTTCTCTCCGGCTGCAAACAGCCCGTTTGCCTTTCCTCCGACTGCTGTCACCGTTTCGCGCTCCAACAGATCCGCCAACTCTGTATTGCCCAGATCCGGAATAAAATACTGCGGATTATAGTAGGTCTGAATCCCATACACCATGTCATTTGTCTCGTCAGCCGCCAGACAGATCCCGATGCACAGATCCGCATTGATCTGATTGGCAAACGCCGCTCTCTGTCCGACCGAAGGATTCGTATCGTCCGTTCTGGTGCAGTATGTGCGGATCCCTGCCGCTTCCAGCCTTTCCTTCACACGCAGCGCCAGATCCAGCGTGACATCCTTCTCCTGCATATCTCCGGCAGTATGTCCCGTATCTCTGCCGCCACAGGCCGCATCCAGCACAACGATCCGGTCATAGATATTTTTAGGCGCTGTGAAACCAAGCTTCAGCATACCATTCTCAAATACATACTGATGCTCATACCATCCGTCCATCTCCAGCCTGAGATACGTCATTCCGTCCTGCTGCCCCAGAAAGCCGTTTTGTATTCTGCTCCTATTGCCTTTCAGTGCATTCTCCTGATAGAATTCCGGATATTTTCCTTCCACTGCAACAACGATCACTTGCTCTGCATACCGATTCTCAATCGTGATGGCATCCGCCTTTACCTCCTGCGGAAGCGGTATGAGCAGATCTCCCGTCTGCGTCTCCTGTGCAAACTGCAACACTTGATCCGCCTTCTCCAGTTCTCTGCTGATGTTCGGAAGTCTTCCCGCAGTATCGGCAGTCTCCTCCGCGATCACGATCGTCTTTGTCGCCGCCCAGTAAAACATTGTACAGAAGGCAGCTATGGAAAAAAATATGCTGGCAACAAGCATTTTCTTCTGTAATCGTTCCATTACCGCTCCTGTCTGCCTTTCTTCGCCGGCTTCGGCCCCAGAAACTGATAAAAATATGTTTTCATCATTCCATTATAGATCTTGCGGTTTTTGTCGGCCTTGCGTCCGATGTCATGCTCCGCCCCTTCATACGAGGTGATCAGATACATGGACCAGGAATCCAGCGCCGCGAACCGTTCCCCGATCATCCGGTACAGTGCAGGCATGGCCTCCTTATCCTGCAGCCGTTCTCCGTATGGCGGATTCGTCACAAGGAAACCGTACTTTTTCGGATGGGACAGCTGTGCTACATCCCGCTTCTGAAAATGGATCAGCTTCTCCACTCCGGCAAGCTTTGCATTTTCACGGGCGATCGCCACCATAGTTTCATCGATATCATAACCCTGAATATCCGTATCAACCTTCAGATCAACCAGTTCATTCGCTTCATCGAGCGTGTCATACCAGTTTTTCTTTCCTATTATATGCGTCCAATTCTCCGAAGCAAAGCTACGGCTCGCGCCCGGTGCCATATTGGCAGCCATCATCGCCGCCTCTATGGGAAACGTCCCGCTTCCGCAAAACGGATCCACCAGGATCCTGTCCTTATGCCACGGTGTCAGCATGAGAAGCGCAGCTGCCAGATTCTCTGCGATCGGCGCCTTTGCCGTAAGCTTACGGTATCCCCGCTTATGCAATGATTCCCCCGTCGTATCCAGCCCAACCGTCACCTGATCTTTGTAGAGAAACACGCGGATCGGAAAACTGTCGCCGTTCTCTTCAAACCAGTTAATATGATAAACCGATTTCAAACGGTCTACCATCGCTTTCTTCATGATCGACTGAATGTCCGAAGGGCTGAACAGCTTACTCTTAACGCTCGCCGCCTTCGTGACCCAGAATCTGCCATCAGAGGGGATATATTCCTCCCACGGCAGACTTTTTGTACCCTGGAACAATTCCTCGAACGTCTCCGCATGAAAGCTGCCGACCTTGATCAGCACACGCTCTGCCGTACGCAAAAAAATATTGGCGCGGCAGACGGCCTCCTCATCGCCAAAAAAAGTAACTCTCCCGTCCTCCACGGAAGTGATCTCATATCCCAATTCTGTTATCTCACGTTTTAACGGT
>JALFTO010000130.1 GCA_022779165.1 Lachnospiraceae bacterium
TTCTTCCATACTCATAAGAATCTTGCGTGGCTTAGTTCCTTCTTCCTCTCCGACAACGCCGGCCTCGTACAACTGATCCATGATCCGGGCCGCCCGGTTAAATCCGATCTTAAAGGCCCTCTGCAACAGACCGATGGAAGCTTTGTCCTTATCGATGATAAACCTTCCGGCCTCAACAAAGTAATCGTCTCTCTCCGTGGCGCTACCAGCACCGGCTCCCGCAACACCCGAACCGATATTCTGAATCTGCTCCTCAACATCCTCTCCGTAAGTATTCCCGATTGCCTGATTCTTGAGAAAATCAACAACATCAGCGACCTCGCCATCGGACACAAAAGCGCCCTGAATCCTGGCAGGCTTCGGATAGCCCTGCGGGTAGAACAGCATATCGCCCTTGCCGAGCAGCTTCTCCGCACCGTTCATATCCAGAATTGTTCTGGAATCCACACCGCTGGAAACTGCAAATGCCACACGGCTTGGCATGTTTGCCTTAATCAATCCCGTGATGACATCGACACTCGGTCTCTGCGTTGCGATAACAAGATGGATCCCAGCCGCTCTTGCGAGCTGTGCCAGACGGCAGATCGACTCCTCGACCTCTCCGGGAGCTACCATCATCAGATCCGCAAGCTCATCTACGATGATGACGATCTGCGGCATCTTCGGCGGAATATCGGGATCTCCCTTCTTGGATTCCACCAGCTTGTTAAAGCCCTTCAAATCCCTCACATTGTAATCCGCAAACTTTTTGTAACGGTCCGTCATCTCCGCGACTCCCCAATGAAGTGCAGCTGCCGCCTTCTTGGGATCGGTGACAACCGGGATCAGCAGATGCGGAATGCCATTGTACACGCTGAGTTCGACCACCTTCGGATCGACCATAATCAGTTTTACGTCCTCCGGAGAAGCCTTGTACAAAATGCTCATAATCAAGGTGTTAATACACACACTCTTGCCGGAACCCGTCGCACCTGCAATCAGCATATGTGGCATCTTGGCAATGTCGGTAACCACCGTCTTGCCCGCGATATCTTTTCCGACCGCAAATGCAAGATTAGAAGGGAAATTTTTGAATTCTTTGGACTCCAGAAGCTCCCTCAGAGAAACCATGGAGTTTTCCTTGTTCGGCACTTCGATCCCGACCGCTGCCTTTCCGGGGATCGGTGCTTCAATGCGGATATCCGTTGCGGCCAGATTCAGTTTGATATCATCGGCAAGCCCGACGATCTTGCTGACCTTCACACCGACCTCCGGCTGCAGTTCGTATCTGGTGACTGCCGGTCCCTGGCTGATATCTGTCACGGTAACCTTGACACCGAATGTCTTCAATGTTTCCTGAAGGCGGATTGCTGTTTCTCTGAGCTGCGACGCACTGTCCCCTCCATTTTTATTCTCGTTCTTTTTCAGAAGATTGATTGATGGGAATATGTATTTTTTGGGTTTTCCGACAGGCTTTGGCACCTCCCGGGCAGAAGTTTCCCGTTTTTTTGTTTCCCTCTCCGGCTCCGGCGCCTGACTGACAGAGGACTTTTCTTTCTCCGGAATTCCTTCTTTATGAATAGCAATCTCCTGACGGATCACCGGCTCCGTTTCCATCATTACTTCTTCCTCAGGTATATCCGGCATACGCAGTTCTGAGATATCCCCCAGTCCGGAGGATGATGTGTGGATGCGGATCTTTTCCACTTCTACCGTGGGTGATGTGCCATCAAGAGTCGCATTCTCGTCCAGCATGATCTCATGCATATCATCCCGTCTTGCGGGTGTTGTCTCTTTTTTATCCTTCTCGATCGTAGGATTTAGCATGACACCTGCCACCTTTTTATCCATTCGGAGAATTTTTTCTTGTTCCTCCTGCTCAAGGCGGCGCTTTTCTTCCTCTCTTTTTTGCTTTTCCTCGATACGGCGTTTCTCCGCCCGCTCCCTTCGCCTGTCATTTTCCAGAGCGGCACTCTCATAAACACGTCGGCTGCCGTTCTTTACCCCGCGCAGCAATGATTTCTCCGTGATAATCACGATACAGATCAGAGCCAGCACAATAACAACCAGTATCGTTCCCGTTCTGTCCAGAAAATGATTGAACAGATATGCAAGCGTTCCACAGATCACACCGCCTCCGCCTTTACTCTCAACGCTTCTCTGATAGAGCGCCCACGCCTCATAGGACTCCATGGACAAAGAGGCACCTCCCGCCATGTCAAGTACAATCCCGATCAGGAAAAACAGTATGCCGCCTGCCACAAGTTTAATCGTGGCAATGGACTGTCCCCTGTTGGCCAGTCGAAACGCCATCGACAAAAACAAAAGAACCGGCACAACATATGCCAAAAAACCAAATAGTCCGAAAAGGATATGACTGATGGCCTGTCCAATCACACCCATGATGCCAAAATTGCACAAAAACAGAAATACAGATCCTGCCAGTACTGCAATCAGGACAATTTCATCGCGGACACCGGTATTCTGTTTTGCAGCACTGCTTTTATTCCGATTATGATTGCTGCGGCTGTTATTACGCTTCCTGTCTGTTGCCATTTCCCTCACCCTTAGCTGTCATTTTTCCATGCAGTAACTGCAAACCTTCCAGGATATCCTGTCTCAGTTCGCTGTTGCCACAGTCTTTAAACTCTTTGCGGATAATATCATAACGACACATTTCCGTGTCATTCCAGTAGTAGACCTTTGCCTCCGAAAGCCTTCCCCTGTCATAAACCTGACAAAAGATGGAATTATCATAGGACTTCATGATCTCTTTTTCCTTTTCCCGCCACATCTTATACGTCATCTGCTTTTTGAATGTGTTCCTGCCCGGAAACAGTTTCCTCAAAACCGGAAATTCCTTCAGGAGCTGATACAGGAATTCCCCTTTCGGGATCATCGTCATATAATAAGTTCTGTGCTCCTCATTCTCATAGAGATTGACCATCACGTCGCTGTCATGAAGTGCCATCCTGACATGATTGAGCATAAAATAGACTTCTGCCCTTTTATAAACGCCAAGCAGCCGCACTACATCATTCCCTATCCCGGTCAGCGCACCGTTTTGATCCAAGATCTGCTTGTCTGTCAGCAGCCTTACGACTCTCTGTTCGTCCCGTCCGGCATTCGCACAGGCATCCACTCCAAAGACCGGACCGCCGCCCAGCAGTTCATTCAAATACCATAATTCCTGTTCGGATAATATCATGTTCCCCGCCTCGATTCAATGTGGGTATACCGAAAATCATTATAGCATAAAAAGAAGAGTTTGTAACCGTCAAATAAAATCTCCCCATATATTGTATAAGAAATGTCAAAAAACACTAGATTTTTCTATATAAATATGATAAAATTTTTTACATTGCAATATTGGGAAAAATACCTGAATATATTAAGAGGATATTTTGTATGTCTGTAAAAAAAAGCATTGGTTATATCTGTCACATTGTATTATTGCTTCTGATCGCCTCAACATTGTTCCTGATTATCTCGATCAAGATCAATGCGGACGCTTCGGCCTCCACGGAACCGTATTTCGATCCGGTTTCCTTTAAGGAAATCTCCGCAGAAGACCTTCAGAAGAGACTGGGGAATCCGGATTCGGTCAATCGGTGGCAATACGAGATATCCCAGTCCGATGTCGGCAAAATCAATTATTGTGACATGATCAGTTATCATTATGATACGAAGGAATTCATCTATCTTGTTGAGGATGATCAGCCGACAACACTTGTCCGCATCCATATTGAGGACAATATTCCTTATGTGGAAGAAACGCTCCTTGATCTGTTCAATTTATCCGATGACTACACCAATACAGAGATCCTTGAAAATACCGCTACCGTTTTCCGGGCACGCAATGTCGGAAAAGGAACGGAAGGCGTGTATGATTTCTGGATTAAAAACCGAAATGCAAACTATCTGAAAGAGATCAATATCACATTTTACAACGGTTTGTTTACGGATCTGTAAATGTTTCGGATATTATGGCGGGAACTGAAAAAAAGTTCTTGAAAAATAAAACGTTTGCCATTATAATAACATAGGTCGGCAGTCATGCCGGGTATGCTGGAATAGCTCAGTCGGTAGAGCACTTCACTCGTAATGAAGGGGTCGAGGGTTCAAGTCCCTTTTCCAGCTTTTAAAAAGGAGGCTTTCGCAATGCGGAAACCTCCTTTATCGTTATCATATGATTATATCATGAATCTGCATTTCTCACATGCACATCCATCTGCGGATACGGAATGCCGATTCCGTTCTGATCAAGTGCACACTTAATCTCTTCGGGCAATCTGCCTCGTTCCGGCCAGTAGTCCTCATTGTTCACCCAACAGCGCACATGCAGTACGACCGCACTGTCAGCAAGATCTTCAACAAACACATCCATCGGCTGGCTTTTTAATACATTCTTTTCCCCTTGAAGGAGTTCCATCAATGCCTTCTTTGCTGTTTTTACATCCGCATCGTAAGAGATCCCGACAGTCAGATCCAGCCTGCGCTCCGGCATCGTGGAGTAATTGGTAATATGATTGTTTGCGAGTGCTCCGTTCGGCAGCGTCACCACTGTGCCGTCAGCCGTGAGCAACTTGGTATAAAAAAGCTGGATCTCCTTGACCGTACCCTCCTGTCCCTTATTGCCCTCGATGATATAATCGCCGACCTTAAACGGCTTTGTCAGCAGGATCAATACTCCACCCGCACAGTTGGAAAGGCTTCCCTGCAGCGCCAGCGCAAAGGCGACACCGACCGAGCCAAGCATGGCAACGACACTGGCAGCATCCAATCCGAAGCTCACCGCGATCATCAGGATCAGCAGAACGGTCAGGCCGATCTTTGTCAGCGAGTCAAGGAACTGGATCACTCCCTGATCCGCTCCGGCTTTTGACAATGATTTTTTTAACAGCTTCCGGATCAGTTTCACAAGCTCCAGTCCGACAAACAGGAAGGCTGCCGCCAACACAACCCGGATTCCCAGATGCAACGCCTTCTCCGGCAGTTCCTGCAAAAATTTTTCCATCAATCCGACATCAATTTCCGATTCCATTTATTTCTCCTCCTTTTTCTGCGTTTTCTTTGTTTGTGCTTTTTCCTGAGGTGCTTTCTTTGCCGTCGCTTTTTTCTGCGATGCTTTCTTATCTTCTGCTTTTTCGGATTTCACCGCTTTCTTTGCGGATGCTTTCTTTTCCAGAGCTGCTTTCTCGGCTTCTTTCTTCTCCATTTCCTTCTTTAGTTCTTCCATCTGCTTTTCCACTTCGATCTTCTTAAGTTCAAGCAGTTCCTCTTGCGTGTATGGCGTGCAGGAGAACACATGCACGGAGAGAGGAGCCATTCTGATCTGAATGGACTGTTCCCTGTCATCGCACTCAACAGGCTTTGATTCTTTCACTCTCGGATTGCTGATTCCCTGTCCACCGTAAACTTTCATATCCGTTGACAGGATTTCTTTGTATTTTCCGGCAAACGGCACGCCGATCTTATAGTTCTTCCGCTCAACATTGGCAAAATTCTCCACGACAAGCAGCGTTTCCGCAGGATCCTCGCTCTTTCGCAGGAACACCAGCACACATTCATTGGCCGAGATGCTGTTGATCCACTCAAAGCCGTCCTTGTCGGAATCAAGCGCATAAAGCGCCGGTTTCTCCCGGTACATACGGTTCAGATCGGCCATGAGCCGGTTCAAACCCTGATGCTCCGGATACTGAAGCAGTTCCCATTCTACCTCACGATTCTCATTCCACTCGTCAAACTCACCGATATCCTGCCCCATAAACAATAACTTCCTACCGGGATGCATGATCATATGTCCGAAGGTCAGTCTGAGATTTGCAAATTTCTCCGGTCTCTCTCCCGGCATCTTGCCGATCAGGGAGCCTTTGCCGTGCACCACCTCATCATGGGAAAATTCCAGAACGAATTTCTCACTGTAGGCATAGATCATACTGAAGGTCAGTTCGCCGTGATGATGGGATCTGAAGAACGGATCATACTTAATATATTGCAGATAATCGTTCATCCATCCCATGTTCCACTTATATGCAAAGCCAAGACCGCCCTCCTTCAGATGTCCGGTGACCATCGGCCATGCCGTCGATTCCTCTGCAATGCACACAGCGCCTCTTCCCGTCTTTGCCACAATCGAGTTTAAGTGTCTTAGGAACTCGATCGCCTCCAGATTCTCGTTTCCGCCGTATATATTGGCAACCCACTGCCCATCCCGCTTGCCGTAATCCAGATAAAGCATGGATGCCACCGCATCCATACGGAGTCCGTCCGCGTGATACTGATGAATCCAGAACAATGCATTGGCGATCAGATAATTACTCACCTGCGGTCTGCCGTAATTATAGATGAGTGTCCCCCAATCCGGATGTGCTCCCTGTCTGGGATCAAGATGTTCATACAGGCAGGTGCCGTCAAAATTGGAAAGACCATGGACATCTCTTGGGAAATGTGCCGGCACCCAATCTAAGATCACTCCGATTCCCGCCTTGTGCATCTCGTTCATAAAATACATAAAGTCCTCCGGAGTTCCGTATCTTGCCGTAGGCGCGTAATACCCGATCACCTGATATCCCCAGGAACCGTCAAACGGATGCTCCATAACAGGCATCAGTTCGATATGCGTATATCCCATTTTTTTCACATAATCAATAATCTTCGGAGCAAGTTCTCTGTAGTTAACATAACTTTCTTTGTCCGGTCTGGAAAAAGAGCCGAGATACAGCTCGTAGATACTCATCGGCAGATCCTGACCACACTCCGTCTCTCTCTTCTCAATCCACGCATCATCCTCCCATTTGAAATGATTGATGTCCGCGATTACAGAAGCCGTTTCCGGTCTGAGCTGCGCTGCGAACCCGTAGGGATCCGATTTCAGATACGTAAGGCCGTCCCTTAGTTTGATCTCAAACTTATAATTCTGTCCCACTTTCGCATCCGGCAGGAACAGTTCAAAAATGCCGGAGTCCCAGAGCCTGCGCATCTGATGCACTCTGCCGTCCCAGTTGTTAAAATCTCCCACCACGCTGACACGGCGCGCATTCGGTGCCCACACTGCAAAATGAACGCCTTTCACACCGTCAATCGTCATAAGGTGTGCTCCCAGCACCTTATAGACCGAATAATGAATTCCAGCCGCAAACCGATCCGTATCCTCTTTGGTGATCACAGGATCAAAACGGTAAACCTCTTGGCACACATGCTCTTTTTTGCCATCGTGAACAAGATATTCATAGCCTGCCGCATAGTCCTTTTCAGGTACAAGCGCCGCATAGAAGCCGGCCTCATCCACACACTCCATCGCACATGCCTTTGCGCCGTCCTTGCTGCGCAGCTTCACACTGCGGCTGTCCGGAAAAAATCCCTGGATCAGAAGGTTTCTGCCCACTTTCTGCGCTCCCAGCAGTTTATGGGGATTATCGCACTCGGAATAAACAAGTTCTTCAATTTCCGGCCAGTTCATCAATTTATACAGTTTTTCGTTCATACCCTTTTCCTCCCTACAGCCTTTCTATCCGATGAATAAAAATGCCGCTTCTGAGCTTCGGCTCAAACCATGTAGACTTTGGCGGCATCAAAAGCCCCGCATCCGATACGGCAAACAGCTCCTGTATGGACGTCGGATACAATGCAAAAGCAACCTTACAATCCTCTCTGACACGACGTTCCAGCTCTGCAAGTCCCCTTATGCCTCCGACAAAGTCAATCCTGTCATCCGTTTTGGGATCATGGATCCCGAGTACAGGCTCAAGAAGCTCGTTTTGCAGGACAGAGACATCGAGCGCTTCCACAGGATTCCTGCCTGTCAGATCTCCCTCATACTCCATGCGGTACCACTTTCCGCCAAGATACATGCAGACCTGCCCTTTATGTGCCGGTGCGATGACGTTATCCCCGAGACACTCTACATGGAACTTTTCCTTTACACGCTCAAGGAACGCTTCCTCCGACAGACCGTTCAGATCCTTCACCACGCGGTTGTAATCCATGATCATAAGCTCCTCGTCCGGGAACAGAACAGAAAGGAAATAGTTGAACTCTTCCTCTCCCGTATAATCCGGCTTAGCCTGTCTCCGCTTAAGTCCGACCTTCACCGCGGAAGCGCATCTGTGATGTCCATCCGCAATATAGATCGTCTGTATCTTTGCAAAATGATCCCTTACCGCATCCACGACAGCCGGATCAGAAATCTTCCACACCCTGTGTCTGATACCGTCCTCACTTGTAAAATCATACAACGGGTTCGTCCGTTTTATTCTATTGACTATATCAGTCAGTTCTTTTCTGGCACGATATGCGAGGAAAATCGGCCCTGTCTGTGCACTGCATACATCCACATGGCGGATTCTGTCCTCCTCCTTCTCCGCGCGCGTATTTTCATGTTTTTTGATCACCTGGTTCACATAATCATCCACGCTCGCACAGGCAACGATCCCCGTCTGACTCCTGCCGTCCATCGTCAGTTCATATATGTAGTAACACGATTCCGGATCCTGTACAAACTGTCCTGCCTGTATCATCTGATCCAACATATCGCGTGCCTTCTCATAGACAAAGTCACCGTACATGTCCGCATCCGGTGCAAACTGTGTCTCCGCCCTGTCGATATTCAGAAAGGAAAGCGGCTTGCCCTGCACTGCCTCTCTGGCTTCCTCCCGGTTGTACACGTCATAGGGAAGCGCCGCAATCTCTGCCTCCAGCCCCTCCTTGGGACGGATCGCACGAAAAGGTCTGATGTCTGCCATAATTTGTCTCCTCCGTAATATTATTGATTATTCATGGTATAACCCGCGCAGCAAGCTGATCTCCTGCTGATAGCCGTCAAGCTCATTCGGTGTCTCCAGATAGAACGGAAGCTTCCTCAATGCAGGATGGTTGATGATCCTTGCAAAGGCTTCCGCTCCGATGGAACCAAGACCGATCTTTTCATGCCGGTCTTTATGGCTCGCAAACGGATTCTTGCTGTCATTGATATGAACCGCACACAACCGTTCCAAACCAACGATCCGGTCAAACTCACTGATCACCTCATCCAGGCTGTTCACAATGTCATAACCGCCGTCATACACATGGCAGGTATCAAGACATACTCCCATCTTCTCCTTACATTCCACACGGTCAATGATTGCTCTTAACTCCTCAAAGTTTCTCCCCACTTCCGATCCCTTTCCGGACATGGTTTCCAATAGAACCATGGTGGGCTGCTCCGGCGTAAGCACACGGTTCAAAAGGTCGGCAATGAGTTCGATCCCCTTCTCCGCTCCCTGGCTCACATGACTGCCCGGATGGAAATTGTACATGGATTCCGGCAGATGTGCCAGTCTGTCTAAATCGTCGCTCATGGTACGCAGTGCAAAATCCCTGATAGAATCGTCCTTTGCGCAGGCATTTAGCGTGTACGGCGCATGGGCGAGAATCTTCTCGATGCCGTGTTCCTCAGCAAATATCCTGTACGCCTCCACATCGTTAAGATCCAGCGGTTTCACCGCGCCGCCTCTGGGATTCCTCGTAAAATATTGAAATGTGTTAGCGCCAATCTTCACAGCTTCCTTTCCCATCGCAAGATAACCTTTGGAAGCCGACAAATGACAACCGATCGTGAGCATAGCTGTTCTCCTGTTCTGTTAAAATAATCGTCTCCTCACAAGAAAATACAATTTTATTTTATCACATCCGCAACCGAATGGGAAACAGTTTCAGCATTTTGTATTTTTTGACAGATGAAGCACGGAATGCTACAATATGCCATGTGGACAAAAATCGGGAAACAGGACTTGACATTATCCGCAAAGAATCGACAAAATCAGAAAGGGTGAATCAATTAAATGACAAAAGATCAGGAAATCATGTTAAACAGGATAAATCAATATGCAGAGGAGGTTATGGGCGATATCGATCCGCAGAAAGTTCCCATCTCCGAACAGCTTGACAAGCTAAAGCCCATTATGGAAACAATTGCCAAAGAGCAGAATCGTTCCCTGGAGGATATCTTTATTGAATATATGGATCTCGCGAGTGAGTTTTCTGTGGCAAACGCCAGCAAGTTCAAAGAAGATTATCTGGATTTTGATCTCAATTCCTAACCATATATTCATTGACCATAAAATCAAAAAAGCTTCCACTCATGTTATACAAATGAATGGAAGCTTTTTATGTCTTTCCTGTTCCGGACAGCTGTCAAAACGACTCTTTTATTCCTCAATCTTCGTATAAATCCGGTCAAATTCATTCTTTGAAACCACATGCAGATCATGTAGATCATCACACTGTACGACAAGATAATCGCCTGCTCTTCCGACGGAATAATGCTCCTCGTCCTCCAGAGTAAATACCTTGACTGTTCCGGTGAGCTCCATCGCATACACATACACATCTTTTTTAGGCATACATGCTTTGGCATACTCTGTGAGAACACGTGTCGTTCCATCTTCTTTATTCTTCAGCGTAGGGGCATATTTATCCACGCCATACCTGCCATCATAAACGATCTGCGCTTCCTGATATCTTCCCTCAAAAGATTCCTTTCTTCTGGAATAGGCTTCTCCGTCAGGTCTGATCATAATGTACAGTTCGCCTGAGGTCCTGATGTCCCGGTCACCTGATTTTGTGCGGAGTGTGACGGAGGTGCCTTCCGGATACAATTCCGTCGTTCTGACATACCCCAGTATCACCGGTTTCTTGCTGTACTTTTTCATTTGGCTGACATCCGGTTCATACTCCCTTGCATAAATGATCTGTGTATTGTCAAAATACTCATTCATCTTCTGACTGAAATACGCCTCCGTGTGGAGCGTCGGGTAATCCCGCTCATAAAGCCCCATACTGATGAAACCGCCCGCTTTCTCCAAATGGCCTCCTCCAGAGCCGATATCGCCGCACACAAAGGAAGCCAGCTCACTGGCATCCACTTCTTTGATACAGCTCCTCGTAGAAAGCTTGATCCCCTCGTTGATCTCATTATAGACAATACAGGATTTGACCTCATCCACCTGAATCAGGAAGTCACTGATCATACCGAGTATATTGGGATCACACGGCGGTGCCTTGATAATGGCATACTGATAATCGTTATTATAAATATGTCGGATCAAAGCCACTCCTGCCAGTTCCAATTCCTGCAAAGACAGATTCGAATTGCGAAACAGTCGGATCAGACTCATATCGCAGTCCAGACTCTCACGCATATCCATATCCAGCGGATTAAAGAGTTCTGCAAACTGATTGGTATCGGAATACAATCCGTAATACAGCGCTGTACTCAGGATACGATCCTCATTCAGCGGATAACCGGCCTCGCACAGCATGCGCCATACCAGTGTGGAACAGCTGCCCAGATTGGAATGGATCTCCTGATATTCCAAATCCGAGATCTCAATCTGATGATGATCGATTACCGCCACATGATCCGCCAAAAATCCGGACACATTGCCGGCGCCATGCTGACAGTCCACCGTGATCAGCAGCCCTTCTATCTTCTCTGTACGGTCTTCCACATACTCAATTGGGATCTCCAGCTTGTCCACCATCAGGAGCAGGTTTGCCTTGTGGATGCGGTTGCGACCACTGTAGATCAGCCGGACTGTTTTCCCACGCTGCATAAAATACCGGTAAATGCCAAATCCCGAGCCGATGGAATCAGCGTCGGGATTGTCATGACATTGTACGGTAATCGGATTAAATTGTTCCAAATCTGACAATTTCATAAATTATTTTACCACTCTTACCCGGAACACACCTTCAATATTTTCCAGTGTCTTCACGATTTCTTCTGTGACTGCCGTCTCAACATCCAGCATGGTATATGCAACCTCTCCTTTTGACTTGTTGGTCAGATCGGAGATATTGATTCCTTTGTCGCCGAATGTCGAGGTAAACTTTGCGATCATATTCGTAACATTTTTGTGG
Organism: Lachnospiraceae bacterium; assembly: GCA_022779165.1. Taxonomy (GTDB): domain Bacteria; phylum Bacillota; class Clostridia; order Lachnospirales; family Lachnospiraceae; genus VSOB01. The sequence goes on from JALFTO010000130.1 coordinate 11,884, forward strand.
AAAATGGCAACACGTCCCGCCTTGACGCAGACACCCATATCACAGTTTGGATAATTCACACTGTTCTTGATGTTGCCGTTCTCCAGATAGTCCATCATTTCCTTGACTGCCATCTTCGCACAGTTATCCTCGGACTCCTCCGTGGATGCTCCGAGATGTGGAATCACAATACACCCTTCCTGTCCGGCTGTCGTCGGATTCGGGAAATCAGAAACATATTTTCTGACTTTTCCCTCTTTGATGCCTTCCAGTACAGCCTTCTCATCCATAAGAAGATCACGTGCAAAGTTCAACAGGATCACGCCGTCCTTCATCTTATCGATGGCTTCCTTGTTGATCATGCCCTTTGTGGCATCCATAAGCGGTACATGGATCGTGATAATATCACAGTTCTCATAAATCTCATCCACGTTCAGCACATGTTTGACATCACGGCTCAAGTTCCATGCGGCATCTACCGAAACATAAGGGTCATAGCCATAGACCTCCATACCCATATGCTTAGCCACATTTGCAACCTTGACACCGATCGCACCGAGTCCGATAATTCCAAGCTTCTTATCCTGGATCTCTGTTCCGGCAAATTTCTTTTTCTCTTTCTCTGCCGCCTTGGCAATATCCGGATTATCCTTCTGGGAAAGCGCCCAGTTGATGCCGCCGACCACATCTCTGGAAGCGAGCAGCATACCGGCGATCACCAGCTCCTTCACACCGTTTGCATTAGCACCCGGCGTATTAAAGACAACGATACCCTTCTGTGCACAAATATCGAGCGGAATATTGTTGACGCCCGCCCCCGCTCTTGCGATCACAAGAAGCTTATCGGAAAATGTCATCTCATGCATGGAAGCGCTCCTCACCAGGATTCCTTCCGCCTCCTCCACATTGTCAGTCTTTACAAAATTATCCTTAAATTTATCAAGCCCTACCTTCGCGATCGGATTCAGGCAGTGATACTTAAATGCTGCGTCCATTTTACAGATTTTCCTCCTCAAATTTCTTCATAAAGGCTACCAGAGCCTCAACACCCTCGATCGGCATTGCGTTATAGATGCTTGCACGCATACCGCCTACTGTTCTGTGACCTTTCAGATTCTCAAGACCGGCTTCCTTTGCCTCCTTGACAAATTTGGCATCCAGTTCTTCACTTCCCGTAACAAACGGTACATTCATGAGAGAACGATCCTTCTTCTCAACAGTTCCTTTGAACAGTTTGCTCTGGTCAAGGAAATCATAGAGAATCTTTGCCTTCTTCTCATTGCGCTCCTTCATCACGGAGAGACCGCCCATCTTCTTTAACCATTTGAATACTTTGCCGCAAATATAGATGCCGTATGCGGGCGGCGTGTTGTACAGCGATCCTGCATCCGCATGCGTCTTGTATTTCAACATGGTAGGTGTTCCCGGAAGCACATCGTCTGTGATCAGATCCTCTCTAATGATGACGATCACGACGCCTGCCGGCCCGATATTCTTCTGCACACCGCCGTAGATCACACCGTATTTTGTCACATCCACAGGCTCGGACAGGAAACAGGACGACACATCGGATACCAGAATCTTTCCCTTGGTGTTGGGAAGTTCTTTATATTTTGTGCCATAGATCGTATTATTCTCACAAATATATACGTAATCCGCATCCTCCGAAATCGGCAGATCGGAGCAGTCCGGGATATAGGAAAATGTCTTATCCTCAGATGATGCGATCTTATTGGCCTTACCGTACAGGCAAGCCTCCTGATAAGCTTTCTTAGCCCACTGACCGGTAATGATGTAGTCGGCAACCTTGTTCTTCATCAGATTCATGGGAATCATGGCGAACTGCTGGCTTGCACCGCCCTGCAGAAACAGTACCTTATAGTTATCCGGAATATTCATGAGTTCACGGAGATCAGCCTCGGCCTCTTTGATAATGGTATCATACGCCTTAGACCTGTGACTCATCTCCATAACGGACATCCCTGTCCCCTTATAATCTAACATTTCATCTGCTGCTTCTCTCAATACTTCTTCCGGCAGAACAGCTGGTCCCGCTGAAAAATTGTACACTCTGGACATGAATCCTTCCTCCTCAACTTTTTGTTTATAATATGTATGGGAAACCCCAACGTATTCAATTTTATCCTTTCCTTGCTGTAACGTCAACTTCTTTTCACTGATGTCTTAGTAAAACATGACAACCGGCGTCCCGATCTCCACCATCTCATACAGTTTTGCCATCGCCTCATCCGGGGTATTAATACATCCGTGGGATCCGTCCGTCTTATAGATCTCCCCGCCAAACTCATCCCGCCATGCCGCATCATGAATGCCGATCCCGTTCTTCACCGGCATCCAGTATTTCACATATGCCGCATAACCCGGACCGCGAAGCACCCTGTTCTTCTGCTTTCCGTAAACATAGCAGACCATTGACGGCGTCCCGCGCTTACGCATCATATTTCCCGTAACGATCGGCGTGCTGAGTTTTAACGTCCCGTCCTGATAGTAGTACAGCTGCTGCTGTCCCATATCAATCTCGATGTAAGTGTCCCCGATATCATCCTTTCCCTGCCTCTTCGCCGTCTTAACGTATTCCGGTTCTCGCACAACAGGCAATTCCCCTGTCCATGTACCGTTCTTTACTGCCAAAAAAGTTTCATAAAGCCACTTTTTTTCGCTCTTTACCTGAAACTGATTGCCGTAAGTACCTCCCTCGATTGTGACGGTATCACCTCTGGTTGAATGAAACTCCCTAATCCCGCCAAGCGTGTTATACCGCTCTGCCAGCACATCCATGTATGCTTCCAGTTTCTCCTTGTCCCAGGCAAGACGTCCGTCCTCATCATAGACAAAACCGCCTTCCCCATCCGGGATCAGCCAGTCGCAGACCACGGAACCGTTGACCGGCTCCTCGTCCTCACCAAAATGATAGATGATATCGCACTGTTGGAATTCTTTTACATCCTCCCACAGATCAAGGGTTCGCAATTCCTCTGTGCTCAAAGGAATATCCTGATAGGTTCCTTCCACAGCAAGATCAAAGTTTTCCCTGCCGGACAGAATTGCTTCCTTTATCCGGGCCTCATCCGTTTCCCAATCCCAAACATGCTTTTTATCATTTACAAGCTGGTACCCTTCGGTCGTCCTCTCAATATAGACACAGTAATCTTTCTCATATTTTTGACAGAAATCGGAAAAACATTTTTTATAAGTCCTTTCATATGCTTCCTCATCCATCGATATGACAGGCGCGATCCGGTTGTCCCTCGCGAACAGATACTGAAACCACAGCCATGGATCCTGTTGTGCCTTAAGTGCTTCCAGCGGCTGCAAAAAGTCATATTGCAAGCCGATTGCCTCAAAATCAAGCTGTCTTACGGAGCCATCCTCCATCGTCACAGCCATACATCCTCCGGAATTCTCCCTGTACTGCGCCTCCAGAAGTTCCGCCGCTTCCGGCACACTCTTTCCCGTGCAGTAAATCCCGTTGTTCCAGGTGCCGTAAGAGAAACGGTCTGCATAGTAAACAGACAGCCCTGTATACAGGGCTGCCAGAATACACAATATTACTGCCGTCACACTACTGATAATAATAATCTTCTTTGTACTCATATCGATTCTTTGATTTTTCTTTTGTCACGAATGCTCTATTTATTACATATCATGACTGCATCTTCTTCAGGTCATCCCCGTCAAATGCCTCACTGATCGCCGCCCCGCCGGGTACCATAGGGAACACCTTGTCATCTTCCGGGATCACACACTCAATCACAACCGGCGCCTTTGCCGCAATCGCTTTCTCGATCGCAGGAGCAACCTCTTCCTTTGTCGTCACGCGAATCGCCATACAGCCGAGTCCCTCTGACACCTTGCAGAAATCCACTTTATCCTGAAGTACTGTCTGGGAATAACGTTTTTCATAGAACAATGTCTGCCACTGCCTCACCATGCCGAGCACATGATTGTTGATAATGATCTGGATGATCGGAATGTTATAGCGGCTTGCCGTCGCCAGTTCATTCATATTCATGCGAAAACATCCGTCACCTGCAATATTGACACAGATCTTGTCCGGTCTGCCAATCTTGGCTCCGATGCAGGCGCCGAGACCGTAGCCCATGGTACCGAGGCCACCGGAAGACAGGAATGTCCGGGGTTCCGTATATTTATAATACTGTGATGCCCAAATCTGATGCTGTCCAACATCTGTGGTGATCACCGCCTTGCCGTTCGTAATGCGGTAAAGTTCTTCCATCACGTAAGGACAGGACAGACCTTCCTCCTCATATTTCAAAGGATATTTCTGCTTCATCTCATGGATATGGATCCGCCACTCCGGATGACTCATTTGGTCAATTCTCTCATTGAGCACCGTGAGCACATCCTTTAAGTCTCCCACAACAGACGCGTCCGTTCTGATATTCTTATTGATCTCCGCCGCATCGATATCGATGTGCAGCACCTTTGCCTTGGCCGCAAACTTCTTGGCATTACTTACCACACGATCCGAGAATCTGGCACCGAGGGCAATAAGCAGATCACACTCGCTGACGCCGAGATTGGATGTCTTTGTTCCGTGCATACCGATCATGCCGGTATACATCTCATCCGTTCCGTCAAAAGCGCCTTTCCCCATCAACGTATCGCATACAGGAGCATCGATCTTCTTGGCAAACTCCTTCACCTGATCATACGCTCCGGAGATCACTGCGCCGCCCCCTACATAGATATAGGGCTTCTCCGCCTTTTTGATCAGTTTGAGCGCCGCCTGGATATCCGCTTCCGTAAACTTATTTTTATGAGGTTCCTCCGTAGGCTTCTCCGGCTTGTAGTCACATTTTGCCGCTGTCACATCCTTCGTGATGTCGACAAGCACCGGCCCCGGCCTGCCCGATTTGGCGATCCGAAAAGCCTTGCGAATCGTATCTGCAAGAATCTTCACATCCTTAACGATATAACCATGCTTCGTGATTGGCATCGTCACACCGGCGATGTCCACCTCCTGGAAGGTATCCTTACCAAGCAGCGGAAGCACAACGTTCGCTGTGATTGCAACCATAGGAACGGAATCCATATAAGCGGTTGCAATTCCAGTGACGAGATTGGTCGCACCGGGACCGCTCGTCGCCATACACACGCCGACCTTGCCGGTTGCCCTCGCATAACCGTCTGCCGCATGGGCGGCTCCCTGCTCATGGGAAGTCAGGATATGGTTGATTTCTTTATGCTTATAAAGCGCATCGTACACATTCAGAATCGTTCCGCCCGGATACCCGAACACCGTATCAACGCCCTGTTCTTTCAGACATTCTATTACAATTTCCGCACCTGTAAGCTGCATGTCATCTTCCTCCCGATCTCTATTTCACTTCAAGTATAGCGCCCTTGTTTCCGCTGGTTACCATCTTCTCATATCTCGCAAGGTATCCCGTGGTGACTTTAGGCTGTCTGGGCTGCCATTTTGCCCGCCTTGCTGCCAGCTCCTCATCGGAAACCTTAACGTTCAGGGAATTCTCAGGAATATTGATACTGATGATATCTCCCTCTTCCACCAGAGCGATCGGTCCGCCCACAGCAGCCTCCGGTGACACATGTCCGATGGAAGCGCCTCTGGAAGCACCCGAGAAACGTCCGTCCGTGATCAGCGCCACACTGGAACCAAGCCCCATGCCGGCAATAGCTGAGGTAGGGTTCAGCATCTCTCTCATGCCCGGACCGCCTTTGGGTCCCTCATAACGGATCACAACGACATCACCTGCAACGATCTTGCCTCCTGTGATCGCAGCGATCGCATCCTCCTCACAGTCAAACACTCTGGCAGGTCCTTCATGTACCATCATTTCCGGCACGACAGCCGAGCGCTTCACCACGCCGGAGTCCGGTGCGAGATTTCCCTTTAACACGGCGATTCCGCCCGTCTGGGAATACGGATTCTCCACCGGTCTGATCACCTCTGGATTCTTATTTACACAATCTGCAATATTTTCTCCGACCGTCTTTCCTGTGACAGTGATCAGATCCGTGTAGAGCAGATCTTTCTTAGTCAATTCGTTCATCACGGCATAGACACCGCCCGCCTCGTTCAGATCTTCCATGTAGGTAGGACCTGCCGGAGCCAGATGACACAGGTTCGGTGTCTTTGCGGAAAGTTCATTCGCAATGTCAAGGTTTAGTTCCACGCCTGCCTCATGCGCGATCGCAGGAAGATGGAGCATGGAATTGGTGGAACAGCCGAGCGCCATATCCACAGTCAGCGCATTCATAAATGCCTTTTCCGTCATGATATCTCTCGGCTTGATGTCTTTCTCTACAAGTTCCATGATCTGCATACCCGCATGCTTTGCGAGCCTGATCCTCTCGGAATAAACTGCCGGGATCGTACCGTTCCCCTTCAGTCCCATTCCCAACGCCTCTGTCAGACAGTTCATGGAATTGGCAGTGTACATACCGGAACAGGAACCACAGGTAGGACATACCTTCTCCTCAAACTCACACAAATCATCCATCGTCATCGTTCCGGCCGCCACGCTGCCGACTGCCTCAAACATGGAAGAAAGGCTGCGCTTCTGTCCTTTCACATGACCGGCCAACATCGGTCCGCCGGACACAAAAATTGTGGGAATATTCAATCTGGCTGCCGCCATGAGAAGTCCGGGCACATTTTTGTCGCAGTTCGGCACACACACCAGACCATCAAATCCATGCGCCATCGCCATACATTCCGTACTGTCGGCAATCAGATCCCTGGTCACCAGAGAATATTTCATACCGATATGTCCCATAGCGATTCCATCGCACACGGCAATCGCCGGGAAAACCACCGGAGTGCCGCCTGCCATCGCAACGCCCATCTTCACTGCCTCAACGATCTTATCAAGATTCATATGTCCCGGGACAATCTCATTATAGGAACTCACAATGCCGATCAACGGTCTAACGCGTTCCTCCTCTGTAAATCCCAGTGCATTGAACAGACTCCTGTGCGGTGCCTGCTGAATTCCTTTTTTTACCGAATCACTTCTCATCCCTTTGTCCTCCTGTTATTCGTTCACAAATCAGATCTCCCATCTCACTGCATCCGACCTGTCGGCATCCTTCCGACATGATATCCACCGTGCGCAGACCATCCTGCAACACCTGCTGCACAGCACGATCCACTGCATCCGCCACATCATCCAGATCAAAGCTGTAACGTAGCATCATAGATGCGGAAAGCACCGTTGCGATCGGATTTGCAATATCTTTCCCGGCAATATCCGGTGCCGATCCATGGCTCGGCTCATATAAGCCAAATTTTGTGTCATTTAAACTTGCGGAAGCGAGCATTCCGATGGAGCCCGTCACCATACTCGCCTCATCCGACAAGATATCCCCGAACATATTCTCCGTCAGGATCACGTCAAACTGTGCCGGATCTTTCACCAGCTGCATCGCGCAGTTATCGACCAGCATATGTTCAAGTGTCACATCAGGGTAGTCTTTTGCGACCTCCTCCACGACGGCTCTCCACAGTCTGGAAGAATCCAGTACATTCGCCTTGTCCACGCTTGTGACCTTTTTCCTCCGCTTCCTTGCGATCTCAAATCCCTTGATCGCGATCCTTCTGATCTCAGACTCACTGTAAGTCAATGTATCGATCGCCTTGCGCTCTCCGTTTTCCGTGATCGTTTTCCTCTCACCGAAATAAAGTCCGCCTGTAAGTTCGCGCATGATCAGCATATCAAACCCGTTCTTTCTCGTCTCACCGCGCAGAGGGCATGCATCTGCCAGTTCCGGATACAACACTGCCGGGCGAAGATTAGCAAACAGATTCAGTGCTTTCCTGATCTTGAGAAGTCCCGCCTCCGGTCTGAGTTCCGGTGCAAGTTTGTACCACGGAGACTTTGTGGTATCCCCTCCGATCGATCCCATCAGCACAGCATCGGCTGCTTTTGCATTGGCAATCGCCTCGTCCGTAAGTGGAACCCCATGGACATCGATCGAAGCGCCGCCCATAAGGATATCCTGATATGTTATCTCGTGACCGTAAAGCGCAAGCGCCTTGTTCAAAACTTTCTTTGCCTGTGCCACAATTTCCGGCCCGATCCCGTCGCCCGGAATACATACAACATTTAACTTCATAATGATTTCACGCTCCTGATTTTTCTAATAAGATACCACTATTGTAGCACAACCGTTCAGCGCTCCAAAATGAATATTATTCATATATTCTATAATCAGCAGTTATAGTATCTGCGGCCTGTTTCAGGCAAAAAACAGCAAAAGCACACAGACATATTGTAAAAAAAGCCCCGCCAGACCGTATCCGGCGAAGCCTTTTATGATATTCATTATTCTGCCGAAGGCTTCTCAACCTGTGCAATGGCTGATTTCTGCATGGGAATACGACAATTTTTGTTGTTTCCGAACTCCACGATAACCGTATCATCTGTGATATCGATCACCACACCGTAAAATCCGCTGTTCGTCAGAACACTGTCGCCGAGTTCCAGTGCGGAAAGCATGGCAGCCATTCTCTTCTGCTCCTTTTTCTGCGGACGAACCATCATAAAATAAATAAAGGCAACAATCATGACGATATACGCGATCATGATAAATCCTGCATTGCCTCCCTGTGCCGCTGTCAATAAAATATTCATATTCTTGTATCCTCCTGTTATCTGAAATAACTCGCTTTCTCTATCATACACAAAAATGCGCAGATGGGCAAGCCCTTTATGCATCTGATCCCATTACTTTACTCAAAAGCCTTCTTCCCCCGCCTGTTCCATGCCGGCAAGCTTATCTCTCTTGTATGCGGCAAATCTGCCCTCATCAAGTGCATCCCTGATCTCCCGCATCATCATATTGTAGAAATACAGGTTATGCGTGACGCACAGGCGCATTCCCAGCATCTCCTTCGCCTTCAGGAGATGTCGGATATAAGCTCTGGAATACCTCCTGCATGCCGGACACTGACATCCTTCCTCGATTGGTGTATCATCCAGCTCGTATCTGGCATTGAACAGATTCCGTTTGCCCTGATTCGTGTAGACATGACCGTGCCGGCCGTTCCTCGACGGATACACACAATCAAAGAAATCGATGCCGCGCTCCACGCCCTCCAGAATATTGGCCGGAGTTCCTACACCCATCAGGTAGGTTGGCTTGTCTACAGGGAGATAGGGAACCGTCTCCTCCAGAATGTGATACATCTCCTCATGCGTTTCTCCCACTGCAAGCCCGCCGACAGCATAGCCGTCCAAATCAAGCTCCGCGATCCGTTTGGCATGTTCGATCCGGATATCCTCAAAAATCGCACCTTGATTGATTCCGAACAAAAGCTGCTGCTTGTTGATGGTATCCTCAAGACCGTTTAATCTTGTCATCTCCGCCTTACACCGCTCCAGCCATCTGGTAGTGCGATCCACAGAATTCTGCACATAAGTACGATCCGCCCTGCTGGACGGACACTCATCAAAGGCCATTGCGATTGTGGAGGCAAGATTCGACTGGATCTGCATACTTTGCTCCGGACCCATGAAGATCTTCCGTCCATCAATATGGGAATTGAAGTAGACACCTTCCTCCTTGATCTTCCGCAGTCCTGCCAGCGAAAACACCTGAAAACCGCCGGAATCCGTCAGGATCGGTTTATTCCAGGACATAAACTTATGTAAACCACCCATTTTCTTCACGACCTGATCACCGGGTCTCACGTGAAGATGATACGTGTTCGACAATTCCACCTGTGTGCCGATCTGTTCCAGATCCTCGGTGGAAACAGCTCCCTTGATTGCTGCCGCCGTACCCACATTCATAAAAACAGGGGTCTGGATCGTGCCGTGAACCGTGTGAAATTCCGCACGCTTTGCACGCCCTTCCCGCTTTAACAGACGATATTTCTTTTCTTCCATATGATAAAACCCAAAACTGTCCGAAACATTACAGTTCATCCACAAACTCTTCCAGACAGATTCCTTTCTGTTTCATTACAGTCGCCGCTTCCTTCCCGACATACCGGAAATGCCACGGTTCATACTCGATACTGGTAATGTACTCCTTGCCTTTCGGATACCGCAGGGTAAAGCCGTACTCGCAGCTGTGCTCCTGCAGCCATTTTCCTGCTTCCGTATCGCCAAAGCCCTCGTTCAGATACGCATACGTATCCGACACAATATCAAGGGCAAGGCCGATCTGATGTTCACTGGCACCCGGCACCGTCACAGCCTGCGAGGATATCTTATAAGCCTCCATATAACTCATGCCTTTTGCCATATAGGCATGGATCTTCCTGTTGAAGAGTACCTCCTGACGGTTCAGATCCCTGTAAGGCGAACAGATTACCAGATTGACACCGTCATTTTTGGCTCCCTGGAGCATGGCAAGCAAATCACTGATAATTCGCTCATCACATTTCATGGATCCCTTGATGGTCCCCAGATTAAAGGTATAGTCCTCCGGAATGGGATGCTGCTTGTTGATCAGTAGGAGTCTCCAGTCATCCTTTGAGAACTCCACATTCTCTGGTTCCGGCTGATCACCTTCACTCTCTGCCGCATCTTCCGTTCCGGCACTGTTCTCCTCCAGAATCTCATCCAACGTATATTTATCAATCTCTTCCATATTGTCGAGTTCTGTATCCTCATAACCGTCCAGCACATCGGAGTCATCCAGGACCTCAACCTCCGGGATCTGTTCTTCCTCCGCCTGAGCAGCCGCCATTGTCTGGTTTTCCACGATAAATGCCATGGGCTGCTCATTGAGTGTTGCATCCTCAAAGATCGGAAAATTAAAACTGCTGCTCATCACAAAGAATAAAAGCACAACCATGACACAGGCATATTTTTTCATATTGTTGAACAGACAATCCCACAGACGACAGATAAGCAGAATAAAGATCATGCATATCATCATGGGAGGTTTCAGACATTTATTCCGTTTTCCTGTTCTTTTCAGCCGGGAGATTACTCTCTCCCGCATCGTAATCCTCATCTTATTTCCTCTTATGAATCAAAAAACATACTCATTTGCAATTTTATCATACTTCCATTATAATTTTCAATAGAACTACTCTAAGAAAAACAACAAAGGAGCAATATTATGGCCGGTTCAACATTTGGCAAGCATTTTACCGTTACTACCTGGGGCGAATCCCATGGCCCCGCCCTCGGTGCTGTTGTCGACGGATGTCCCGCAGGGCTTCCGCTGTGCGAAGAGGATATCCAGATCTATCTGGACCGCAGGAAACCCGGGCAGAACGCCCTCTCCACTCCCCGGAAGGAAGATGACAAGGTACGCATTCTCTCCGGAGTTTTTGATGGAAAGACCACGGGCACGCCAATCTCCATGATGGTGGAAAACACTTCCCAGCGCTCCGCTGACTACAGTGAAATCGCATCGTATTATCGTCCCGGCCATGCGGATTACACCTTTGACGCAAAATATGGGTTCCGTGATTACCGCGGCGGTGGACGCTCCTCAGGGCGTGAAACGATCGGCAGGGTTGCGGCGGGTGCAATTGCCTGTAAGATATTAAAAGAGCTTGGAATCACCGTCACCGCCTATACCAGAAGCATCGGCCCGATCGAGGTTGATATGACAAAATTTGATAGGGAAGCCATACGAAATACGCCCACCTGTATGCCTGACCGGGAAGCTTCCGCAAAGGCTGAGGAATATCTGATGAAAACGCGCGAGAATCTCGACTCCTCCGGCGGTGTGATGGAATGTATGGTAAACGGCATGACTGCCGGGATCGGCGAGCCCGTATTCGACAAACTGGATGCCTGCCTGAGTAAAGCTGTCATGTCAATTGGCGCTGTCAAAGCGGTGAGCATCGGTGACGGTCTCCATGCCGGAACCGCAACGGGCAGCAATTTCAATGATGCCTTTTATACGGAAGATGACAAGGTCTGCAAAAAGACGAATCATGCCGGAGGCATACTCGGCGGTATCAGTGACGGTTCCGATATCCTGATCCGGGCACATGTCAAGCCGACGCCGTCCATCTTTCAGCAGCAGGATACGATCAACCGCGACCATGAGAACATCTCGGTGCAGATCAAGGGGCGACATGATCCCATCATCGTTCCGCGCGCGGTTGTCGTGATGGAATCCATGGTCGCCATGACGCTGGTCGATCTGCTGTTTGAGAATATGCACAGCCGCATGGACCGCCTGACTGACTTTTATCAGAAATAGCAACTCCGGGGCACCGCAAAATGAAGGGCGGCAGCCCCGGAGTTTATTCTTTCTATTCTGTTTCGCTCATGTGTCTCACGCCTGCAGTTTATGGAAAATAATGCAATTCGGCTTGTCGACCGGAATCTCCTTTCCCTTCATGACCAGCGTCCCCTTGTCCATATCTGCGGTAAAGAACGTCATCGTGTTGGACTCATGATTCAACGACACAATATGCTTCATATCCGGAAAGAAATTGGCATCCTTGGGATAGTCGCCGCTGATCGGCAGACAAAACCGCTTGTCGAGCATTCCTGTCCTGTGATCGATCTTATAGACCACTACACTGTTGTCTCCCGCATTCGAACTGATAATATAATTCTCATCCGAT
>JALFTO010000136.1 GCA_022779165.1 Lachnospiraceae bacterium
GTCAGATGGACATTTAACATCTGCTGCTCCGAGAGTTGGATGGAAAACGTGGTATCATGGCCTGCAACAGCGAAATATTCCTCCGCAGTGGCGGAATCCTCATAAATCTTCTCAAGGGAAGCCTGCAGATCCCGGAGATAGGATTCTACCTCGTTGTTTGCTTCGTAATATTTCGTGGTGCGTTCCGCCAGCTTGCAGCTCAGCTTGTAATCTGTCTGTGCGCTGACGATCGACAGTACTGCAAAGGATACAAGACACAGGATGACAAAGATCAGCAGGATCGAGGAGGAACCGATGTTTACGCCGTAGCTTTTCCTTTTGTTTCTCATAAGGCGCCTCCGTTTCCGACGAATTTGTCAACCGTGAGCGAATAGACCGGCTCGGTTTCCGCAGTCTGTTTTAAGTCAGTTGAAACAATCTGCGCTGTGACCAGAGAAGTGTCGGTTCCGGTCAGCTGTAGCTTTACCTCATAGCGTGCGCTGTCTGTGCCGGCAGCAACGGGGTTCCAGTCGCTATCAAAATAGAGGGAGATATGATCCTCGCCGAGTTCGCTCTTTTCATCAAAGAGCTCTTTCATCCCGGCAAGATCCCCGTTGGAATTCAAGAAGCCCTCGGCGAGATTCTGCGTCCACAGGATACTCTGATTGATATTGACTGATTTCTCGGTAAGCAGATGCGCCTTCACAAAGAGCTGGATACAGACGGTGCTTGCCAGAGAAAAGAATAAAATTGCAATGATAAGTTCCATCAGAAACAGACTGGAACTGGAATTCTTCCGCATGATGTCGTGACCTCCTGTCAGCGGTTGGTATGATTACAACGGGTGGAAACATAAAAGGTATAGTTGCCGCTCGCTGTCGTTAATTGTACCTGTAAAAGATTCTCCCGTTTCTGGGCGATCTGAAAGCCGAGTACAGGGAGAATGTCCTGACCGGCGTCTGCTGTCAGTGCATTGTCGCTGGCAGCAAAAAGCTCTTTCAGATAACCACCATCTTCATACAGATAGGTGGAATAAGATACATCATCAAAGACCTCTTTCAGAACAAGCGCCCGGTGTCCGTCAAAATCTTCCACAGAGACGGAGTCGGAGACGTCGCTCTGACGGATCTTTTCCGTGACATAGGCGAAAGCGGTACGCGTATCAAAATTCCGGTCCATTTTATCCACGGTGTTTTTGTATACACCGGAACCGATCAGAATCAGAAACAGAGCGGAAATCGTAAATACGAAGAACAGACCCAGCACAAAAAGCAGATCTACAATATGATTATTTTCCTGTCGCTGTCTCATAACGCTATTCCTTCCTGATTATAGTAACATTTGGTACAATGTTCGAACCGATCGGCTGATAGTCCACGAAGAACCGGTCTTTGTCATAGGTGAGCCCGTAGTGCTCTTCGATATATTCAAGGCTCGGGGGATAGAATCCCTCGACCGCATAGCAGTGCGTGATATCGCGCTGCATTGCCGTCCGCAGACTCTCCTCCTGCTTGTCAACGGTGGTGCGTCCAACGGACGAGACGCCATAGAGAAACAGGGCAAACAGGCCGATATAGGCCAGATAGGAGAGATGGAACTTCTGCAGAAAAGAGAATTCTCGCTTCATAAGTCCCTCCTTAACCGATCATGGACATGATTCCCATAAGCGGCATAATAACGGATAACAGAATCAATCCCACAAACAGGGAGAGGATGATGACCAGGGTGGGCTCCAGTGTGGAGATCAGGGAGCGGATCTTCTGATCGGTATCTTCCTCATAATGTGCGGCAATCTGCTTCATCACGGAATCCAGGGAACCGGAGCGGAAACCGATCACTACCATATGCGTGTAAAACATCGTAAAGATCTTTGCTTTCTTCAAAGCCTCTGAGAACGTATCGCCCTCCTGTATGTACTTGCGGCAAAGACCGATCTTTTCTTCCATATCCTTATTCTCGACAAGCTGTCCGATCAGGTCAAGGCTCTCGTAGGTGTCCAGGCCGCTGCTCAATGTGAGGGACATACCGCTTGCGAAACGTCCTGCGGCGATGGAATCCGAGAACTTCTTAAAGAAAGGAAGCTTGTTACACAGTGATCTCATTGCCTGTTTGCC
>JALFTO010000166.1 GCA_022779165.1 Lachnospiraceae bacterium
CGGTTCTGTCTGCCATTCCGCGCTACCTCGCAATGCTTGTCTGCGGCGTTGGCGCTTACTATATCGGACTGCAGATCACGCTGAAGATCAAGGGAATCTCTCTGAGCGAGTATCAGGGCATCGGTGAGAGCGCCGTCCCCGGCCTCACACAGATCCGCGACCGCATGGTGCATATTTTCAGGGATTTTTACGAATTTTTCAAAGCAGGACAGATTCTCGCCCTGAATGACTGGATCCGGACCGCCGTGGTGTTATGTGTACTTCTCGGAGCAGTGTTTCTGATCACGCTTTACAAGAGGAACAGGATCTACAAAAGTCCGCTGCGCACCTTTCTGATCGCACTCTGCATTGTGTGCATCCCCATATGCACCAATATTATTTATATGATCTCCGACGGTGTCACCTATCACATGCTGATGCGCCATTCCTGGTGTCTTCTGTTTACAGCCGTCCTGATCTTCTGTGAGAACGTTGTAACGCCATCCCCGGCAGATACTGCAGCGCCATTTCCGGCGGATGCCGCATTGCCATCCCCGGCAGACGATGCATCACCATCCCGTGCAAATACAACCGCCGGGAAACTGCTTGAATGGTGCGCCGCGCTTGCCGTTCTGGTCATCGTCTGGAACTTTGTCCTGCTGAACAATATCGCATATTTCAATATGAACTTCCGATATGAAAAGACATATGCATTGTGTCTGAAGATTGTGGACAGACTGGAACAACAGGAAGATTATGATATTGACCGTCCGATCGCCTTTATCGGACGATACAGCAAGACCTACAAAATGGACGAATGCGAAGCGCTGCTGCAACCGATGACAGCAATGAAAGACGCCCGCGTCTTTGCGGATTCCAGCAGGGCGTATCTGCCCTTTATGCAGAACTGTCTGGGAGAGGATATCACCATCGCCACCCCGGATCAGGAGGAAGCCATCCGGGCAACGGAAGAATTCCAGTCTATGCCCCGGTTTCCGCACGATGGTTCCATCCGTGTCATCAATGACATTACCGTGATTAAACTGAATGACTAAAATCTGTTTTCAATAGAATGCTATCAAAGGAGACTCATAACTATGGAAGACCATAAAAAAACCGTACACCACAACATAAAAAGGCACGAAGCAGAAACATACGATTCCGGAAAATACGACGATGAGAAACCGGTGCGGGTAAGACGCCGGAAAAAGAAACACTCGAATCACTCCACCGCCAAAAGCCTCGTCCCCTCTAAGACTCTTCTGCTTCACGGTGGCTTTGTTGCACTGATTTTGTTGATCGCCGTGATCGGTATTGTAAAACTGGTCATGTGGAACAAAGGGCGCGAGTCCGACTATGATCCCAATGAGATCAGCACGGAATTTGATACGGAAACGGAAGATTATCTGCTGCCTCTGGATTCCAAGACCGCTGAACTGCAGAAGGATGATGGAGTCAATACGATCCTGCTTCTGGGGAATGATCAGTTTGCCAGAGAGCGGGGCGAAAACGGCATTGACGGACAGATCGCCAGCCTGACCGGCGGTACCGTCTACAACTGCAGCTTTGACAATACCTATCTTGGATTAAAGAATACGGTATACAGTGAAGATTACCCGACAGATGCCTTCAATCTGTACTGGGTCGTGATGTGCATGACAATGAACGATTATACCCTTCTGGAGAATACCTCAAAGCAGTGGGATCGCGATGACAATGCCCCTGCCACGATCGAGACACTCAAAAATCTTGATCTGAGCACAGTGGACACGGTAGTCATCATGTATGACGGCAATGATTTCCTCAGCGAGCGCATTCTGGCAGGTCCGTACGACGAGACCACGGCAGTCACCTGCTGCGGATGTCTGCAGCAATCCATCCTGCTCTTAAAGCAGACGTTCCCGCAGATGCGCATCATCGTTTCCTCTCCATACTTTACCTATGCTGAGGATGAAGATGGAAATCTGCAGCCCGGCAGCCTTGTGGATTACGGTCAGGGAACACTCCCCGACTACATGATCGCGTACAAAAATATTGCTGTCAACAACGGTGTATCTTTCATCGATAACTACTTCGGTTCTATCACGGAAGACAATTATTCCCAGTACCTGCAGGAGGATCGCTTCAATCTAAATGATGCGGGACGGGCGCTGATCGCCAAGAGAATCGCCGAGTTTATCGGCTGAGCACACAGCCGGCTGCCGATACACGCCGCTACTTTCCGTCACGCGGTGACCGGCCGGGAAGGCGCAGACCCGTTCTCCAAATATTGACAGCCGCCACAGGGAGATAGCACACACCGCAGACCGCTACCAGAATGAAAAAGTTGGCAAACTGCAGATAGCGGAAAAGAACAAAGAACAAAGCATACGCAGCCAGATTCATCAGAAGAACCTGCGTATGTTTTTTTTGCCAGAAATTGCCGTACACGCTCGCGGTAAAGTACGCGGATACGAGCATACCTGCGCCGGCCGTCACAAAGGTGGCAAGCGCTGTTCCCGTCAGAGACAGCACGGATGTGAGCATCGGGCAGAATATGATTTCCAGAACCAGCATTCCCGCTGAGATCCAGGCAATGATCTTTTTGCGGCTCGCCGCGGACAAGATCATGGCAAACACCAGTGCCATCCCCAGGAACGATGTTCCGAAGATCAGGAGTGAGAGTGCGTTCCCTCCCGCCCTATAGGACGGCTTATAAAACAGTGCAAGGACATGGCCTGCCGCTGCGGAAATAACTGTCACCGCAGGCAGGATCAGCGCCAGAATGAGGTCAAGCAGGCTGCCGATCTCCTCACTCGCCTCTCTGATCTCTCCCGCCTCATAATGCCTCGTGATCAGGGGAAGCGCCACCGTATAGAATGCCGTCAGCAGGAAATAAGGGATCTTCGCAAAAGAGGCCACACCCGTATAGTAGCCGACAAGCGTATTGTTACCTGACACACTCTTTAAGATCAGCGTGTCAAGATTCATGATCACAGTGGAAACACAGAACAGGAGCAGATAATTCATTGCCACCAGGACATATTCTCTGACCTTGATCTTCTCGGAGAAAGTGTAAAAAGCACTCCGTTTTTTAAGAACCTGTATCACAGAGATCACCATGATCAGCACACCTGCAAACAGGAAACCGGCTTCCATTCCGAAAACCGCATCGTGAAACACAAACATCACAAACGGGATTACCGAAAGTTTCAGAACCGGATAGATCATGCCGATCCCCGCCTCCGCCTTGAAGTCCTTATGTCCGTTCAGAATTCCGAGTGCCAGCGAATAGATCCCCGTAAAAGGCAGAAGGAACGCCACGCCTCTGATATAAGGAACCATATCCATATCCCCAAGCATTCCGGCAATCAGCGGTGCCCCGAAGCAGGTCCCTGCAAAAAAGACCGCGATCAGCGCCAACTGAAATCCAAGCCCGACCCTGATCAAATGCTTCTCATCATAGCGGAGTGAGGAGATGGAACGGGACATTCCCTGCCGCACACCATCTGTGAAGAAAATGTACTCGAAGTTAATGATCGTAATGATCGTCCCCACCATTCCGTATTGCGCCTCGGAGAGATATCTCCCGAGGAAGAAATGCATGGCATAGCTTCCGATGACAAAGGCCGCCTTATTCAGTATGTGAAGTATGATTCCTGTATACATGTCCGCTTTCCCCTGTTTATTCTGATATAATTATGCTATAATACTAAACAATGTCAATCCTTTTCCTATTATTCACGATCGGGAGTATTCTATGAATCAGCAGCTTATTCAAATGATCACCGGGCAGAAGGTGCTCTTTATCACCACCAAAAATCTGGACTATATCCGCAATTCGCAGGAGATCGCCCTGCTTGAGAAACATGCCGCCTCCGTGACTGTAATCGGCAGCTTCAGTTCCTCTTATCCGGTGCGCCTGTTCACCGTGTGGCTCCGGCTGCTCTTTTCCTCGTTCCGCCCTTACACGGTCGTATTTGCCGGGTTTTCTCCCCAGCTGATCGTTCCTTTTTTCTTTTGGAAAATCGGAAAGCGCGTTCTCATCGAGGACTTCTTTATCTCCCTTTACGATACACTCGTGTGTGACAGGCAGAAATTTAAGGCAGGAAGCCTTGTGGGACGGTTTTTCCACCGGCTGGATACTGTGACGATTCGAAGCGCAGATCTGGTGATCAGTGACACCCGTGCCCACGGCAGCTATTTCTCCGATGAATTTGTCAAATCGGCTGACTCCATTGAACCCCTTTATCTGGAAGCGGACACCTCAATCTATTATCCGCGTCCCGCCGTGCCACACAACAGCTTCCATGTATTGTATTTCGGAAGTGTCCTGCCC
>JALFTO010000175.1 GCA_022779165.1 Lachnospiraceae bacterium
GAACCCCTCAAAGTACAATTTCCCGTCAGGTCTCTCCTCAAAACAGTCCGGTCCGTATTCCTCGATCAGACGCCATTTCGCAGTCGGATCGATGATCGCCTTCACCTCGATATTGCGGGGGAAAATCCTGGAACCCGTGAGATCCGGCGCCGGTGCCTCCCGCATCTGAAAGGTCTGCTCCGTATCTCTGAGCCTGCCCATGCGGTTCAGCTTGAACAGTCTGAAATCCTTCCTTGTCCTGCAGAAACCATAGACGTACCAGCTCGACCACTTGAAAACCAGATAATACGGTTCGATCTCGCGCTGCGTATCGCCTGAAGGAGCGTAATAATCAAACGAAAGGATTCTCCTCTCCTCGATCGCATCCTGTATCAGTGCGATCCTTGAAGCGACAATGTCCTTGTTCCAGGAAGACAGATCGATGAGAATCGAATCACTTCCCGATATCAGTTCCGAAGAGCCCGGCTTGATTTTCTCCATAAGCTGTCCGTAATAATGACTTCCGCTTACACTGTCAAGACTGCGCAGTCCCGCCATGATCATCTTCATATCCTTTGATGTGAGGAGCGTCCTGTCCATGGAATATCCTTCCATGATACTGATTCCGCCACCCACTCCCTGTGATGTCTGAATGGGAATCCCCGCCATGCACAGATCCTCGATATCTCTGTTGATTGTCCTTCTGGATACCTCAAATTTTTCAGCCAGTTCCGGGGCTGTTGTCCTCTCCTGCTGCAGCAGAACGGAGAGGATTCCGATCAACCTGTCTATCTTCATTTCAAACTCCTTGAAAACAATATATCACCCAAAACACGTCATCTGTATGTCATGTTTGAAATATCATTTAATACCAAAAACATTATAGCAACATTATAGCATTGCAACCGACACAAAAGCATCACACACCGGCCTTTTTTTACAAAATATTTTGTTATCGGAGCACCATATGCCTTTCATATTGCTTATACTCCTTTTTTCGACTATACTGGAATCAGGTGATTATTATGAAAATACTGTTTATCGATGCCTGCATCAGCATCCATCCAAAGTCGCGGACACGGCAATTGTGTGAGGAATATCTGAAACAGGCCAAAGACAAAAACGTGGAACGACTGGATCTGGAATCCCTGTCGCTCGCCCCTCTCACCACGGAAATGCTCGCAAAGAAGGAAAAACTGATCCAAAAGGGTCAATATGAAGATGAGATGTTTGCCCCGGCGCGCATGTTCAAAGAGGCGGACGAGATCGTCATCGGCGTGCCGTACCATGATCTCTCTTTCCCGTCGGTTCTGAAGGTTTATATCGAACATATCATGGTGAACGGACTGACATTCCGTTATACCGAAGGGAAAGCAGAAGGGCTGTGCCGTGCATCGTCACTGACATACATCACGACGGCCGGCAGTTATATCGGGAACCGTAACTTTGGATATGAATATGTAAAGGCTGTCGCTGAGCGGTTGGGGATCACGGAAACAAATCTGATCTGTGCGGACGGGCTTGACGTTGAAGGAGTCGACGCGGAACAGATCATGAGAGAGAAGTTAAATCTCCTGTCAAAATGCCGCACGATCCCCTATCCGCAGTCCTACCGGGAACGGCTGCGTGACGAGGGCGCAACCGCATTTGCCGGGCTGACGGATCATTCCGGCTCCAGATACTATACCGCCAACGATTATTACAACTGGAGCAGTGCGGGAACGCTGCATATCTTATCCCGGTTTGAGACGTACCAGCAGACCACGGAATACACCTGCGGTGCGGCCTGTGCCCTGATGGTTCTGAACTGGTTTGATGCGAAGAAATATCATGAGAATCTGGTGGCGCAGCTGATCGAAAGTATGCCCGGACGAGGAAGCACCGTGGAAAACATCGCGGACTTCTTTGATCTGATCGGGTGGAATGTGGAATACCATGCCGCGACTGATCTGAAATTCCAAACCATAGAGGAATTGGAGCAGTCCCTGATCGACTATATTGACAGAGGCATTCCCATCATGGTCGATTGGGTTGACTGGGCAGGTCATTGGCAGGTGATCATCGGGATCGACACCTGCGGCTCCGACACGCCATACGATGATGTGCTCATCTTTGCCGATCCGTATGATGTCACAGACCATAATCAGGACGGCTACTACATCTTTCCGCTCGGCCGCTTTTACGGCATGTGGCGCGAGGGTCCGTGCGCCGGCAAGGACAACCCATACAGCCAGCCTTTCATCGCCGCCTGGCCGAAGG
>JALFTO010000210.1 GCA_022779165.1 Lachnospiraceae bacterium
TTGAGACACTCTCCCGCGAACGCATTGTCCACATCCCGGAACAGATACGATGCTCTGGCAAACACGGCAGCCCGATAGCCGCATATGGTTCCGTTCTCATCCGGGTTGACCTGTGCCTGCTCCATCAGCCATGTCAGTTCATATCTGCATTCATCCAGGATATCCGGAATGCCGTTGCCGCTTTCCGCAATTCCCGTATCGTCAGTATAAACTCCGCTGAACAGCTCATAAGAAGTCAGAAGCTGATAGATCACGATACAGGCGCGGATCTGCCTGTTCTCTCCCTTCTCCTTCAGCTGCCATCCTACGGTCTGGGAACTGCCGCTATTCTCACCGCGCAGACGATAAAACCGGCTGCAGGCTCTCTGGAAAAAGGAGTAGTACAGATTATCATGGATCAGGAACGGATAGGATTCCCCGATGACGTCCATCTGGATATAGTATCTTCCCTCTTCCTTCAAATCCGTAAAACTTCCGTAGCTGATCGATTCCCCAAAATGCTCATCATATCCACCCGGCTTGACAGTACCGGTATATACCGTCTCGTCCGTCTCTGCATCCTTCACGGCAAAGGTTGCGGGCAGGTTCTCGCCCTTAAAGATCGCCGTCTTCTCGCCGTCTCCCTCATAGCCAAGCCGGTTTATCAGGATATTCGGCGTGCTGACCGGCACCTCGTACGACAGATCCACCTCCGCGGATGATTTATCCCACCCGAACGGATCCGCACTGTAAACCGTATCTGCGCTGACTCCCGGTCCGCCCGCGCATCCGTTTAGCAGACAGCATATGCTCAATAAAAAGGCTGTGAGCCTGTGTGCTTTCAATGTCTTTCCTCCAAAATCATTCTTTTAATAGTATAACGCCGGGAGGTCAATTGGTAAAGACATGTTTCCCGCTGTTTCACCTGCTAAAAATACTTATTTCGATATACAATTTTCCCATTTATCACTGTGCAGAGCGTATGTGTAAACACCTCCAGCGGATTTCCTCCAAATATAGCGATATCCGCATCTTTTCCCACTTCCAGACTCCCTACCCTGTCCGCAACGCCGCAGATTGTGGCAGCATTGATGGTGATGGCACGAAGTCCTTCCATCATCGGCAGTCCGGCTTTTACTGCCATCCCCGCGCACAAGGGCAGAGACGCAATGATAGAAACGGGATGATCTGTGGTAATTGCCACCGTAATCCCGTTTTGATACAGAATCCCCGCTGTCTTAAATGCAGCATTCTGCACCTCGATCTTACTCCTGCTGGCAAAATCCGGCCCCAGAATCGCCGGAAATCCCGATTCCCGGATCTGATCTGCGATCAGGTGTCCCTCTGTGCAGTGATCCAGTGTCATATCCACACCAAATTCCTTTGCGATACGGATCGCCGTAAAGATATCATCCGCACGATGCACATGCGCCTTCAGCGGAATCTCCCGGTTAAGCACAGGCAGCCACGCTTCATAGTGAAAACTCTTTTTGAAATCTTCCCCGCCATGTTCCTTTTTCTCCCTGTACTCCAATGCACGGAACAACTCCTCCCTGAGCATGGAAGCGATTGCCATACGGGTGACCGGTGACTGATTCTGCCCGCTGAAATTCACCTTTGGATTTTCTCCGAATGCCACCTTCATCGCCGCAGGCGCTTTCACGATCAGATCATCGATCCGTCTTCCCTTTGTCTTGAGAAAGGCAAACTGCCCGCCTACTACATTGGAACTTCCGGGACCGATCATGGCGGATGTGATCCCTGCTCTCACCGCATCATCAAAGGCGGCATCCATCGTATTGATCGCATCAATGGCACGCAATTCCGGCGTGATGGGATGAACGGTCTCATTGCAGTCATCCCCTTCCATCCCCTTTTTCTCCTCCGTGATGCCCATGTGGCAGTGCGCCTCAATGAGACCCGGCATTACCAGGTTTCCGCGTGCATCAAGCAGGATATCTGCTCTGCGCTGTTTCTCATCTCGCGGATATTCCCTGCAGATATCCTCGTACGTAAAATCATTTCCGATCCTGAGTATTTTACTTCCCTGTACGGCAATGCATCCTTTTTCTATTTTTTCCGGGAGCTGCTCCGCCATGGGATATATTTGCGCGTTCCAAATAAAAAGCATACTGTCACCTCTTTCTAAAAGTGAAGTATGCTTCTTTTTCTAAACTCTATGCGTATGAATCAAAAGTTCCTTTTCTTTCCGGCTGTACTGCTTGATCCTGTACTCCCGTCTCATTGCCTCCTCTTTGGTCTCAAACTGTTCACTGTATACCAACGTCACAGGCGTCCTGCTCTTTGTATATTTGGCGCCTTTCTTCTGATTATGACAGGCGATCCTCTTTTCCAGATCGTTCGTCCAACCTGTATACAAGGTGCCGTCACTACACCTGACAATATACGTAAAACAGCTCATATTCGCTTACTCCATTCTCTCTAACGGATTCACCGGTGCGCCATTTTGGGTCATGGCAAAATATACGTTAGGCCCCTCAACGGTATAATATTTGGTCGGTGCGCTCACTTTTCCCAGCACATCGCCTGCACGGATCACATCACCTTTCATTACCATGATATCCTGTAACCCGCCATAGGTCAATTCATAACCGCTTCCGATATCCACTCTCACCGCTTGTCCGATCTGCGCATCCTCAAACACGGAAACCACTTTTCCGTCTGCCGCCGCCACAATATTATCCCCTTCCGTAGCCGCGATCACGATCGCAGGATTGTATTTGTACTGTTCCAAAGTGGGAAAATACACGGTCTTATCCATGCTGTAATTGATCAGCACATTGCCTGCAACCGGCCACATAAGATTGTCTCTCTCCCGGAAAGAAAGAGCATTCTGTACACTGGCGGAAGAGACTTGTGCTGCGTCTGTGTTCTCCTCCCCGCTCTCTTTTTCCTCTTCCACAGGCTGCACTTTCTCCTGCAAAACGGATTCGGCTGCTGCCTCCTCCATGTTTTGCTGTTTTCCGGAAGAATACGGCAGTGCATCCCATGTGTTTGTCACACCGGCAGATGCTGTCTCCTGAAAGCTGGGATCATAATCCAGATCGGAGTCCTTCATCGCTGTTTCCTGTTGTTTGACAGTGTTCTTTTCCTCATCCTCGATCGCCGCTGCGATCTGGTCTGCTTTCTGCTCTGTCTGCTTCTCAAGACCGCTGATATCCACCATATAACCGTCTTTTTCTTCTTTATTCTTCTCTCTTACATAAAAGCCGGTCATGGTGAGCGCTGTCAGGACAAATACAGAGGAAGCCAGCATAATGATTCTCTCTTTTTTCATGCCTTTCATAGTTGAACGTTTCCTTCTCATGCTTATTTATCACCTCGTCCATAGTTTTGCCCCATTTCAGATGTTTATGCAGCAAAAATCATTTTTTTACGATTTCATATTTCGGGAAAAAATAGGATAAAATCGCATAAAAATCATCTCCGCGCTGTGCCATCAGATTTGCCGTATACTGGCTCATTCCGTAGCCGTGTCCGACCCCTTTTGCAGTGATCATGACCTCTCTGCCCTGTTCCTCAATGAAAAACGCGGTTGACGGCAGAGAAAAGAGTTCCTGTACGTTTTCCCCGGAGATCCTTTGATCATTCCACTCTACCCATTCCACATAGCCGGCACTGTCCCGGACAAGCGTTATCTCTGAGGGAATGATATCTTCCGAAGTTTTCAAAATTTCCTGCATTTTTTCACGAAACTCATCTATTTCCACACTCACTTCGGTCAGATAATCCTCTGACTTCACATCCTCTTTGCATGACACAGATGTCATTTCTCTGCTTTCCCTTGTGCGCCCTGCACTCAGTGCAAAGTACGGCGCTTCCACAGTGACTCCGTGGTATTGCAGGATCATCCGGTCGGTCTCCCTGACTGCCACCTCACATTTCCTGCGATTTATCTCATAGTTTTCCCCGAAGCGTGCTCTCATCTGAGCGTCGGAGAGCGCGTTCTGCCCCGTCTGCTCATACGGTATCTCCTTCGTTTGAGCCTGATCCGCGATCAGGATCAGCCGGGTGCGTAACAGCACAGCCTGTGCCTTGTACGCTTCCGGTTCATATGTTTCCGGCATACATGCGGCAAGAGCCCCGACCAGATACTCATCCATTGGAATCCTCTCATATCCGGCGGCACTTTCCTTCATCACATCATACCGACAGACTTCCTTGTCAGATCCTCTGCCCTCCCGCATACAGAAGATCCAAAGACACACAAAAAGAAGAACCGCACCGGCCAGCGCCATTCGCCGTCCTCTTGCAGTTCTCCTTTTCCACATCCTGATCCTTCTCATAGAATGCCCCGCATAAAAGCCGCTTTTTCTATGATATGCATCCTGATGCCAATGCGTGACTGCCTTGGGCAGCCTATCATCATGCGACCGCCTTGCCGCCTCCAAAAAAGTATTGCACGCCAGCCCTATTTCGCCAGGTCCAGATGCTGGACCGTGCCTGCTGTCCCGTTCTCATACAGGAAGATACCCGTACTGCGGATCACCGCATTCGTGCGGTTTGTCTGAAGAGACTTCAGGGCAAATTCCGTTGCGCGGTTCTGCAGGCA
>JALFTO010000034.1 GCA_022779165.1 Lachnospiraceae bacterium
GTATGGGAAACTCTGGTGAAACCGGGCAAAAAAGCAAAACCCGGTACCAGGATATCTTTTGGGGACGGACTGCTTAAGGCGGAAGTGCTTGAGGTTGTGGAAGAGGGGAACCGCATGATCCGCTTCGAATACGAGGGAATCTGGGAGGAACTGTTAGACCGGCTCGGTGAGATGCCTCTGCCGCCTTATATCACGCATAAGCTGGCGGATAAGAACCGTTATCAGACGGTATATGCCAAATATGAGGGCTCTGCGGCAGCACCGACAGCAGGACTTCATTTTACAAAGGAACTGCTTGCCCGGGTGGAG
Source organism: Lachnospiraceae bacterium (assembly GCA_022779165.1). Taxonomy (GTDB): domain Bacteria; phylum Bacillota; class Clostridia; order Lachnospirales; family Lachnospiraceae; genus VSOB01. The sequence goes on from JALFTO010000034.1 coordinate 310, forward strand.
GCAAAGGGAGTAAAGCTTGCCTACGTGACGCTCCATGTCGGGCTAGGAACCTTCCGCCCCGTCAAGGTGGACAATGTGAAGGAACACCATATGCACTCGGAGTATTATCAGGTAACAAGAGAGGCGGCTGATATCATCAACGGGACAAAAGCTGCCGGCGGGCGTGTGATCTGTGTGGGAACCACGAGCTGCCGCACGATCGAGAGCGCTGCCGATGACAATGGGGTGCTTAAGCCATGCTGCGGGAATACGGAGATCTTTATCTATCCCGGATACCGGTTCAAGGTGCTGGACGCGCTCATCACGAATTTCCATCTGCCGGAATCCACGCTGCTTATGCTGGTGTCTGCGCTGGCAGGCAGGGAGCATGTGCTGCAGGCGTATGAGGAGGCCATCAGAGAGCGGTATCGATTCTTTTCTTTTGGGGACGCCTGTATGATTGCAGACTTTACAAAGTGAGGTATTTCGTTTATCATAAACGTAGCAGACACAAGAGAGGAGAAGATAGGGGTTATGGAAGAGAGAAGAAAAGACAGCCGGAGCAAGATGCAATCCAGACTGAAGATAAAGCGTCTTGATAAGACAGAGGCGGAAGTGGATATTGAAGTGATCGATATCTCACGGACGGGAGTGGGATTCAACTGCAAAGAGCCTTTGATGATCGGTGCGGTCTATGAGTCTTTCCTTACGATTTGGACGAAGGAAGTATTACATGCTTTTCTTGAGATCGTCAGGATTGAGAAGAAAGACGGCTTTTACAATTACGGCGGTACCTTTGTGGGAATGCCGCAGGCAGATGCCAGCCGTATTGAAGTTTATCAGATGTTTGAACAGGAAAATCAGAAATAGTGATGAAATAACAAAAGCGGCTTCTGCGTGATGCGGGAGCCGCTTTGAATTTGCACTTACTTTTGCAGCTTTTTCAAATCTTTAAAAAACTCGGGATAGGAGATGTCCACGCACTCACTTCCCTGTATCACGGTTTCGCCTTCCGCAGCCAGTGCAGCGACGGCAAAACTCATGGCAACGCGGTGGTCGGCTCTGGAGTCGATTACGCTTCCGTGAAGCGGTTTTCCGCCACGGATGATCATGCCGTCCTCAGTGCCTTCTATGTCGCAGCCCATTGCAAGGAGATTGGTAACCATCACATCGATCCGGTTGGATTCCTTGACTTTCAGTTCGGCGGCGTCTTTGATTACAGTGGTGCCTTCAGCGTAAGCAGCCATTACCGCGATCACCGGAAGCTCATCGATGAGTGTCGGTATGATCTCTCCTTCGATGGTGACACCATGCAGAGCGGAAGAGCGCACCAGAAGATCGGCTACCGGCTCTCCGCCGTCGTCGGAACGACTCAGATAGGTGATGGAAGCACCCATGGCCTCAGCTACACGCAGGATACCGTCCCTGGTGGGATTAATACCGACATTTTTGAGAAGTATCTCGGAACCATCCGTCACGAGTGCAGCCGCAATAAAATAGGCTGCGGAGGAAATGTCACCGGGAACGATCACTTTCCGTGCGTGAAGCACAGGTTCCGGGTGGATGGAAACCGTATTTCCCTGACTCTGTATGTCGGCGCCGAAGCAGGAGAGCATGATCTCCGAGTGGTTACGGCTCACGGCAGGCTCCGTGACGCTCGTGATGCCATCAGCATAGAGTCCTGCCAGTAGAATAGCGGACTTTACCTGGGCGGATGCTACTTTTGAAATATAATCGATTCCGTGCAGCTGTTTCCCACAGATACGCAGGGGAGCGCAGCCGTTGTCCCGGATGCTGACGATATCTGCCCCCATCATGGAGAGCGGCTCCATGATCCGCTTCATCGGGCGTTTCTGGATGGAGGAATCGCCGGTCAGTTCTGTGGTAAAGGGCTGGGCGGCAAGGATTCCGGAGATCAGTCTTGTCGTAGTGCCGCTGTTTCCGGTATCCAACATCCGGTCAGGCGCCTTTAGCCCATGCAGACCTTTCCCGTGGACAAGAATCAGTTCTTCTTTTTCTTCGATCGTAATGCCGAGACGGCGGAAGCAGTCGATGGTGGACAGGCAGTCAGCGCCTTTTAAGAAATGACTGACCTCTGTGATTCCTTCCGACAATGCACCGAACATAATGGCACGATGGGAGATGGATTTATCGCCCGGAACGGCGATTTCGCCCCGCAGGGCAGATGCTTTTTGTAATGTAATGTTTGCCATGGAAAATCCTCGTCAATATGATTCTTACTAATTTTTTTTGTGAATGGAATAGCCGTTTTCCGCAAGAAGCGCTGTCGCGGAAATCATGCCGCTTTCTTCGTAAAACTCAATCTGCATTGCACCTTCTTCGTATTCCCTGTTATGTACAATGCCGATGTTTTTGATACTGATGTTATGCTCGGCCATCATCGTGGCAACGGCGGCGATTGCACCGGGTTTATCGGCGATGTCGATATTCAGGGAGAATACCTTCTTGATCGGACCGCTGGATGCATTGATGAAGGAATCGCGGTACTGTCTGGCGGAATCAAAGAAACGGTAAATGGCCTCCTGATTCCCACTGTCGATCTCTTTTTTGATATCGAAGAGCATTTTAATATAACATTCCAGTAGAGAGGACAGGTTTTCTTTGTTTGTCAGACAGATCTGCTGCCACATTTCCGGGGAGGAGGATGCGATCCTCGTGATATCCTTAAAGCCTCCTGCGGCAATCATTTTCATGATGCCGTCTTTCGTGTCGGCTTCCCTGACCAGATTAACCAGACTGGAGGCGATTACATGCGGCAGATGACTGATGCCGGCAGTGAAATAATCATGCTCCTCATAGGAAAGGATCAGGGGGATCGCCTTTGTGGAAAGGACGAGATTTTTATAAAAATCAAGCTGCTCCGGCAAAGTCTGCTTCGTAGGAGTCAGAATATAGTATGCATTTTCCAGAAGTTCCGCTTTGGAGTTCGGATAGCCAAAGCGCTCGCTGCCCGCCATTGGATGTCCGCCGATAAAAACAGAATCCAGGCCGAGCGCTGAGATATGGTTATGGATATCAGTCTTCACGCTGCCGACATCCGTGAGAATACAGTCTTTCCCAAGATATTCCTTCAAGAGCAGGAGATTATCATCGTTGTGGGAGACAGGAGCGCACAGAAATATGATATTGCATCGGGAAAAGGCGGGATCGATCCGGTCGAAGATCAGATCGGCAATGCCTTCCTCAGATGCAAGGCGCAGCGTGTCAGGATTCTTATCATAAGCATAAATGACGATATCGTTACGATTTTGCTTGAGCGCTTTGGCGATGGAGCCGCCGATGAGCCCAAGACCGATAAAGCCGCAGGTGATTTCCATGAGTTACTCCTTAAAAGTGCGTCCGACAAGTCCCGCAAAGGGTTTCAGTTCATTGCAGAGTTTGTCAAATTTCTCAAACGTAAGAGACTGGGGACCGTCCGACAGCGCATGCGCGGGATCATTGTGAACTTCGATCATCAGACCGTCCGCATCGCATGCCACGGCGGCCTTTGCCATGGGCGGAACGTATTTGTAGACGCCGGTGGAATGAGAAGGGTCTACAATGATGGGCAGATGCGTTTTTTCCTTCATGACGGCCACAGCGCTGATATCAAGCGTATTTCTCGTGGCGGTCTCAAAGGTACGGATTCCCCTTTCACAGAGTACCACATTCGGGTTGCCTTCCGCAATAATATATTCGGCGGCATTCAGCCATTCGTCGATCGTTGCTGACAGACCGCGCTTTAGGAGAACCGGAAGCCCGGAACGGCCCGCTTCTTTTAAAAGATAGAAGTTTTGCATGTTTCTGGCGCCGATCTGAATCATGTCCACATATTTTACAGCGGCATCAATCGCCTCCTGGCTCACCACCTCACATATTGTGGAAAGACCGGTCTCCGCTTTGGCTGTCTGCATGTACTTAAGCCCTTCCTCCTCGAGCCCCTGGAAAGAGTAGGGAGAAGTTCTCGGCTTGTATGCGCCGCCGCGAAGGATCGTTGCACCGGATTTTTTGACGGCGCGTGCGATCGTGAGCAGCTGTTCCTCACTTTCCACGGCACAGGGGCCGGCCATAACGGTCAGATTGCCCGGACCGATATAGGTGTTCCCGACTTTTACGGAAGTGGGATCCGGATGAAATTTCCTGTTTGCCAGTTTGTAGCTCTCTGTGACGGGAACGATGCGGTCAACATCCTTAAAACTGTTCAGATTTTCGGAGGCAAGACGTGTTTTATCGCCCACCACGCCGATGATGGTGACTTCCTCGCCTTTGGAGAGGTGAGTCTGGAGGCCGTTTTCGGTGATGTATCTGATGACTGCCTGAATGTTTTCCTCGGCAGCTTTTGGTTTCATTACGATGATCATGGTATTTTTCTTTCCTTTCAAAACTTTTTATACATTTCCTGTCCGGAAACTTAATACAATATAGCACTTTAAAGTGCGAAAGTCAACTGAGGTACGAGAAAATCAATTGTTAAAATTGCGCAATAAAGATTGCAATTATGAACGATGTTTAGTAAAATATACTCATGGGAAAAATGGGGGACTAAATTATTCCAATCCGGTCTTGGCAAAATACCCAAAATACATCTTAAATTGGAGGTAATGATATGAATGTTTACACAACAGACAAAATTCGCAATGTAGTGCTGCTGGGGCACGGAGGTGCCGGAAAGACCAGTCTTGCAGAGGCAATGTCATATCTTGCAGGACTTACCTCGAGAATGGGAAAGGTTACAGACGGCAATACGGTTAGCGATTTTGGAAAAGAGGAGCAGAAAAGGAAATTTTCAATCAGTACCTCGGTAATTCCTTTGGAGTGGGAAGGCGCGAAGATCAATATTCTGGATACACCCGGTTACTTTGATTTTGTAGGTGAAGTGGAAGAGGCAGTAAGCGCCGCAGATGCTGCGATCATCGTAGTTTCCGGCAAAGCCGGAATGGAAGTTGGTACTGAGAAAGCATGGGAACTGTGCGAGAAATATAAGCTGCCCCGCATGGTGTTCGTTACGGATATGGATATCGACAATGCCTCTTATCGACAGGTCGTTGAAGATATGACCGGGAAATACGGCAAGAAGATGGCTCCGTTCCATCTGCCGATCCGTGAGAATGAGAAGTTTGTCGGTTATGTCAATGTAATCAGTGAGACGGGACATCGCTGGGAAGGTAAGGAAGTTGTAGACTGTGAGATTCCGGAATACAACAAAGCCAATCTCCAACTCTGCCGTGATACGCTGATGGAATCGGTTGCGGAGACGAGTGAAGAGTTTATGGACCGCTATTTCAGCGGTGATACGTTCTCGGAGGCTGAGATCCGTGCGGCTGTGAGAACAAACGTTATGGAAGGTTCTATCGTTCCGATGTCTATGGGATCCAATGTGCTTTGTCAGGGTATCTACACACTGCTTGACGATATTGTGAAGTATTTCCCGAGTCCCGAGAACCGTGAGATGGCGGGCGTTAATCTGAAGACAAACGAGATCTTCCAGGCGGATTATGATTTCGCAAAGGCAAAATCAGCTTATATATTCAAGACGATTGTGGATCCTTTCATCGGTAAGTATTCTCTGATCAAGGTATGCTCCGGTGTATTTAAGTCAGATGACATGGTTTATAATTCCGAGAAGGACATCGAGGAAAAGGTAAGCAAGCTGTATGTGCTTCAGGGTAACAAGCCGATTGAAGTGCCGGAGCTCCATGCTGGCGATATCGGCGCGATCGCGAAGCTGACGGCAGCGAGAACGGGCAATACGCTCTCTACCAAGGCTACACCGATCCGTTACGGCAAGGCTGAGATCTCAACGCCGTATACTTATATGAGATATAAGGCAAAGAATAAGGCCGACATCGACAAGATTTCGCAGTCTCTGCAGAAGATGATGCATGAGGATCAGACGCTGAAGGTTGTCAACGACAGTGAGAACAGACAGACGCTACTCTATGGCATGGGCGATCAGCATCTCGAGATCGTTGTCAGCAGACTGTTGAATGAATACAAGGTAGAAGTGGAACTGTCCAAACCGAAGGTTGCGTTCCGCGAAACGATCAAGAAGAAATCCGATGTGGAGTACAAATACAAGAAGCAGTCCGGCGGACATGGCCAGTACGGTCATGTTAAGATGCGCTTTGAGCCGTCAGGCAATCTGGAGGAGGCTTATGAATTTTCCCAGGAGGTTGTGGGCGGAGCAGTGCCCAAGAACTTCTTCCCGGCAGTGGAGAAGGGCTTGCAGGAATCTGTTCAGAAAGGTCCGCTCGCGGCATATCCGGTTGTCGGTGTGAAGGGTATCCTTTACGATGGATCCTATCATCCGGTAGATTCTTCCGAGATGGCATTCAAGATGGCGACGATTCAGGCATTTAAGAAAGGCTTTATGGAGGCAGGACCTGTTCTGCTTGAGCCTATCGCTTCCCTGAAGGTTACCGTTCCGGATCAGTATACGGGCGATGTCATGGGAGATCTGAATAAGCGCCGCGGCAGAGTGCTTGGCATGAATCCGATCGGTGGTGGCAAGCAGACGATCGAAGCGGATATTCCGATGATGGGATTGTTCGGATATTGTACGGATCTGCGCTCCATGACGGGAGGAAGAGGCGTATATTCCTATGAGTTCTCACGTTACGAGCAGGCTCCTTCGGATGTACAGGAGAAGGAAGTGGCAGAGAGGGCGGCAAAGGTTGCGGAGAACAGTGAAGAATAAATAGAGAAGGCGGTGTCGGGGGTTCCGGCACCGCTTCTTTCATAGAATCTTAATTTGAGAATTTGGTAAGGGTGTGGTATCATCTATGATAGCGCAAAAGAAAAACAAGCGGATAGAAAGAGGGAGTGCATGACATAATGAAGCATTTCAAAAGAAATATTTTCCTTACAATACTGACGTTGGTGATCGCAGCTGTTTACTACTATGTGACGCTGCCGGCGATCAATATCCATTCTGCGGACTTCTGGTTTTTCCTTATGGCTCTGATCGCAGTCTGTCTGGTGGTCTATGCGGTTAAGAAGGCAGGGAAAGAGGTTGTTTTTCAGCAGACGGGCAGATTTGGCGGGTTTCATATTGACCTGAATTCTTTCCATTGGAAGGAATATAAGGGAATCAAGTTCCTGCTGGTTCTTCTGGTTGCTGTGTTTGGTGTGTATCTGGTGGGGAGTATTCTGTCTTCGCCAATTGTCAATGCAAAGAAATATCAGCAGCTTCTGACGATCGAGGAACGTAATTTTACGGATGATATCAAGGAAGTGGATTATAATACGATCCCCCTGCTCGATAAGGATTCCGCAGCACTGCTCGGCAACCGCAAGATGGGCAGTCTGGTGGATATGGTGTCACAGTTTGAGGTCAGCAGTGATTATACGCAGATCAATTATCAGGGAAAACCGGTGCGTGTGACCCCTCTTAGGTATGCAAGTCCGATCAAATGGCTGACGAACCGCAAACAGGGACTTCCGGCATATATGCTGATCGATATGGCGACACAGGACACGGAGTGCGTGAAACTATCGGAAGGTATCAAGTATTCCAAGTCAGAATATTTTAACCGGTATATCTACAGACATTTAAGATTCCGTTATCCGACTTATATTTTTGATGACCAGATATTTTTTGAGATTGATGAGGAGGGAACACCGTACTGGGTATGTCCTGTCAAGAAATTCAACATCGGTCTGTTCGGCGGACAGACGATTGGAAATGTGGTGCTCTGTAATGCTGTTACGGGAGAGTGCATTGACTACAAGGTAGAGGATGTTCCTCAGTGGATCGATAAAGTATATTCGGCGGAACTGCTCACGAGACTGTACGATTATTCCGGTATTTTGAAACACGGCTATTTTAACAGTATATTGGGACAGAAGGACTGCCTCCAGACGACGAATGGTTATAATTATATTGCACTGGATGATGATGTGTGGGTATATTCCGGTGTAACTTCCGTCAGCGGAGATCAGTCAAACGTAGGTTTTGTGCTGATGAATCAGCGCACGATGGAAACGAGATTTTATAAGGTTGAGGGCGCGACTGAGGATTCCGCAATGTCTTCTGCGGAAGGACAGGTGCAGAATCTGAGGTATGTTTCGACCTTCCCGCTGCTTTTGAACATCGCAGATGAACCGACGTATTTCATGGCACTGAAGGATTCCGCGGGACTTGTGAAAAAGTATGCGATGGTGAACGTGCAGAAATATCAGTGGGTGGCGATCGGTGATACCATTCAGGAATGTGAAAAGAATTATAACCGACTGTTGAATACGAACGGAATTGTCAGTCAGAGTGCGGAAGAGGAAAAGAGCATCACCGGAAAGATTACCGCGATCGCGCCTGTCGTGATAGATGGCAACACACATTATTATGTCTGTCTGGAAAACAGCGAAGACATTTTTGATGTAGCGATGACAGATGAGTATCTGATTGGAATCATTCGCTATCAAGTGGGTGACATAATTTCCATAAAATATCATGAAGGATACGGATTGCAGACGGTTACAAATATTAAATAAAGACCGAAAATACTGGGATTTTTCGGAATAATGTGACAGAATGGAAAAAGGGATTTCCGGTTGACAAAATATAGCAGAAATTGTAAACTTAATTTATGTATTCTGCACATAAGTGCAAAACAGTGTGACAGTAAGATCACGAGGAGAAGGGAGATCATGATGCAGAAATTCGGAAAAATGACAAAAAAGCTTTTTGCAGCAGCATTATCAGTGACATTGTGCGCTGCAATGTTTGTGCCGATCACGGCAGAGGCAAAGAAAATAACGGTAGACTGGGCAACAAATTCTTCCGTATGGCAGGTGAGTGACGGTGTGACGGCACAGATCAGGGACGGTGTCCTTCATTTTGACGGAAACGGCGCGATCCCGAGTTATACAAACGATACATTATACACCAGACCTTGGAATACTTCTGTATTTCAGGGAATTGTAGTAGGTGAGGGAATCACGGAGATCGGTTCCAAGGCATTTGCCAATTTCCCAAAGCTGAAATATATTACTGTATACAGCAAGACCTTTATCAAAGACGGTACCGTCTTTGATAAAATTGACAGTGCTCCTGAGGTACGTATCATGGGCAGTGAAGAAACTGTCAGGATGGTTGGAAATAAGATCCCGTATACCAGTCTTGACAGTTGGGCAAGAGTTGCACAGAGCAGAACAGCCAATATCCTGTATATCGTGGATGACGGTGTAATGAAGATGAAGTTCAGACAGAAGACACTGCCGAACATTCCGTTTGTGTATTCGGCAGACAATGAGGATGCAAATCATCGTTACGATATGGCTGATCATGAGGAAGAACAGGTACAGATGCAGGCTTATACATCCCCTGTCCGTTTTGCTCCGGGATATGAGAAGACCGGTCAGGCAGTGACGGCAAAGAGAGTCAAGATGGGCGAGGGCTATCTTGAGGTTGTGGCATGGTATCTGAACAATCAGTATCAGAATTACAGCTATGGAGAGTCTTACAGCAATATCGTTAGTACAGGTGATACCACGTATGACAGCTATGATGCTCCTCAGAATTACGTGTTCCAGATTCCGGCGGAACTGCAGCAGACAGGCAGAACTTTTAAAGTGGTCATGGTAGCGCCGGACGGACAGCCGACAGTGCTTGATGATCTGGACAGTTCTGACAGCACCATTACATTCTCCACCAATCTGGGGAAATTCAATTTCAGCATTATTTACTCCAATTAATCGATAAGATCAGAGAGATACAGGCGTGTGGATTATCACAGATCCACGCGCCTGTTTTGCGCAGACACGCAGACAGAAAAAGGCTACTGAAGCAGCCTGCGTGTCGCGCGGTGGCAGGGAAAAGGATTTTCCCTGCAAAACCTTGACAAGACAGTATGAAAAGGCTAAAGTTGATTAGTGGAGTACCAGATCAGGAGGAAAAGAAAATGGCAGTACCTTATAATCACAGAGAGATTGAGGAAAAATGGAGAAAAGAGTGGGAGAAACACCCGGTCAATGTAGATGACGGCAAGAAGCCGAAATACTATTGTCTGGATATGTTTCCGTACCCTTCAGGAAACGGCCTGCATGTAGGACATTGGAGAGGATATGTTATCTCTGATGTATGGAGCCGTTATAAAATGTTGAATGGCGGACATTATATCATCCATCCCATGGGGTGGGATGCATTCGGACTGCCCGCAGAGAATTATGCAATCAAGATGGGCGTTCATCCGGCAAAATCGACCGCAGAGAATGTGGCAAATATCAAGAGACAGATCAATCAGATCGCTGCGCTTTATGACTGGGATATGGAAGTGAATACGACGGATCCCAATTTCTATAAGTGGACACAGTGGATCTTTGTCAAGATGTTTAAGGAAGGTCTCGCTTATGAGAAAGAGATGCCGATCAACTGGTGTCCTTCCTGCAAGACAGGTCTGGCAAATGAAGAGGTCGTAAACGGAAAATGTGAGCGTTGCGGTTCGGACGTCACCAAGAAGAATCTGAAGCAGTGGATGCTGCGGATTACAAAGTATGCTGACCGTCTGCTGAATGACCTTGACAAGCTTGACTGGCCTGAGAAAGTAAAGAAGATGCAGACTGACTGGATCGGTAAGTCTTACGGCGCGGAGGTTGATTTCAAGGTAGACGGCCGTGATGACAAGATTACCGTCTATACGACGAGACCGGATACGCTGTACGGCGCTACATTTATGGTATTGGCTCCCGAGCATGCCATGGCAGCGTCCCTTGCAACGCCGGAGACGAAGGAGGCAGTGGACAAGTACATCTTTGATGCGTCCATGAAATCCAATGTCGACAGACTTCAGGATAAGGAAAAGACCGGTGTATTTACCGGAAGCTATGCGATCAACCCGATCAACGGCGCCAAGGTTCCGATCTGGCTTTCCGATTATGTACTTGCAGATTACGGTACAGGAGCCATCATGTGCGTGCCTGCCCATGATGACAGAGACTTTGAGTTCGCAAAGAAGTTCGATATTCCGATCATCCAGGTTATCGCCAAGGACGGAAAAGAAATCGAGAATATGGCAGAGGCATACACCGAGGCGAGCGGCACGATGATCAATTCCGGCGACTGGAACGGCATGGAGAGCGCGGTTCTTAAGAAAGAAGCTCCTCTGATGATCGAGAAGATGGGTGTCGGCCGTAAGACCGTGAACTATAAGCTGCGTGACTGGGTATTCTCCAGACAGCGTTACTGGGGTGAGCCGATCCCGATCGTACACTGCCCGAAGTGCGGCTGCGTGCCCGTTCCGGAAGATCAGCTTCCGCTGCTGCTTCCCGAGGTGGAATCCTACCAGCCTACCGGCACGGGAGAATCACCGCTTGCGGATATTGAGGAGTGGGTCAACACCACTTGTCCTGTCTG
>JALFTO010000073.1 GCA_022779165.1 Lachnospiraceae bacterium
AAGCGTGATGATGAGGACAGGACAGAAGAGGCAGATAAAGTTTCAGCAAGAATTGCAAAGCTGTTATCTGAGAAAAGTTTTAGTTTTACGCCAAATGAATATATATCCATTCATAAGAAGTTATTCACAGGGATATATAAGCATGCCGGAAAAATGAGAGATTATAATATCACAAAAAAAGAGTGGGTGCTGAATGGAGCAACAGTTATTTATGGTAGTGCGTCAGAACTCAGAGCAACTCTTGATTATGATTTTTCAGAGGAAAAGAAGTTTAGTTATAAGAATCTGACTATGGATGAGATTATTCATCATCTGGCAGCCTTTGTATCAAGATTATGGCAGATTCACATATTTGGTGAAGGAAATACCAGAACAACCGCGGTATTTTTCATTAAATATTTGAGAACTCTTGGATTTGATGCAACCAACGATATTTTTGCAGAGAATGCATGGTATTTTAGAAACGCGCTTGTCAGAGCGAATTACAATGATTTAAAAAACGGAGTGCATGAAACAACGGAATATTTGGAATTATTTTTAAAAAATTTGTTGTTGGATGAGAAAAATGAGCTTCATAATCGTTCTATGCACATTAGTGCAGCGTTTGAAAAAGAAGTGGACATTGAAAGTATAAAAGTGGATATTGAAAGTACAAAAGTGGACATTCGAAACAAGCTATTATCATTTTCAAATAAAATTTCGGAAAAAACAGTAAATCATGCGTTAGAGATATTTTCAAAGTGTGGAAAAGATGTTTATTTTGGAAGGATGATGGTAGAAGATATCACCGGCCTAAAATCTTCAGGTGCATCTAAATTGATAAAACTGTTACGGGATAGTAAAGTGATTATACCTGTGGCTGGGCATGGAAAAGGAAAATATCGGTTCCGATAAGTGAGCTAAAATATATAGGAAAGCGTAGTGGTAATCACACCCCACCTATGTTACAATTCACTATAGTAATCTTAGAGATACGGAGGTACATAACATGGAGCAGGCAAAGGTCTACTTTACGACATTCAAGGCAACGGAACATGAGAATCTGCTGCAGAAGCTGCATCGTCTGATGAAGACGGCAGGATTTGAGCAGATTGATTTTCGGGATAAGTATACTGCCATCAAGATTCATTTCGGAGAGTACGGCAATCTGGCGTTCCTCCGTCCGAATTATGCGAGGGTTGTTGCGGATTATGTCAAAGAGCTCGGTGGCAAACCGTTCCTGACGGACTGCAATACGCTGTATGTGGGCAGCCGCAAGAATGCGCTCGATCATCTGGAGACCGCATATGTGAATGGGTTTTCGCCGTATCAGACTGGCTGTCATGTGATCATCGGTGACGGCCTGAAGGGGACGGATGAGACGCTGGTACCAATCAATGGTGAATACGTCAAAGAGGCGAAGATCGGGCATGCCATCATGGATGCCGATGTGTTCATCTCGCTGACACACTTTAAAGGTCATGAGATGGCGGGATTTGGCGGAGCCCTCAAGAATATCGGTATGGGCTGCGGATCGCGTGCCGGCAAGATGGAGCAGCACTGTGAAGGCAAGCCGAGTGCGGATAAATCTGCCTGTGTGGGCTGTGGTGCATGCAGCAAGATCTGTGCACACGGAGCACCGGTCATTGCAGACGGCAAGGCGACCATCGATCATGATAAGTGCGTGGGATGTGGACGCTGTCTGGCAGTCTGCCCGAAGGATGCGATCACCGCGGATTTTGCGGATTCCATCGCTGTATTGAATTACAAGATGGCAGAGTACAGTCTGGCGGTATGTAAGGATCGTCCCTGCTTCCATGTGTCACTGATCTGTGATGTGTCTCCGAACTGTGACTGTCATGCGGAGAATGATATTCCGATCATTCCGAATGTCGGTATGCTGGCTTCCTTTGATCCGGTGGCTCTGGATCAGGCGTGCGCAGATCTCTGCAACCGGATGAATCCGGTGGAGAGCAGCATTCTGGGAGAGAATCTCAAGAAGCACGGCAATGAGGAGGGACATGATCATTTCCATATGACGCATCCCGATGCAGAGTGGAGAACCTGTATTTCGCATGCGGTCAAGATCGGACTCGGAACGGATCAGTATGAGCTGATCACAATATAAGAGGATTTCACAGACTCATCAGGATGGTGTGGCGCAGAGGATTTGTTGCATCATCCTGATACTTTTTGACAGATATTTATTCTTGTGGATCACCAGATTGATGTTCCGGAAAGCTGTCAGTCCTTCTACATGCAGGATCACGATATCACCTGCTTCACATTCCCCGGTGATCATACGTCTGGACAGCACGGCAATGCCGCTCCCGCGGATGACCGCATTTTTGATCGCTTCTGTGTTGGTGCTGCAGAAGGTACGCGTAAGCTGCAGACCATGTTCTTCAAATAATCTTTCCAACTGGTTTCGTTCTGTACTTCCGCTTTCCCGGCTGATATAGGACTGGCCTGACAGCATGTCCGGAGTGATGATCTGTTCCTTTGCGAGGGGATGGTCTTTTCCGCAGACGATGACCAGTTCATCCTGACAGACAGGGGTGACAGACAGGTCGTTACTTTTGAGGATCCCTTCTACGATACCGAGATCCACTTCATTATTCAATATTGCCTGTTCAATGTCGGAAGAATTATTTACGATGACACGGGTGGTCAACTCCGGCATCTTTTCTTTTGCCTGCGCAAGAATATCATGGATCAGACAGGTTCCCACTGTGACGCTGCAGCCGATACGCAGGCAGGCATTTTCTGCTGCTCGCTGCATCGCCTCCTCCATCTGGTCAAAGGAATCTATAAGATGACGGGAAAAAGAGAGCATAAGCTCTCCTTCCTTTGTCAGATATAATTTCTGGGAAAGTCGTTCAAAAAGCTTTACCCCATAATATCTTTCCAGTTCTGCGATCGCCTGACTGACCGTGGGCTGGGAGACATGCAGTGCTTTTCCCGCTGCACTCATGCTGCCTGCGTCCACGACTGCCGTAAATACTTTCAGATGCCGGATGGTCATAATACGTACCGTTTCCTTTCGTTTTAACTCGGATTTTTCCCTAAAGACGTAGATGGCGGTTCCGATCAGATTGCTCCCATGAGAGCATAAATGACTGTTCCGACAACGCCGCTTCCCAATATGATGGAAATGGCGCTGACTTTGAACTTTCTCAGTATCAATAATGCTACCACAAAAATGGCAAGCTCTACAAGCCGGATATTGCTGAGAACAATATTTTGAATTTCGGCCTGAAAAAGTCCCAGCATGAGAATCGAGGCGCCTGCAGATCCGATCAGTGCGACGACAGCAGGTCTCAGAGCGCCGAGTACGACCTGTACACCGCTGACCGTGCGGTATTTGTAGTAAAAATGTGCCAGCGTCAGACAGATGCAGAAGGAAGGGATGATACAACCGATCGAACACAGCAGCACACCGGGAATCCCGGCGAGCCTCATTCCCACAAAAGTTGCCGAGTTGATGGAGATCGGCCCGGGCGTCATTTCCGCAACAGTGATCAGATCGGAGAATTCCTCCAGCGTCATCAGCCCGTAGATATTTACGATCTGCTCCTGAATCAGCGGGATGGCGGCATAACCGCCGCCTACGCTGAACATTCCGACCTGGATAAAAGCAAAGAATAATTTCAATAATAACATGTCATGCTGCCTCCTTTTTGTTCCTGTAAAGTGTTATGGTCAGATCGATCAATCCGATGCCCAGACAGGTAAAGATGATGAGCATCGCGCTGACATCCAGAAGATACGTGGCAATGAATGCAATGACCATCATTGCGATATAGAGGATCCGTTTGGTCTTGATCACGTTTTTGGCAAGATTGATTACCACATCAAAGATCACTGCCGCAACACCGGCTCTCATGACCTGCAGGGCAACCGCGATATAAGGATTGGACCGGAACTGCTCATAAAAGACGGAGATGATGGAGATGATGATCATGGGCGGCAGGATCGTGCCGAGGATTGCTGTCAGGGAACCGGCCAGACCTGCCATACGGTAACCGATGATGACGGAAGCGTTTACCGGCAGAGGACCGGGAGCTGACTGCGTGATTGCCGTCACATCAAGCATCTCATCCTCCTCCAGCCATTTCAGTTCCTCCACAAATTTCTTTTTCATAAGTGATACGATGACAAATCCGCCACCGAATGTACATGCGCTCAGCATAAACATGGATCGAAATAAAGTGCCGAGTTTACTGTAATCCTTTTTCATATCAGATAACCTGTTCCTTTCTGTATTCTCATTCGTCTGAATCGAATGTACCATGAATAAGATTATATGTAAAATACATAAGTTTTATAATTCATATAGGTAAATAACTATAATAAAGAAAAGTGGAGGATTTTATTTGTTTTCAAGTTGCCATTAGGTTATAATAGTCATGGAAAAGTTGGGTTCCGTGCGTACGTTGCGATTGTCATATCGGGAAGGTAGGACAGAGGAAATGAAAAATACAATATCCGCGATCCTGCGGGAAATCGAAACATGCAAGAAAAGGCCATTGCTGATTGCGATCGACGGCAGATGCGCTGCGGGCAAGACGACGCTGGCGGGCAGACTGGAACAGGAACTGAACTGCAACGTAATTCATATGGATCACTTCTTTTTGCAGCCGGAGCAGCGCACGGAGGAACGGCTTCGTGAACCGGGCGGCAACGTGGACTATGAACGGTTCCGGGAGGAAGTGATCTCCGGATTGCGTACAGGACAGGCATTTTCCTATCGGAGATTCGACTGCAAGACGATGCGTTTTGCAGAGGAAATACAGATGGAACCTAAGGGTGTGACGATCGTCGAGGGCGCATACAGCTGTCATCCAACGTTATGGGATGAATATGATCTGCGTATCTTTCTGGATGTTGACGGAGCGGAGCAGCTTCGGCGGATCGACAAGCGAAATGGAGCGGAGGCGCTTGCGATGTTCCGTGACCGCTGGATCCCGTTGGAGGAACGATACTTTGAGACGTATCGGATCAAAGAGCGGTGTGACCGGGTGTTTGCACCGGCCTGGTGAGCTATTTTAATGAAATGAGACAAATCATTATCCTATGCGGACAGTCGTTCGTATAAAGAAGCATAAGGAATACGAGGGGAAATAAGATGAAAATTATATCATTGGACAGCAGTTCCGTGCACGATTGGGCAGAATTTCTGCCGGAAGAAATGATTACTGAGATGATGCGACCGGAAAGCGACATACCTTTATTTGCTGCAGGAGTGACATTCTTAAGAGAACCGCAGGGGGCAATCACATGGGAAGAAAAGGAGGACGAGTGGTTGCTGCGAAGTATCTATATTGCTCCGCAATCAAGACGCCTGGGACTGGGCAGCGCGCTGGTATCCTACGTGTCGGAGCAGATGGTTGACAAAGATTGTGAACACTTGTCGGTGTCGTATGATCCGCAGGAAGAGAGGAAGACATTGACTCCTTTTTTGCGAAATTGTGGTTTTGCGGTGGAGCCGTATGAACTGTCATTAGGGGTAACGAAGCTTGAGGATGTGACGGCTTCTCTGCGTAAATATCATGACTTTCAGGGAGACAGAGATTGCCGGCCACTGCATCTGTTGACTCAAAATGAAAGAGAACTGTGTGGACAGTGGCTGTATGAGAAAACCGGAGAAAGCATAAGCCGGTATCTGGGAAAGCGTCCGGAAAGCTTTGTCCTGCTGAGAGACCGCGCGGTTGCCGGAATAATGCTGTTTGGTGAGCACAGCGGAGCGATCAGCCTGGATTACTGCTGGATCAGCCCGGATGCCAAGGCGGGGTTTCTCGCGATGGCAACAGAGGCGGTACACAGTTTGAATGAACAATATCCGGAAAAGACGAAAATAGAAATGGTTCTGTCGACGGATGAGGCGCAAAAACTGTACTCACATCTGCTGGGAGAAAAGAGAGAGCAGATTATGGTATGTAAGGGGCGTTTTAGCCCATGGGGAGAAGAAATGTCGGGAATATAGTTCCGAGGATCCGACGGAGAGAGGGGAAACATTTATGTATACGAAAGAGGATAAAGAGGCGGTAAAAAGGGCAGAGAGCACATATCAGACCGGACGACGGGAGATGGCTGAATTAGGGGATCAGACAGCCTGGCGGATGCATCAGATGATGGAATTTGACGCACAGGAGCAGCAGATTGATCCGGAGAGGGCGCTTTTTCTCGAGCAGACAAGGACACTGAAGGATACGACCAGGCTGGGCAGGAAGACGTTTGGGATCAAAACGGATACGGAAGAGAAAAGGCAGAGAAATAAAAAGATAGAACAGGCAAGGCAGTTAACTGAAGAAGCGACAGCGGATACCATGTATGTCTATAAAGTGATCGAAGACATCAATCTGGAGGAGAAGGTCGACAGGCTGAAGACGGAGGAGAAACGCAGAGATTCGATCGGGAATGTATTGTTCAGGCTGGAGCAATATCATTTCAAGCCGGAAATGTATTACAGCAGCAATATCAAAGCGAATCTGAAAGAGTACCTCTGGCTTGTGAGAGATTTCAAGTATGTATATCATTCTGTTGTGGGCACAGAGCTGGCAGGCACCTATTGGACGCGTATCGTGAAGCTGCACCCTGTTTTCACATGTCTGGAAAAACGATTGCAGGTTTACTGTGAGCATAACCGCATCCATCTGGACGGTAAGGTATTAGGGGATGATGAGTTTGCTACAATGCTTACCCCGCAGGATCGTCTGGAGTGGTATAACAGTGTCAAGGTATACAACGAGGCACAAGAGGAAGAGCACCGGGCGGAAGAACAGGAGGAAGAATACCGGGCGGAGATGTTTAGAAGCCTGTTTGAAACCGGGGAAGAGGATCAGGAACGGGTGTGGATAACTTCATTGAAGGAGGCAGAGGAACAGGAGGAATCGGAACGGGAAGATTTTGAAACGGAAGAGATAGACATCAGCGTTTGGGCAGATGCACGGAAGCAGGAGCAGTTTAGAAGGGCATCTGACATCAAGAAGGAGCTGTCCGGGAAACTGGAACAGGCACAGGAAAACGGTGAAGACACAAAGAAGCTTGTGGATGAACTGGAGGAAATCCTGGAGGATGAGCAGAGGTTAAGCGAGCGTAAAGCCAAAGAAGAGACCGGAATGTCGGAGGTGCAGTCACAGGAGGCGGTACAGGAGATACCGACACTGCAAATGACCAGGTTCATGTCGGTATCCAATTATTCGGATAGAATGAGCAAAAGCTCCAGAGACGAGTTGAGAGACTTGAATTATCTGCTGATGAGAGCCGGACATCAGGCCGTGAGGAAAAGAGATAAAGCCATCGCAGAGAAAGTTGTAGAGCGTGTGAGCAAATATGTGACAGGAACCCGGTACGTTGTGGGATATACCAAGGAGCGTGAGCTTCTGAAGGATGCCATGAAGTCAGTCGGGAATGCGTTGAAATCTCTGGAGAAGGATCATGGGTCATTGGAGGAAGGACCGGAAAAGGAAGGTGTCCGGAAGATGATTCAGGCAATGGAGGATATCAGGAACTATTTCACGGAGATGACGAACGGAACACTGGAGGACGTGCCGGCGGACGTGGTTAACTATTACACGCGCAAAGACATAGAGGAAACAGGAAAAGCAAGGGGAAGAAATAGAACGAGACTGATCAATACGTTCCGTTATTGGAGTAATCAGAAGGATACGCCGCTGTTTGCCCATGAGCCTACCATAAATGACTTGAAGCAGCGTCTCGTCTCCAACTGTTATATGGTGGCAAGTGTGACCGGCCTGGTACATCAGGATCCGGGGCTGCTCAAGCAATGCATCCGGGATAACGGCGATGGCACGGTGACTGTGAGACTTTATGAATGGCAGGAAGTGGAACAGGAGAAAGAGGCAGAGCCTGATGAGATAGATGAGATGGAAGACAAGGAAACGGTGTCTGCAACCCAGGTGACGGATGAGGCGAAAAAGAATACAGAATTGGATATTGATTTTGAGGGAGAGGAGATTGCCAAGCGGGAACTCCGACCGGTTTATATCAGAGTGATAAAAGAGATCCCCCGCATTGCCGGGGCTGACGCGCTGTCGGCGGGGGCGTTGTGGATGCAGATGATTGAGAAGGCATGTGCCTGTGTGGGAAGAAACGGGGTAAAGGGGTACCGGTCGCTCTGGTATGGCAGCGGAGGTGACTTCCTGGAGCGTCTGCTGGGCGTTTCCCCGGAGAGAGTTCCGATGGATAATCAGGATCAATTGTTTGAGGATCTTTGCCTGGCAAGACAGAAGGGCTATGTCTATAACGCAGGAACCAGATCCAAGGTTGGTGATGGCCTGAGTACGGGGCATGCGTATGCGGTGCTCGGTGCGGAGGAGCGCGATGGCGTGAAGTATGTCTGGCTGCGTAATCCGTACAGCAATCATTCACTGCAGTATCAAAGTGATGGCAGCAGGGGAAGTACAAAATCCGGTATTTCCTCGGATGAAACGTACGGACAATTCTATATGAAACTCGATGACTTTTGTAAGGATTTTACCAATGTGACACGTACCAATGTCAACAAGGCGTTTCCGGCGGAAACAATATAAGTGTGAATTGTTTTATGCTCTCGGTGCACGTTATTTGCATTTTTTTGAAAAAATGGCGGATAACGTGCACTTTTGTGTCTCTTTTGTGACTTTTGGGCGATATAATGATGATAAACTATGTTAATTTGGCAGGAGTCTGCGTTTGTTTGTGTGAGGGATTACGAATGAAGAGAGAATGGATTAAAAGAGCAAAGAGAGCGCTGGTGCTTCTGCTGGCGGTTGTGCTGATCGGACAGGTTGTTGACTGGCGTACGGTTGCGCTGCGGGCATCGGTCTGCCCCAACCATACGGAGCATGATGAGAGCTGTGGTTACGTGGCGGCGTCGGACGGACATCCGTGTAATCACGAGCATGACGATTCCTGCTACAAAGAAGTGACAGAATGTACGCATGATCATGATTCTTCCTGCTATGAGAAGGAGTTGGACTGCGAGGAGGATCATGACCATGAAGACTCCTGCTATAAGGAAAAACAGGTCTGCGATCATACCTGCAGCGAGGAATCCGGCTGTATCAAAAAGGAACTTGACTGCCATCATGAGCATGATGCTTCCTGTGGTTATGAGGCACCGACAGAGGGACATTCCTGCAACCACAGTTGTGAGCAGTGCAGCGGCAATACGTCTGGGGAAGATGGACAGAACGGGGAGCAAAAGAATCCCGAAGATGAACAGACAGGGGCAACAAACCCGGAGAATCACGAAGAACTTCAGCCGGAAGATTCTGAGAAGAAGTGTACCTGCACGACGCTCTGCACATCCGATGCAATCAACATGGAATGTCCGGTGTGCGGCGCAGAGAATGCGGTAGTTGACGAATGCTGCAAGGGTGGACAGGAGGAAGAGGAGGAGAAATCCGAACTGACGGAAGAACTGCGCGCGATCCGGGACCGAATCGACGCACTGCCGACGGTCGAGGAATACCGCGAACTGATGGAGAGATATCTTGAACTGTCGGACGAGGCAGAATCGACAGAGGAAGATGTGTCATCAGAGGGAGAAGATTCGGAGCAGGGTTCGGAGGTACTGCAACAGATTTCTGATGAATTGGAGGAGATCGAAGACGAACTGGACAGGATCGCAGAGGAAGTGGCGGATCTGCTGGAGCTTCTGTTTGATGATGACCTAAACCTCCGTGAAGAATACAAGGATCTCGATCCAGCGAAGCTGCTCGACCTGTATCACGAACTGTTCGGTGGGATTGAAGAGTATGCCGTGGTGGAGAAGCATGAACATAATGGTGTGGAATTTGAACCGTGGGATGATCCGACGAGTTTGCCGCAGAACGGAAATTATTACCTGACAACGGATGTGGTGCTTACCGAAACTTCACGAAGTAAAACATTGTCTATTTGTCTGAATGGGCACAGCATCACAACAAATGTGGATCTGGATAGAGGAAGTATAATATACCCCGAGAAAGGGTCTGCCTATGAACTGAATATCTATGACTGTCAGGATAATCGTGGAAGTATTTCAGCAGGTGGACATGGAAGAGGAATAACTATTAATGAAGGTACAACGGTCAATCTGTACGGCGGCACCATTAAGGGTGGCATGTCTTCCTCTGGGGGAGGTATTTACAACAAAGGAACATTGAATCTGTATGGTGGCGTGATTAAGGATAATCAGGCGACGACCAGCGGCGGTGGTATCTACAATGAATTTAAAGGGACTGTCAATTTATGCGGTGATAAGGATGTGGTGATCACGGGCAATACCGCTTCCCAAAGCGGCGGTGGTATCTATAACGGTGATGGTACTGTCAGGCTGAAAAATGCCGGAATTATCGGGAATACAGCCGGAGGGAAGAGCAGTAATATCGCTCTGAAAGGACGCAGGATAGAACTTGACAGTTCTTGTTCAAAGAATTTGAGAGCCGGTATTACGCTCCTGGATGATTCCGACAACTCCATACCCGGTACTTTTACAAACGGTGATGGAGGACTAGACAGGTATAATATTCAGAACTATTTCTTTGCAGATGATAAGCAGTACAGTGTCCGGTACGATGTTGATGAAGAGGGAATCGCACTTAAGGAGAATGCTGAGGAACCGACACACACACATGCGTGGTATCTGAATATTAAAAATGATTATCGTGATGAAAAGAAGTGTGATGTCTGTGTAGGATGTGGAGTTGACGGCTGTATCTATCGCGGTCCGGACAATTCAAAGAATATGGCAGGGGCATATTGCGAGGTTAAGGTCCGGGATTGTGAATACACGGGACAACCATATGCCGGAATGGAAATCACGGATACTCTGAGTGATTTCCTGGAAGTGCCTGTTTCTATTACAACAAAATATTATGAAAAGGATGGTACTAAGGAACTTGGCTATGTACCTGTTAAACCGGGGCAATATAAAGTTGCAACAACTTTTGTGCTGTCCCAACAGATCATGGCACAGGGAGCAACCAACAAACATACTGAAACGCAGTATTTTGATATCATGCCAAAGTCTATAACCATTGGGGCGGTCTATCAGCAGAAAAAAGAAGAAGAATTAGGAGAA
>JALFTO010000178.1 GCA_022779165.1 Lachnospiraceae bacterium
GCGTTCGCAGTTCTTTACAACGAATACGACGGATGAGATCGCGTTTGGCTGCCAGAATATGTCGCTCCCCAGAGAAGAGATCTTAAAAAGAGTAGAAGAAACGATCCGGACATCTACATCATGGATGAGCCCTCGGCCAATCTGGATCCTGTGGCCATTGCGGAATTAGCAGAGGTATTAGCCGCACTTAAGGCACAGGGCAATACCATTATTCTGATAGAACATCGTCTCTTTTATGCGAAGGATCTCATGGATGAGATGATCTATATGGAGAATGGCAGGATCACAGAACGCATGTCAAGGGAAGAGGCGCTGGCTCTGTCCGGAGAAAAATTAAGGGAAAGAGGGCTTAAGGTGGCACCGAATATACTCCTGCATGCAGACGAGCAGCGAATCACACAGCTGTTTACGATATTGCTGGACAATGCCATTAAGTATATGGGGAGACCGGGAACGATCAGGATAGAGGGTGACTGTATCGGTCAACATGTGCGTATCATGTTCTCGGATGACGGAGTGGGGATTCCGAAGGAGGATATTCCCAATGTGTTCACACGGTTTTACCGGGTGGATAAGTCACGGACAGGGCAGCAGGGCGGTTCCGGTCTGGGACTTGCCATTGCTAAATGGATCGTGGAAGCGCATGGTGGTAAGATCACACTGAAAAGCGGGGAAGGAAAAGGCGTGGTTTATACGATTCTGATTTAGCGGTTGAAAAAACGGAGCAAATTACACTGCTCCGTTTTTTGACGAAAAAAATCGAAGAGATTTCCTCTTCGACGATACTTATATTACCACATTTTACGAAAAAAATCCAGTCTTGTATTGTCGGTATTTTGGGCGTATTAAGAATATACGATATGGCAAGAGGAGGATGTGGTATGGCTGATCTGCCGGATATTTTCAAAAGTCAGATGGGACTGGCTGTGGTGGAGGCGAAACAGGAGATCCGCGCATGCAATGAGTTTACGGAGCGGTTCGGGCTGAAACTCAGTGAGGAAGAGATCACAGAGCTGGTACAGTGCCGGGCAGATGCACTGAAGAGTTCAGGGCGTGTGGAATTCGGAGGCGGGATCCTGCCGAAACTGATCTATGCGTTCTGCGATTCGCCCTATTTGGAACAGGACTCTTATGAGGCGACGCTGGCACAGCTGCAGGAAGCGTTTTATTACTATAAGACGGAGGCGTTGGATTTCTATACGGATGATGAACTGATCGAGTATATGGTTTGCGTATTTAACGGCAGAGCGCAGGGATCTGCGGAGTATCTGATCGAAACCTCGCTGGATGCGCTGTGCAGATATGCGCGTGACGGCTATGATGCGAGAAATGCAGACAAGGCAGGTGATCTGTTTTGACGGTGGTGGAGAAAAACAATAGCCTGACAGCGGGCGAAAATGATAATAATCTGACGGCGTGGAGAAGTGAGAATGATCTGACAGCGAGCGAAAGCTACAACAGTTTACTTACACAGTTTTCTTTCTCAGAATCAGAGCAGGAGAAACTTATAGCCGGACTCTGGGAACTGCTTAAGATGCAGGCCGGCAAATACAACGGCATTGACAGCACCTCCATAACGATCGAGAAGGCGCAGGATATCCTGGAATCTATGTTATACACGATCGGGGTGGCAACTGAGAACGGTGCGGCAAAGGAAGAGATATTGAACGGCAGTCTGTCCTTACTGCTTGACAGAGGGCGGGAGATCCTGAAGGGAAAGCAGAAATCCGTAAAGGTCGAATGGAAGCTGCTGTGCCGGGAAGTGCCGTACATTCCGAATGTCTATTTCCTATCCACGATGGAGAATCTCGGGCTGTTTTTTGACAGCTATGACATTTATTTTGCGGCGCATCACACCTCGGAAAGCATTGATTATTGGCCTCTCTGTCCGATCCCGGAAACGGTAAAGGGCATCAGCTATATCGAGGAATATATCCACCGGATACAGATCGAGAATGATTATTTGAACTGTTTTGAGAGGGAGGATGTTATCAGTCTCTGCGAGAAGTATGTTCCGGATTATCGGGAAGCTCTGTTTAATCTGTGTGAACCGGTCCTGACAAATGCAATAGGTTTAAGCCTGATCGGGAAAGAGGTTCAAGGATTGCATATTTCTGCTGAGCAGAGAGAGGATATTTATCAGATGTTGATCGGCAGGACGGAGAAAGAAATTTGTGATATGATAAAAGAAAGTGTTTTATCGGCCTGTCGGCAGATCGGGATGACAGCAGAAAATGAGACGGACTATCTGGTCGGCGCTGCAACCGGGTTGGGTGCACGCATCCGGGAAGCGCTAAAGCACCGGGATCTGTCGGGCATATTTCTGTCGTTTCTATAAGGGAGTGCTGCCGGACGTTTTGGGAGGAGATCCATATGGGATCAGTATCTAAGGAGGAAAGACGATGAGTGTAGTAGAGATTGTTCCTGCCTGTGACAAACCGCAGGAAATCGGTGTGTTGTTTTCGGAATATACGGATATGCTGGTTGCGGGAGACAGTACGTTCCGGGAATATCTGGCTATTCAGCACTATGATCAGGAGCTGGAACATCTGGAGATAAAGTACGGGGAACCTTACGGGCGGCTGTATGCAGCCTACTGTGACGGAGAATTGGCAGGCTGCATCGGACTGAGAAAAATTGATGAACAAAACTGTGAGATGAAACGTCTTTATGTCAGACCGAAGTTCCGGGGAAAACAGATCGGCAATCAACTGATCGGGAAAATCATCGAAGATGCAAAGGCGATCGGATACTCCTATATGCTTCTGGATACCCTTCCCTTTTTGGAGAGCGCGATCCATATGTATCGGAAATGCGGATTTTATGAGATAGAATGCTACAATGATAGCCCGATGGATACTTCCATCTATATGCGGTTGGATCTGTGAGGAAACGGACAGACGTTCCGCGGAAAGCCTTACTTCTTCATCTGCGCTTTGTTTTCGTACATCTGCCGGTCGGCGCGGGAACAGAGTTCCCGGAAATCTTCATCTGCCCTGCGGTAAGCGATGCCGATCGCACAGTCATACGGTGTTTTTGCCAATTCGGTGTGTATGTCGGCCAGCATACTCTCGATTTTGCTTCTGTTCTTTTCAAAACAAAGCATCATAAATTCATCGCCGCCGGTGCGATATAAGTAGCAGTTTTTGGGTAATACGCGCTGGAAGCTGTGGGCAGTCGTCCGGATTGCGTCATCCCCTTTCGCATGCCCGTATTTATCATTCCAGGTTTTCAGATTATTCAGATCAATGGACAGGACGGCACTTATATTTGCAGCGTTTTTCTCGGTGTCAAGATAAAAGCAGCGCCGGTTTAATGCGCCGGTCAGGGCATCGCGCTTAAACTGCTGTGTATTCAGGTACAGATAATAGAATACAAGTGTAACAGCGCCCATTGTGTTGATCATACCCTCATATTTGGCAACGGATTCCAGTGTGATGGAAATGGTCATCATTACCATGATGACAACAGAGATGCACATTTCTGAAATATTGGCTGCGCAATACAGCCGGTAAGTACATATCAGCAATACAATAAGGTAAAATCCGCTTGTGACAAATGCAAAATAGCCGATAGGTCCACGTACAAACCGGTTGTCCGGCGTATAAGAATAGGCGATGTCGGTAAACAGCGCGGAAAAAGC
>JALFTO010000140.1 GCA_022779165.1 Lachnospiraceae bacterium
GGCACGTGCTCTCCCGGATGTCCGTGATGGGTTAAAACCGGTTCAGCGCCGTATTTTGTATGCTATGAAAGAACTCGGATTGTCGCCGGACAAGCCACATCGAAAAAGTGCGCGTATTGTCGGTGATACGATGGGTAAATATCATCCGCATGGTGACAGTTCGATTTATGATGCGCTCGTGCATATGACAGAAGATTATTCACTGAATGCACCGCTTGTTGACGGTCACGGAAATTTCGGATCTGTCGACGGTGACGGTGCGGCTGCCATGCGTTACACAGAAGCAAGACTTTCCAAGATTTCCATGGAACTTCTTGCTGACATCAATAAAGATACTGTAGATTTTGTTCCGAACTTTGATGAAACAGAGAAGGAGCCATCTGTACTTCCGAGCCGTTATCCGAATCTGCTCGTAAACGGTACAACCGGTATTGCGGTAGGTATGGCTACCAATATTCCGCCTCATAATCTGCGGGAAGTGATTGCTGCTGTCAATAAAATCATTGATAACAGGGTTGAGGAAGAAAGAACAACCGATATTGAAGAAATTCTTGATATCGTAAAAGCGCCGGATTTTCCGACAGGCGGCATTATCTTAGGTACGAGAGGTTCTGAAGAAGCATATCGTACAGGCCGTGGAAAAGTAAAGGTGAGAGCGGTTACAAATATCGAAACGCTTCCAAACGGCAAGAGTCAGATCATTGTTACCGAACTTCCTTATATGGTGAATAAAGCACGTCTGATCGAGAAGATTGCAGAGTTACATAAGGAAAAAAGAATTGACGGTATCACAGATCTGAGAGATGAATCCGACAGGGAAGGTATGAGAATCGTTATTGAGCTGCGGCGTGATGCCAATGCCAATGTGATTCTGAATCAGCTGTTCAAACATACACAGATGCAGGATACTTTCGGTATCATCAATCTGGCTCTCGTTAATAATGAGCCAAAGGTTATGAATCTTTTGGATATGCTTCAGCATTATCTGAAGCATCAGGAAGATGTAGTCACCAGAAGAACAAAGTATGATCTGAACAAAGCCGAAGAAAGAGATCATATTTTACAGGGATTATTGATTGCTCTTGACAATATTGATGAAGTGATCAAGATTATCAGAAGCAGTCAGACCACACAGATTGCAAAGGACAATCTGATCGAACGTTTCGGATTAAGTGATGCACAGTCACAGGCGATCGTGGATATGCGTCTGAAAGCGCTGACCGGTCTGGAACGCGAAAAGATCGAGAATGAACACAAAGAGTTGATTGCAAAGATTGCCGAGTTAAAGGCAATCCTTGCTGATGAAAAGCTTCTGTTGGGAGTAATTAAGACAGAGCTTACTGTTATTGCCGATAAATACGGAGATGACAGAAAGAGTCAGATAGGCTTCGATGCTTACGACATCTCTATGGAAGACCTGATTCCTAAGGAGAACACGGTAATTGCCATGACGAGTCTTGGCTATATCAAGCGTATGACCATTGACAATTTCAAGAGTCAGAACAGAGGCGGTAAAGGCATTAAGGGCATGCAGACGATCGAGGAGGATTATATCGAGGATCTGTTGATGACCACAACGCATCATTATGTCATGTTCTTTACGAATTATGGCCGCGTATACCGTCTGAAGGTATATGAAATACCTGAAGCAAGCAGAACTTCAAGAGGAACTGCGATCATCAATCTGTTGCAGCTGAATCCGGGAGAAAAGATCACTGCGATCATTCCTCTGAAACAGTACGAAGAACACAAGAATCTATTTATGGTGACCAAAAAAGGCATCGTAAAAAAGACTTCTGTTATGGAGTACAGCAATGTGCGTAAGAACGGACTTGCAGCGATCAATTTAAGAGATGATGACGAACTTATCGAAGTGAAAACGACTGACAAGGATACGGAGATTTTCCTGGTAACAAAACAGGGAATGTGTATCCGGTTCAAAGAAACAGATGTCAGGGCTACCGGAAGGACTTCCATGGGTGTGATCGGTATGAATCTGTCACATGGTGATGAGATCGTCGGCATGCAGCTGGATCATCAGGGTGATTCCCTTCTGATCGTTTCCGAAAACGGTATGGGCAAGCGTACTTATCTGGATGAGTTTACGGTACAGAAACGTGGCGGTAAAGGTGTGAAATGCTATAAGATCACTGAAAAAACAGGTGAAGTGATCGGTGTGAAAGCCGTGAATGATGATCATGAGATCATGATGATCACGACAGGAGGCGTCATTATACAGTTGCGTATGGAAGATATCTCCACGCTTGGCAGGATTACATCCGGTGTTAAGATGATCAACCTTGATGAGGGAGTGACAGTAGCCAAGATTGCAAAGGTTCGGGAAAAAGTTTCCAACGGAAACCAGGAATTTGAGAATTTTGAGGATGCCATGGAAACAATCGAAGATCAGGAGAGATCAGAGGAGGAAGAAGTAAATCTTCCAAAAGAGGAAGAAGAGGAGTAATATGATAACAAAAAAGGCAGGACAAGACACCTGCCTTTGCGTTTGAATATTTGAGGAGATGTGTGTATGGAATCATATGTAGTTTTTAAGGATCTTGCGATTATAATTATCGCTGCGAAATTTTTAGGTATTGTTGCCAGAAAGTGCAAAGCGCCTCAGGTAGTGGGAGAGATCATTGCCGGTCTGGTAATCGGTCCCTGCCTGCTCGGATGGGTGAGCCAGTCGGATTTTCTGGTACAGATGGCGGAAATCGGTGTAATCCTGCTGATGTTTTCCGCAGGACTCGGCACAGATTTAAAGGAACTGTTAAAGACGGGACCGATCGCATTTCTGATTGCCTGCTTCGGTGTATTTATCCCACTTATATGCGGTGCATTCCTTTACATGGGTTTTTACGGAGTGCAGCCCTGGGGAAGTGAAGGATTCTATAAGGCTGTCTTTGTCGGTGTCATACTGACCGCAACCTCAGTGAGCATTACGGTACAGTCTTTGAAAGAAATGGGGAAATTAAAAGGACGTGTGGGAACGACGATCCTGAGTGCTGCCATCATCGATGATGTCATCGGTATCATTGTCATGACCTTTGTGATCGGATTTAAGAGTCCCGATTCCAATCCGATGTCAGTGGTTATACATACTGTATTATTTTTTGTATTTGCCGGAGTGGTCGGATTTATTACCTATCATATTTTCAAGATTGTGGACGCCAGATATCCTCACACCAGGAGAATTCCGATTGCCGGTCTGGCGCTCTGTCTCGCAATGGCATATATTGCGGAAAAATATTTCGGGATAGCGGATATCACAGGCGCTTATGTAGCCGGAATCATCCTTTGCAGTGTGAAAGATTCTGATTATATTGCGGAAAAGATGGACATCAATTCCTATATGCTGTTTGGTCCCGTATTCTTTGCGAGTATCGGTTTAAAGACAAATATCGACAGCCTTAATATGGAGATTCTCATATTCTCCATAGCATTTGTGATTGTCGGTCTGCTTTCCAAGATCATAGGCTGCGGCCTGATGGCAAAGGTTTGTGGTTTTAAAGGAGAAGATTCCTTAAAGATCGGTATCGGTATGATGACCAGAGGAGAGGTCGCATTGATCGTATCGCAGAAGGGTCTGTCCGTGGGACTTCTGACGCCGGTTTACTTTACATCGGTCATTCTGTTGATCATCATATCGTCAATATCAACACCGATTCTACTTAAGTACTTATATTCCAGGGATAAAGAGGAAACGGCTGCCGAGTAATTCGACAGCCGCTTTTCAAATAAATTATAAGATTCCCAGATGTTCCAATAAGATTTTGATTCCGATCACGATCAGAATGATACCTCCCGCAATCTCTGCTTTTTTCTCATATTTTGCACCAAACGTATTACCAATCTTAATGCCCGCAAAAGAAAAACAGAAAGTAGTACATCCGATAACTGTTACCGCCGGTATGATCCTGGTATTCAGAAAAGCAAATGTTATGCCAACCGCCAGCGCATCAATGCTGGTGGCAACTGCCAATACCAGCATAGTTTTCATATCAAAAGAATCGTTCTGCGCTTCCGCCTCCCCGAAAGCTTCCCTTATCATATTTCCACCGATCAATACCAGAAGAACGAAAGCAATCCAATGATCGATATTTGTGATCAGGGATTGGAATTTGAAACCCAGAAAATATCCGATCAATGGCATGACTGCCTGAAAGATTCCGAAATAGAGGCCTGCGCTCAATGCATATTTCCATTTCATCTGTTTCATGGAGAGACCTTTGCAGACCGACACGGCAAACGCATCCATCGAAAGACCTACTGCCAGCAGAAACAACTCAAGTAAACCCATATATTACCTCTCCGATCAGTTGTTGAAATATTATCATACGCTTAAATCTCAGATTTGACAAGAATATAGTATGATTCAATGGTCAAAAGAAACACATTTTGACGTTATAATTTATATCTGATACGATAAGAGTATTTACAGGGAAACATAGGAGGTATTTTGAATGAAAGAATTTACGCCGCGCGGGTATCTTGATTTTCTGGGAAAACTGGAGAGGATGAAGTCGGTTCCGCGTCACAGTATCACGGTGGAAGGAGTCAAAGAATCGGTTGCAGCTCACAGCTGGAGGCTTGCCGTCATGGCTTATTTATTAAAAAACGAAGTAGATGATGATGTGGATATTGATAAGGTGATCCGCATGTGTCTTCTTCATGATATCGGCGAAGCGGTCACAAACGATATTCCTTCTTTTAACAAGACAGACGAGGATAGAGAAACGGAAGACAAAGCGGTTGATCAGCTGCTCCGTCTCCTGCCGGACAGACTGTATCGGGAATTTTCGGAACTGTTTGGGGAAATGGAAGAGAGAAAAACAAAGGAAGCCAAAATGTATAAAGCTCTCGATAATATGGAGGCAGTGATCCAGCACAATGAGAGCGACATCAGTACCTGGCTGCCGTTGGAATATGAGCTGCAGCAGACTTACGGAATGGATACTGCAAAAGGACAGCCTCTGATGGAAGAACTCAGGGCGGAAGTTCTGAATGACACATTGAAAAAAATAGAGACAGAAGGAAAAAAGTATAATAAGTAGAATAACGGAAAAGGAAAAGGAGAATACTGATAGAGAAAAATCATAAAATATTATGAAAAGAAAATAAGAAGGAATGACAAAGATGAAGTGGAATTTGCAAAAATGTAGACAAAAGAAATGGTTTATGGGAGGTGTCTATGTGATGGCTGTCACGGTTCTTGCCATTCCTTTTTTGATGGGATGCGGCAGGAACGGATCGAATACGACTCCCGAAGCGGGGAACCAGAATTATAAGGGTTACAGCAATACCGTTGATACCATGGAACTGGCAGAAGCAGTAAAAAACGAACTTGGAGAAAATTATTATCCGAATACACAGATGGAATCCCAGATGTTGGAGGATGTCTATGGAGTGGAGTCCGGCAGTTATGAGGAATTTTACGGAGAAATACCTGCCATCTCAACAAATGTCGATACGCTTGTAATCGTAAAGGCGAATGAGGGATGCGAAGATGAGATCGAACAGGCGCTTGTTTCTTATATGGAAAACAGTAAGGCAGATACGATGCAATATCCCATGAATATTGGAAAGATACAGTCATCACAGGTAAAAACCTTTGGAAATTATGTGTGTTTTGTACAACTTGGCGGTAATGTCATGGAAGCGATGGATCAGGGCGATGAGGCAGTGATCAGACAATGTCAGGCCATGAATGAACAGGCGCTCAATATTATCGAAGAAAGGTTAAAGTCCTGAGGATAATATGATTTTCAGCAGTGTATTATTTCTATTCCGTTTTCTTCCGCTGTTTATGGCAGTATATTTTATGGCTCCCAAAAGAATGAAAAATTTTGTTCTTCTTGTTGGGAGCCTGTTTTTTTATGCATGGGGTGAGCCGGAATATGTGATCCTGATGGTTATAAGCATTTTGTTTCATTATGCGTCAGTGTTGTTAATGGAACGCTGTCTGAAATCAGATTGCATGAGAGGGGCAAAGATCTGGATCACAAGTATCCTGTGTATTGATATTTTCGTGCTGGCACTATTTAAATACAGTGGTTTTCTCCCGCTTCCCATTGGGATCTCCTTCTATACCTTTCAGGCAATCTCGTACAGTATTGATGTGTATTGCAAGGACAGTAAGGCGGAAAAAAATCTGATCATTTTTGCCTCTTATATTACCATGTTTCCGCAGCTGATCGCCGGACCCATTTTACAGTACAAAAGTATCGAGAAGGAATTTCATGAGAGAAGTGTTTCCTGGGAAGATATCTTTTGTGGAATCCGTTGTTTTATCATCGGACTGTCAAAAAAAGTACTTCTTGCTAACAACGCCGGACTGCTCTGGGATCAGATCAAAGGGCAAGTTATGTATGGCAGTTCTCTTTCGATGATGACAGCGTGGCTCGGGGTTGTATTATTTGCTTTTCAGATTTATTTTGATTTTTCGGGTTATTCCGATATGGCGATGGGACTTGGCAGAATGATGGGATTTCATTTCATTCCAAATTTTCGTTATCCATATTTATCCCGGAGTGTCACCGAATTTTTCAGAAGATGGCATATCTCGCTTGGGAGCTGGTTCCGGGATTATGTCTATATTCCGCTTGGAGGCAGCAGGAAAGGGATAGCCAGACAGATATTTAATTTATTGATTGTGTGGGCGCTGACCGGCATCTGGCACGGTGCAGGACTCCCCTTTTTGTGCTGGGGATTGTGGTTCTGGGTACTTCTTGTGATAGAAAAAGTGTTGAAGAAGGCAATGTCTGATATGGGAAGGATAGATCAGACGGGCGGAATGATCAGGCATTTAACAGGAAGCATGAGGTGGCTATATACCATGATGGCTGTCCTGATCGGGTGGTGCATTTTTGAATCTCCCGATCTGAATTTTCTGATTCTGTATTTAAAATGTATGTTTATACCGCAGAAACTAACAGATCCGGATAGCATGTATTTATTAATGGAAAACAGAAGTTGGCTGATTATCATGACTGTTGCAGCAACTCCTTTTGGAACGAGGATTAAGAATCGTTTAAAACAGTTATCGGAAGAAATATATTTTGCAAACCGGATTTATTTTACCGCCGAAACAGTAATCATGGGGGTATTGATGATTTTGAATATCTCCTATCTGGTGAGTGAAAGCTATAATCCTTTTTTATATTTCAGATTCTGACAGGATTAATTATGTGTAAGAAAAAGATTTTGTGCAGTGTTATTTTCATTGGTATGATTCTGTGGATTATAATCGATTCCTGCAGACCGGATCATCTTTTTTCCGCAGGTGAGAACCGTCTCCTTCAACAAAAGCCGTCATTTTCGGGTCAAAGGTTTCTGGAGGAGGCGTATCAGCAGGAGTATGAAAAATATCTGTCTGATCAGTTTCTGTTCCGGGACAAATGGGTATCGTTAAAGACAAAACTGGACATTTTGTCCGGAAAAAAAGAGATCAACGGTGTCTATCTGGCAAACGACGGAAGTCTGATCGAGAGACATCTTCCGTCAGAAATCGATCCGGATATTGCTGAGAAAAAATTGTATGATTTATGTAATCTTATTAAAAAATATGAACAATTCAATAAAAATAAAATGAAAGAAACAGATATCAAAGTGATGTTGGTTCCGACAGCGGATATCATTTATCGGGAAAAACTTCCTCCGTATGCAGGGTATTTTGATCAGACAGCTTATTTGCACAAAGCAAATAATATTCTGGGAGAAGAACATTTTATCGATGTGGAGAGAGTATTGTCAGAGCATTCTGATGAGTACCTTTATTACAGGACGGACCATCACTGGACGACACTGGGGGCGTTTTACGGTTATCAAGAGTACTGTAAAGTTATGAAAAAGGATTCCTTAATAGAATTTAAAAAGCCGAAACATAAGCTGCAGACAGTCAGCAATGATTTCTACGGAAGCCTTTCGAGGAAGACACAGTTGTATAAAAGACCGGATGAGATTATTTTATACCGCACACCGGGAGATCAGGAGGTGAGAGTCAGTTATGATGGTGTGAGGGAATCTAAACAGGGAATCTATGATTTCGATGCCGTTGCTTCCGCGCGTGATCAGTATGAGATTTTTCTAGGCGGTAATCACGGATTTGCCCGGATTGAGACAGAATGTGAGAATCAGAGAACACTTCTTGTGATCAAGGATTCCTACGCAAACTGCATGATCCCTTTCCTGATTTCGGATTATAAGAGAATCGTCATCGTTGATCCGAGACATTACAGAGGGAGTATGGACGAGCTGGTCCGGAATGAGGATTTTACACAGATCCTCGTCCTGTACAATGTCATTCACTTTATTGACGCTTAAATACTGCCATTTGTTGCCACAGACTCTTGACACGATCGTAAAATCACTCCTATAATGGCAATAGTTCGGTAAAAAGGAGAAATAAAAATGACGATTTTTGATGAATTAAAAGCCAGAGGACTTCTGGCACAGTTAACGGACGAAGAGGAGATCAAGGAGCTGATCAATAACGGAAAGGCGACCTTTTATATCGGTTTTGATCCTACGGCGGACAGCCTTCATGTGGGACATTTTATGGCACTCTGTCTGATGAAAAGACTGCAGATGGCGGGAAATAAGCCGATCGTTCTGATTGGTGGCGGTACGGCCATGATCGGAGATCCGTCGGGCAGAAGTGATATGCGTACCATGATGACGAAAGAGACCATTGAGCACAACTGTGAATGCTTCAAAAAGCAGATGAGTCGTTTTATTGATTTTTCCGATGACAAGGCGTTAATGGTAAACAATGCCGACTGGCTGATGAATCTGAATTATATCGAAGTGCTTAGGGATGTCGGAGCGCATTTTAGCGTGAACCGTATGCTGGCTGCTGAGTGCTATAAGCAGCGTATGGAAAAGGGGTTAAGCTTCCTTGAGTTTAACTACATGATCATGCAGAGCTATGACTTTTTCAGACTGTTTCAGGATTACGGTTGTAATATGCAGTTTGGAGGAGATGATCAGTGGAGCAATATGCTCGGCGGTACGGAGTTGATCCGCCGCAAGCTGGGCAAGGATGCTTATGCGATGACGATCACGCTTCTGCTGAATTCTGAGGGAAAGAAAATGGGCAAGACCCAGAAGGGCGCCGTATGGCTCGATCCCAACAAGACAAGTCCGTTTGAGTTCTACCAGTACTGGAGAAACGTGGCGGATGCGGATGTGTTGAAATGTATCCGTATGCTTACGTTCCTGCCTCTTGAGGAAATCGATAAGATGGACAGCTGGGAAGGAAGCCAGCTGAATCAGGCAAAAGAGATCCTGGCATATGAGCTGACAAAGCTGGTGCATGGCGAGGAGGAGGCAAACAAGGCGCAGGAAGGCGCACGCGCATTGTTCTCTACAGGAAATGCAGCAGATATGCCGGAAGCGGAGCTTACGGAGGAAGATTTCACGGACGGTAAGATCGATATCCTCACCGTGCTTGTCAAGGCAGGTCTTGTTCCCTCCAAGTCCGAGGCGAGACGTGCCGTACAGCAGGGCGGCGTTGCCGTAGAAGGAGAAAAGGTCGCTGATATCTACGCAGAGTATGAGAAATCTGCATTTGCGGAAGGCATGGTAGTAAGACGCGGCAAGAAGAATTTCAAAAAGGTCATTTTCAAATAAAAAGGACAGATCAATGAAAGCAATCGTATTTGACATGGACGGTGTTCTGTTTGACACGGAGCGGCTCTGCATGAATACCTGGCATGAGATGGCAAGGGAGAGAAACCTGGAGCATATGGATCAGGTGGCGGAAAATTCGATCGGCAGAAACCGTGTCGCGATCGAAAAGATTTATCATGACGTATACGGTGAGGATTTTCCGGTTGCACAGTTTCTTGATGAGTCCAGAAGACGTATGTGGGACAGTATCGAGCAAAACGGACTGAAGCTTATGAAGGGCGTCATGGAATTGCTCATTTATCTGAGACAAAGCGATTACCGGATCGCGATCGCGTCATCGTCAGGAGATCAGGTCATTGAGCGGTATCTGGAAATTGCCGGAATGAGACAGTATTTTGACCGGATCGTGGGCGGCAATCAGATCCAAAACAGTAAACCCAGTCCGGATATTTATCTGAAAGCATGTGAAGTGTTGGGAGCTAATCCTCCGGATACGATCGCGGTGGAGGATTCCCCGAACGGGATACGTTCCGCTTACCGTGCCGGTATGATTCCTGTCATGATTCCTGATCTGATTCAGCCGGATGAGGAGATCCGGCAGATGTATTACAAAAAATATGCCTCCCTGACAGAATTCAGGGAAGCGTTGGAAAATAACACGTTCTAGAATAAATCGAGTAGGGAGAATGTTTTTCCCTACTCGTTGTACTTTTGCATATGAAAATGGAAGCAACGGGGCTCGAACCCGTGACCTCTCGCGTGTGAGGCGAACGCTCATCCCAGCTGAGCTATGCTTCCATAGCTTCATTATAGCACAAGGATGAGGGAAATCAAGATTCATTTCTCTTAGTCTACCGCGTAATTCAATTTCACGGTGATCGTGGCTGTTTTCAGACGCGAGGAGGTATCAAAGGATCCGCCATAGCTGTACTCGGTATCGGAGTTCTGTGGTGTGATCTGGAATACGCCGAGATTCGCGTTGATCAGTCTGGTTGGTTTACTCTTGCTGCCGGCTGCGATAATATCGATTCTTGCCCTGGCATTTTCCGTTGCCTGCTCAATCAATTCCAGCTTCAATTCATCCAGTTTCGTATAATAGTATTCCGGTGATTCGGAAATAAATGTAATATTTGATTCAATCAGTTTGGAAATGTCGCGGGATACGGCATCCACCTTATCAAGATCTGTGGAAGTAACCGTGATTTCCTGATACAGGTTATAGCCGTCCAGATGCTCTCCCATATAATTTCCTTCTTCATTGTAGTCCGTTACGTAATTCGGTGAGATGGTCACAGAACTGAATACGATCTCATCCTCACTGATCTTGTTATCAAGCAGATATTTTTTTACCGTATCGGCATCCTGTTTGATCGTCTGGTAAGCCTCTCTCGGAGTGTAACCGTAAGTGGAGAAGCTTCCGCGCCAGACAACGAGATCCGATTCAAAATTCTGACTGGCGGAGCCGGTCGCCGTGATACCGTTGCTGTTTGCCGATTTCTTATATTTCACAAAGCTTACGGAAAAGATGCTGACACAGGCGATGGCTGCCAGTGCGGCGATCAGTGCGATCACGACAGGCGTTTTGGATCCGCGCGGTTTCTTTTCACGATGATTTGTGTTAGCGGATTGCTGTGGTACGGAATATACATTGTTTTCGTTCATAAGTTTCCTCCCCTTATTTCTTTTAATTGACAAAAAAAGTACCAACCCCGAAGCTCAAGTCTTCAAAATTGATACTTAAGTGCGCGATCAGGGGCTCGAACCCTGGACACCCTGATTAAGAGTCAGGTGCTCTGCCAACTGAGCTAATCGCGCTTATATTGCTTTCATTTGCAACGCAAGTGTTATTATAGTATACTGTTTATGAATTTGCAAGATATTTTTTTAAAAAAAATAAGAAAAATATATTTCAGGTGAAAAAAGATGATATTTGAAAGCCACGCTCATTATGAAGATAAAGCATTTGATGAAGACAGGGAGAGCTTGCTTGACGGTATGAGGGATCATCAGGTCGGAACCGTTATTAATGTGTGTTCCACAGTGGAGTCCCTGCAAAAGACCATCGATCTGACAAAGCGGTATGATTTTATTTATGGCGCAGTCGGGATCCATCCCAGTGAAACCGCGGAACTCACGGAGGAAATCTTTGAGAAAATAAGGAAGCTGTGCGCACTGGACAAGGTTGTGGCAGTGGGAGAGATCGGTCTGGATTATTACTGGAAGGAGCCTGACCCGGAGTATCAGAAAATGTGGTTTGAGAGGCAGCTTCTGCTGGCACAGGAGGTAGGGCTGCCGGTGATCATCCATTCCAGGGAGGCGGCGAAGGATACGCTCGATATGATGAAAGCACTCCACGCGGAAAAGTCAGGCGGTGTGATCCACTGCTATTCTTATTCCAAAGAGATGGCGGCGGAATTTCTCAAATTGGATTATTATTTCGGTATCGGCGGGGTTATCACTTATAAGAATGCAAAGAAATTGAAAGAGGCGGTGGAATATCTTCCGATGGATAGAATCCTATTGGAAACAGACAGCCCGTATCTGACGCCCGTTCCCAACCGCGGACAGCGCAACTCCTCATGGAATCTGCCTTATGTAGCGGAGGAGATCGGACAGATCAAAGGGATTTCCGCCCAGGATGTGATAGAGATCACCGAAAAAAATGCACAGAAGCTTTTTGGCATTATGACGAAGAATGAGAGGATTGCATAGACATGGCAGATTTGGCAAATCCCACACGGACGATAGAAGTTCTGAATAAATATGGATTTCATTTCCAGAAGCGGTTCGGACAGAATTTTCTGATCGACAGTCACATTTTGGAGAAGATCATGGATGGTGCGGAAGTAACGGAAGAAGACTGCGTCCTGGAGATCGGACCGGGTATCGGGACGATGACGCAGTATCTGGCAGAACATGCAAGAGAAGTGATTGCGGTGGAGATTGATAAGGCACTGATTCCCGTTCTTGAAGATACACTGTCTGCTTATGATAATGTGACGGTGATCAATGAAGATATTCTGAAAGTGGATATCGAGAAAATTGTAAAAGAGCATAATCAGGGAAAACCGGTCAAAGTGGTTGCGAATCTCCCCTATTACATTACAACTCCTATTATTATGGGACTTTTTGAGAGCCATGTTCCTTTAAAAAGCATCACGGTCATGGTACAGAAAGAGGTGGCGGAACGGATGCAGGTGGGTCCCGGCACCAAGGATTACGGGGCACTGTCTCTCGCAGTACAGTATTATGCCTGTCCGAAAGTGATCATGACAGTTCCCGCCTCCTGCTTTATGCCAAGACCGAATGTCGACAGTGCTGTGATCCGGCTGACCAGACATGAACAGCCGCCGGTGCAGGTACGGGAGGAAGAGAAAATGTTTCGTATTATCCGGGCAGCATTCAACCAGCGCAGAAAAACTCTGGTAAACAGCCTCGCCAATGCGGGAATCCTGCCTGTGACGAAGGAAGAGATCGTAGATGCGCTGACAAGTCTGGAGCTTTCGCCTTCGGTTCGCGGGGAAGCATTGACTCTGGAACAGTTTGCCGGATTGAGTGATCTGCTGCAGGAAAAGAAAGTGTAGAAATGTTAAAGAAGAGAGAAAACAGACATAAACTGAATATTTTTCTGTTCTCTGTGCTTTTATTTTTGATCGTAGCCGGAATTAGCATATATCTCGGAGCAGAATCTGTGGAAACATTAGGAAAAGAAACGGATAATACAGGGGTGCGTTTCAATGAGGTATGCAGTCGTAATTTTTCCAGTATCTGCAGCAGTGAAGATGGAGAATATTACGATTATGTGGAATTGTATAATCCCACGGAATATGACATATCGCTGGAGGGGTATGCATTATCCCGCGGGGTAAATGACAAAAACAAATTTGTCTTTGGCGATGAGACGATCAAAGCCAGGGACTGGCTTCTTGTCTATGCGGTGGGACAAGACGGTCCCGATGACGGAAAAAGCGCCAAATTCAAAATATCAAGCAGTGGGGAGAATCTGTTCCTGACAGACGCTTCCGGCAATATCGTAGATATGGTGGAAGTCCCTGCAGACATGAAATATAATGCCTCTTATTCCAGAATTCCGGACGGAACCGGAAACTGGGAAATCCGGGAGAGTACTCCGTATGGCACGAATGAAGGAGCAAAAAAGATTCTGCCTGAAAATCTGAAATCACCTTCTTTTTCCGCAGACAGCGGATTTTATTTGGAATCATTTTTACTGGAGCTGAAGGCTGCCGGGAAAGGCAGAATTTATTATACGTTAGACGGCAGCGAACCTACGACAGAGTCCATATTGTACACAGAGCCGATCATGATTGATGATGCAAGCATGAACGAAAATATTCTTTCTGCGAGAACGGATCTCTCGGCGGCATTTTTTGCAGAGGAGGATCGTTTTGCTGTGCCCTCGGAAAAGGTGGACAAAGCGGTGATCATACGTGCAGCCGTCTTTAACGAGAATGGGGATGCCAAAAGCAAAACAGAGACCAGAACATATTTCATCGGCTATGATCAGAAAGATTATGAGCAGTTTGCCGTGATATCACTTGTTACGGAGCCTGATAATCTGTTTGATTATGAAAATGGAATTTATGTTTCCGGAAAGCGGTTTGATGATTTTGTGGCAAACGGTGAACTGGAGCAGATGAGCAATCCGCAAAATTGGAGAAGATGGCTGGGAAATTACAGCAACAGAGGAAGGGAATGGGAGCGGCCGGTACATATTGATTTTTTTGACAGTTCACGCAGTCTGGTTTTGTCCCAGGAGGCTGGGCTCCGGATTAAAGGGGGAACCAGCAGATCGTTTACACAGAAGAGCATGAGTTTGTATGCAAGAGATATCTACAGCGGAAAAAATGAATTTGAGGTGCCGTTCTTCGGAGAGAATGGCAGAAAGAGAGTAACGCTTTTTTCTGGTGCGCAGGATTATCGGACCAAAATGCAGGATGCCATTGTGAATTATATATGTAAGGGAAGAGATTTTGCCGTAATGGACAGCTATCCCTGTTATGTATTTCTGGATGGTGAATACTGGGGAATCTATCACCTGATGGAGACTTATGGGGATGCTTATCTGGAAGAACGGTATGGCATACCGGACGGCGAAGCGGTTATTGTAAGGAACGGTTCTCTGGATTCCGATACCCCGGACGGCTGGATCTATGTAAAGGAATTGGAAGATCTGATGGCGTCGGATACGCCGATCGATGAGCAGGAGTATCAAAGGATATGCGAGACGATCGATATGCGGAGTTTTATCGATTATTATGCTTCGGAAATCTATATCAACCGTGGGGAGGAAGACTGGCCGAAGGTTAATGAGGGATATTGGCGTACGACAGAGGATTTCGGCGGGGAATATTCTGACGGAAAATGGCGGTGGATGCTGTTTGACACGAATTGGGCATGTTTGGATTCACCAGAGGAAAACAGCATAACATATACAAAAGAAAGAAGTCATTTTTTTAATAGACTGTGCCAAAACGAAGAGTTTCGAAAATGTTTTGTACAGACTATGTGTGATCTGATGAATACCGCATTTCGCCCGGAAAATGTTGCTCCCGAATTCATAAAACTTTCAACAAAGATGCGAAGTTCGGTGGTACGGGATCTGAAAAAGTATTACGGGGAAAACAGAACAGAGGAAGATTATGACGAAGAAGTAGAATCCATGGCGCTGTTTTTCCAGGAGAGACCTGCATATATGGTGCAGCTTCTGACGGAGGAATTTCGGCTATCCGGTTGTCTTGGAAATGTGGAGATAAGCTGTTCGGAAGGCGGTTTTGTAACCGTAAATACCGTTCGGATACCGGAGGCAACGGAAGCGTGGACCGGACAGTACTTTACGGATTACCCGGTCAAAGTGACAGCGTCTGCAAAAGAGGGTTACCGTTTCGCAGGATGGAGTGGTGATGTCGGATCCTGTGATCCGGCAATGGAGATACCGCTTTACAAGGATGGAATTACACTCA
Source organism: Lachnospiraceae bacterium (assembly GCA_022779165.1). GTDB lineage: Bacteria > Bacillota > Clostridia > Lachnospirales > Lachnospiraceae > VSOB01. Next base: position 15,612 of record JALFTO010000140.1, read on the forward strand.
GGGCAGTTTTTGAGAAGAAATAGGGAGACAAAAGTCACAAAACAGAATAAGAATCAAGAATTAGTTGTAGAAAACAGGAAGAATCTACTATATGTTGTAGTTTTTCCTGTTTTCTTTTTGACATCACAATTCTGCTATGATACACTTAAACTTATAAATAGTGGGTTATTGTGCAATTTACCGACAGAAATGACTGTATGAGGTGAACAAATTGGATAAGTATGAATACAAAGTCCGTTCCGAAAAAATCAAGGAACTGATTGAGAATAAAAAGTATCAGGAGGCTGTGAAAATAGCAGATACAATTGACTGGCGTAAGGTCAAAAGTGTGCTGACGCTCTGTACGATCAGTGATCTTTATAAAGTCAATAAAAGGTTTGAGGAGAGCCGGGATATTCTGCTCCTTGCGTATGACCGCAATTCAAATAACAGAATGATAGTATATTCACTCTGTGAATTGTCCATCAGGTTGAATGATATTGTTTCGGCAGTAGAGTATTCGAAAAAATACGTGAGGATCGCACCGAACGATGAAGTTGGAAAATATGTATTGCAATATAAGCTCTATGAGGCTCAGGGAGTCACCATTGAGGAGAGAATTGCCGTTTTAGAGGAGCTTAAAAAGAAAGAATACATCGAGAAGTGGGCATACGAACTGGCCTATCTGTATCACAGCATCGGTCTGGGCAGTAAATGTGTCGAAGAATGTGATGAACTGATTCTTAACTTCGGAAAAGGAAAATATGTCAGAAAGGCAATGGAGTTAAAGATGCTGCATGCGCCTCTGACTCCGGAACAGCAGGCAAATTATGAGGGAAAAAAGTTTCCGGAAGCCCCTGTCGTCCCGGAAATACGGGAAGATGCGCTTGATTTTTCCGTAAAACCCGTAAATGTGGATAAATACGCAACGATCAATCTGCAGAGAGAATTGGCAGAGAGTATGAAAGAGGTGCTGGGAAAAGATCTCGGTGCGGTCAATGAATTCAGGCAGGAGATTGAACCGATCGCGGAAGCAGATGAGCAGGAAGTCGGATCGATACTTGATGGATCAGGGCAGGAGACAAATGCAGAGACCAAAGAATTCGGCCAGTCGATGCAAGCAGCAGCCGGAGAACCGATTGACATGAAAGAGAGTCAGGAAGATCTTTCCGAGAATACCGATCAGGTTGGTGATTTTACCAGAGAGATTCTGTCAAATCTGCTTCAGAAATCACAGGATACAGAAGAAATCACAGAACTTCAGATCCCGCCGGAGATCACAGGAGAACTGCCGACAGACGAGATTGACGAAGAGATGGAGGAATTGCCGGAAGAAGAGTTCGTAGATTCTCCGGAAAAAGAAGAGGATCAGGTTGCGGAGACAGCAGAGGAAGTTTTCTTTGAAGATACCGACACAATCGATATGCCAAAGGAGAAGCCGGAACCAAGAGTCATAAAGATGACCCATACATCGGAAATTCCCAAGATCATTCAGGCAAAACAGCCTTCTGTTCTGGTATCGGCAGAGACGATGGCACATCAGGAAAATAAGCAGTTTGATAAGATATTGTCCCAGGAGTATGACGGACAGATCAGCCTTGCGGTGCCGGAACAGGAACCGGTGGAGAAACAGATCACCGGGCAGATGAGCATCGAGGATATCCTTCAGGAATGGGAACGGATGAAGAGGGAAAATCAGCAGAAGCATGCTGAAGACATCAAGAAGAAGGTAAAGGCTCAGACCAGCGAGATGTTCTCTGAATTTGATGCCGCTACGAGAAGCGGTATCCTGTCGCAGCTTGACAGTATGGCAGAGGAATCTATCCAGAAGGAAACCGGACATAGGCAGGAGAAGCCGGCAGAGCTTCCCGAAGAGGATAAGATAGAAGAAATACCGGTGGCAGCCGAGGAATCGGCAGGGACGGATAATAAAGCCCCGGAGATAGATGAAGAAACGGATGAGGCCGACAACAAAAAAAGGCAGATAGCTGAGGAAACAACCGGTGTAGAGGACGAAACATCCGCTGCGGATGAGGAGACACCGGAAGTAAAAGAGGAGCCTGCACCGGAGAGAAAGATCCGTCCCATGACATCTGAGGAAAAGAAGCTGTTTGGTTCTTTTATCCAGACCAGATCGACCAGAGATCAGATTGTTGACGCATTGGACAGAGTTTCCCTTGCCTCCTATGCCGGAAATATTCTGCTCACAGGAGAACCCGGGATGGATTCTGTCAAGCTTGCCAGAAATCTGATCAGGGAAGTGCAGATAACGGACAGTAATTTCTCGGGCAAGATGGCTAAGATCACCGGAAAAGCCCTAAATGGCAAGGATCTTGAGACCACCTTCCGAAAACTGGCAAACGGCGCATTGATCATTGAGAAGGCGGGAGAACTGAAGACCGGAACCATAAAAGGAATGACAAAGCTTCTGGAACAGGAGAAACAGGGAATCATCGTAATCCTTGAGGATACAAAGATCAATATCAATAAGCTTCTCGATAATCATAAGGAGCTGCATCAGAATTTTGACATTCGTATCGATATCGAGGCAATGGACAATGATTCACTCGTGTCCTTTGCAAAGAGGTATGCGTTGGAAAAGGAATATGCGGTTGATGAGCTTGGTGTACTTGCTCTGTATACAAGGATTTCGGAGTTGCAGACAAGTGAGCATTCCGTTACCACGAAGGAGGTAAAGGAGCTGGTAGACGAAGCGATTCATCATGCATGCAAAAAAAATATTTCCCATTTCATGGATATTTTGCTCGGAAAGCGATATGATGAAGAAGACATGATTATATTGAGGGAAAAAGACTTTTTGGCGTAAACAGTAAGGAAGATAACAGCATTTCATGTCGGAAAGGAAAGGTATTTTTCGGTGGCAAAGCGGGAACAGGTATTTATTTCGGAGGCAGATCAATATTTATTTGCAAAAGGCGCGCACTATGACATTTACAAAAAGCTGGGTGCTCATCTATCCCGGGAAAACGGAAAAGATGGCGTGTTTTTTGGTGTGTGGGCGCCGAATGCAGCAGAGGTTCATGTGATCGGAACCTTCAATGACTGGAATGAAGAAACGCATCTTATGAAAAAGATAGGTCCCGGCGGGATTCATACACTCTTTATTCCGGAGGCAAAAGAGGGAGATCTGTACAAATTCATGATCACCGCACGGGACGGAAGACATCTCTATAAAGCGGATCCCTTTGCCAATTACGCGGAGATGCGCCCGGGCACGGCATCTGTCATTACGGATATTTCCGATCTGAAATGGTCGGACAAGGATTGGATGGAATCACGGGCAAAGAAGGATCTGAATGCGGAGCCTCTGGCAATTTACGAATGTCATATCGGTTCCTGGATGCGACATCCGGGAAGAGAGGATGCGGGATTTTACAATTACAGAGAGTTTGCGGACAGGATTGTGGAATACCTCAAAAAGATGAAATATACCCATGTGGAGCTGATGGGGATCGCAGAGCATCCCTTTGACGGCTCCTGGGGATATCAGGTGACGGGTTACTATGCGCCTACTTCCCGATACGGGACGCCAAAGGATTTCCAGTATCTGATCAATAAACTCCATCGGAATAAGATCGGTGTCATACTGGACTGGGTGCCTGCACATTTTCCGAGAGATGCCCACGGACTGGCGGAATTTGACGGTTCGGCGGTATTTGAGCATCCGGATCCGAGGATCGGGGAGCATCCCGACTGGGGAACTAAGATCTTTAATTACGGGAAAACGGAGGTTTCCAATTTCCTGATCGCCAATGCGCTGTTCTGGATCAAGGAGTTCCATGTGGATGGTATCCGGGTGGATGCCGTAGCTTCCATGCTGTATCTCGATTATGGCAAGCAGGACGGGCAGTGGGTTGCGAATAAATACGGTGATAACAAGAATTTGGAAGCGATCGAATTTTTCAAACATATGAATTCCGTGATCCGGGGAACATTCCCGGGCGTGATGACGATCGCGGAAGAATCTACGGCATGGCCAAAGGTTACGGGAGATATTGAAGACGGCGGTCTGTATTTCAGTTTTAAGTGGAATATGGGCTGGATGCACGATTTCTGTGAATACATGAAGCTGGATCCGATTTTCAGGAAAGGAAATCATTATGCGATGACCTTTGCCATGAGTTATAACGACAGTGAGAATTATATTTTGCCGCTGTCGCATGATGAGGTTGTCCATCTGAAATGTTCCATGCTGAATAAGATGCCCGGTTATCCCAAGGACAAATATGCTAACCTGAGAACGGGTTATACCTATATGCTCGGACATGAAGGCAAGAAATTACTGTTTATGGGACAGGAATTCGGACAGGAGCGCGAGTGGAGCGAGGAACGGGAGCTTGACTGGTTCCTGCTCTCCAACGAGTATAACCGCGGTATGCAGGAGTACGTGGCGGAGCTTCTGAAGCTTTACCGTGCATATCCATGTCTGTACAAGGTGGATAACAGCTGGGAAGGCTTTGAGTGGGTAAAGGCAGATGATCTGGAACTGAGTACATATTGCTTTATCAGGAAATGTCCGTCGAGCAAAAAGAAGCTGCTGTTTGTCCTGAATATGACGCCGATGGAACGGAAGGATTACCGTGTAGGCGTTCCGCAGAAAAAGAAATACAAATTGATTCTAAACAGCGATGACAAGAGATTTGGCGGAGATGGACACGTGATACCCGAGGTGATCGCAGCAGAGAAGGAACCGTGTGATTACCGGGATTACTCGATCAGTTTTGATTTGCCGCCTTACTCCTCCGCAATATTTGCTTTTTGATATGGTTAAGAAATAAAAGAAAAGAGCCGAAATAAAGGGTGAACGCTTAAAAGCGGATCACCCTTTTTCTATTTGCAGTAAGGTATGGGAGAGCATGTATGAGAATCACATTTCAAAACATGACCACAGACCACACGGCAGACAATCGGAAAACAGTGAATAAGGAACCCGCTGTCCAACGGATTGGAACAAATGCGGGATATGCATTAGACATTTCTGGCACAGTTATGGATAACTCAGCTTACAAAGGTCAGGGAAAGACCACAGAAGAGGTTATGCAGCAGGCGGGAGGGACGAACGTCGCTCTCATGCAGGACTATATGACAGTGATGTCTAATATTTTGTCTGATGAAGATTATGCAAAGCTTCAGGAGAACGGATTCTGTCCGGGAAGTACGCGGATCGAGGAGACGGTTACGATTGTCGATCATATTAAGGCATCATTGATTCAGGCCGGTGTGTCGATACAGGGATATACAGATACCATTGATGAGAATACACTGACGCAGATTACGGGAAATCCGGAGCTGGCAAGGCAGATGCGGCAGGCATTTGCAGAGGAAGGCGTGGCGCTGACGGAACAGACGGCGGGGGAAGCCATGCAGGCGTTGGAGGAAGCTTCTTCCCTGACCAAGCTCAGTGATGACACCGTGAAATATATGGTACAGAATCAGATGGATCCGCAGCTGGATCAGGTCTATCTGGCGCAGCACAGCAGCCTAAAGCAGGGCAGCAGGCAGGCGAGAGGATATTATCAGGACGATGCCGGTTATCTTGCGAGAAAAGCGGATCAGGCCGATTATCAGAAGCTACAGCCCCAGATTGACAAGATTCTCGAAGAAGCAGGCTATGCGGACAATGAGCAGGCCGCCGAAGGCGCGAGATGGCTGATCGATAACGGAGTGGCGCTTACGAAAGACACGCTGACTTCCTATATGCGCTTTCAGGAGATACAGGTACCGGTTGAAACGACAGCGATATTGTCACAGATGGCGGCAGCAGTTTCCGACGGCAGGAAGCCGGGGCAGGCAGATCTGACAGGGGCAGGATCCTTATGGAAGCAGGCAGGCGAGATTTGGCAGAAAACAGGTTCCGTGATGGAAGAAGCCGTAGATATGACAGTGGTGTCGGGAAAGAAACTGACACTCCGGAATCTGTTTCAGGCGCAGGAATTTCTGAATGCAGGACAGGGCAGAGAAAAGAGTGCCGATCAGTCTTCGGTTGATGCAAGAGCGATTACAGCCAAAAGACAGCTTGAAGAAGTACGCCTTCAGATGACGGTTATTGCCAACAGGGAACTGTTAAAGAGCGGTTATGCGATCGAGACAGCCGAGCTGGAGGATCTGGTGGAAGCATTAAGGGATGCGGAAAGCAGACAGAATCAGATCCTGTTTGGCGGAGGTGATGGGGTACAGGCAGACGAAAGGGCTGATCTGTATCATCAGACGCTCGATACGGTAAGGGCAATCCCCGGGATTCCGCTTGCGGTTACAGGACGGATCGCGGAGAGCGGTGCTACCGTAGCTTTGCCGGATGTCCTGGAAGAGGGAGAACGACTCGCAGCAGCTTATCAAAAAGCAAATGAGAGGTATGAGACTTTCTTTACGACACCGAGAGCGGACATGGGAGATTCCATCCGCAAGGCATTTCAAAATGCGGAGGTTCTGGTCACAGAATTGGGATTTGAACCAACGGAGGATAACCTCAGGGCTGTGAGATCTCTCGGATACAATTCCATGGAGATCACGGAGGAAAACATCACTAAAATAAAGACTGCGGATGTGCAGCTTCAGAATATCACGAAGAAAATGACGCCGGCGGCGGTCCTTCAGATGATCCGGGAGGGAAAGAATCCACTTGAGATGTCACTCGGTGAGATGGATGACATGCTTGATGATCAGGAACAAAATCCTGAGAACGAGCAGGAGAAATACAGTAAATATCTATATAAGCTGGAACAGAAAAAAGAGATTACCGATGAGGAGCGGGAATCCTATATCGGTATTTACAGGCTTCTGAAACAGATAGAAAAGTCAGACGGCGCCGTGATCGGCAGTCTGGTGAATCAGGGCGTGGAGCTGTCCTTCAAAAATATGTTGTCCGCGCTTCGCACGTCGCGCAGACGCGGGATCGATGCACAGATCGATGATGATTTTGGTGCAGTACAGGAAATCAGGGAACCGGCGGTTTCCATCAGTGATCAGATCAATACAGCATATGATAAGGCGCTCAGTCATAAGGTGTTCGGAGCGCTGGATGCGGATAAGATCAGCAGGATCCACCCTGATGAGAACATGACTTTGGAGTCATTTGCGCAGGAACTTACGCAGATGCCGGAGGAT
>JALFTO010000159.1 GCA_022779165.1 Lachnospiraceae bacterium
GAGAAATGCCTTGCACATCAGCAGCGGCAGACTGTGTGTCGGCGTCACCTCTTTGACATAGTCCTGATACTGCTTTTTCTTTTCTTCGTCCATGCTTTAACCTCCAAACATAAAGATCTGTTTCCAGAAATACACAAAGGAGCCCGTCATTTTGCCGAGCGCCATCGCGAGAACCACGATCCCGAGCCCATGACGGAAGCCCACACGCCTGGAGAAGATCGGGATGCTGTCGAGCATCTCCGCGATCGCCATCGCAAGGCTGCCGACGAAGATCCCGGCAAAAAAGCCATACAGAATCAGGAACACGCTTCCCGCGATCCGCCACGCCATGTAGGGCACGCTCCAGTCCTGCACCACCGTTCTGCCGACCAGATCGCCCCACTCGCACACGCTCACCAGACCGCCGAATAGCGTACCCAGGATGACCATGTTCTCATACAGGAGGACATGATCTGCCGTGTGCGTCTTCCCGGCAAATCTCGGGATCAGCCCGACCGCAATCAACACCGTAAACACTCCGCCTGCTGCCATGAGCCCGAAGCTCAGTCCCAAAACCGACAGAAATACGTATCTAAGGAGCATCAATGGTTCTGCCCTCCTTATCCGCGGTCTCTACCAGTGTGTCGTCCACATTTTTCTCATACAGGAACATCTCGACCTCGATCGGCGTCGGGTCTCTCGTGATCCTGCGCTTCCCGATATGGTTAAAGAAGAGGACAATACCGATGCACAGTCCGATGGAATAGGCGACCTCCAGCACGGTGAAATTGTTGGTATCATGACCGATCACAAGCGTAAACACACGCTCGAACACCTTGTGGATCCCGATGTCGTTGTGAAACGCCATGATGGTGAACGCTGTCCCGAAAAAGGCGATCATCGACACGAACACGATCTGTGCCCGTTTCCAGATTCTGCCCTTCTCCGGCTCGACGATCTGCACCAGCATATCCTGCTCTCCGAGGCTCTCGACCTGCACATTCTTCTCCGCCTGCTCGATCCTGCTGATCAGATACAGGATACTGATCACGGTCCTGTTCTCGCCGTTCTTTCCCTTCTGCGCGTCCTGCCTGAATTTGTAGACCTTCATGGCGTTCAGTCTGGCGGTGAGGTTCTCATCGCTGCAGTTCACCGTTGCGATGTCCTTCAGATACACATCCCTGCACGTCACCTGCGTATTTCGTTTTCCTTTGATATATACTGTTTTTTTGTCCATACGAAACAGTATGTCCGGAAAAGCAAAAATAATACGACGGGCTTATTTTTTCCGTCCAAGCAGCGTCGCTCTATGCAGATTTTCTCTGCATGACGCAAAAATATCTTTATATAATTGATAATAATCCATATAAATTTCATGACGCCCCGGATCCGGCACAGCCACAAAGTCCTTGTATCTCACAACAGTGTGGCAGCCCTCCTCGATATCCGCATACGCTCCCGCGCCGACACCGGCGGCGATTGCAGCGCCGAGCCCTGCCTGCTCCTCTGTATCTGCCACCTTTACCGGAATATCATAGATGTCCGCCTGCATCTGAAGCCACGGAAGGCTCCTCGCGCCTCCGCCGGAGGCAATGATAGAATCCGCCTTCAGTCCCAGCCCGGTACAAACCTCCATGCACTGATACAGTGCGAAGCTGACACCCTCCATCACCGCCCTCGCGAGCTGTTCCCTGCCGGTCTGTAGATTGATCCCGAAGAAAGCACCGCTTAAGTCCGGATCGAGATGCGGCGTGCGCTCCCCGTTCAGATACGGCAGGAAAACCACGCCTCCGCTGCCTGGCGCAACTTTTGCGATCTTCTCATTCATCTTATGATAATCCGTATCCGGAAAAAGGCCGCTGAACCATTTGTAGCAAAGCCCGGCGTTCATGATCGCTCCCATAGTGATCCACCTATTCTTACGGTATCCCATAAAGGTATTTGTACTCAGATCGGGATTGAGGATCGCCCTGTCTGCCTGGAACGAGAGTTGTCCGCTCGTCCCGATGTTGGCGGACGCCTGCCCGACCTGCGTGATCCCGTTTCCGATCCCCTGCATCACCTGATCGCCGCCACCCGCAATGACAGGCGTCCCCTCACACAGTCCCGTCTCCCTCGCCGCCGATGCGCTGACTTTTCCCACGACTTCACTCGTCCCGAAGCATACGGGAAACCACTCCTGTGGAATATCAAGACGATCCAAAATTTCCCGTGACCAGCAGCCTTTCTGCACATCAAACGCCAGCGTGGCGGATGCATCTGAATAATCGGAGGAGACTTCCCCCGTGAATCTGAATTTCAGATAATCCTTCGGCAGACATACATGCCGGATCTTCTCATAACACTGCGGCTCCTTCTCCCACACCCAAATGAGTGATGGCAGCAGAAAGCCTGTGTAGACCGCATTCATCATCAGCTCCCGGATCTTTTCCTCCCCAAAAAGGGACTTGATCTTACGGATCTGCTCCCCGCTCCTCGCGTCACAGTGTAGGATGGCCGGTCTGACTGCATGCCCGTCACGATCGAGGCTGACAAGTCCGTGCATCTGTCCCGAGAAGCTGATCCCTCTGATCTCCTCCGGCTTCACACACCCTTCCGCCAGGATCTGTCTGATGGTTTCCACACAGCTTTGCCACCATTCTATCGGATCCTGCTCCGCATACCCCTGAAAAGGAGAGCGGAACTGATACGCTCTGGACGCCATGCCCAGCACAGTTCCGCTCTCATCCATCACAACCGTCTTCAGACTGGAAGTGCCCAGATCGATCCCCATGAAACAACCCATCTCTTATCCTCCAAAGTACTCTTATGATTTTATGGTTCGTAATAAAGTTTCCCTTCCTCCACAATGCGCAGACCGCCCTGGCCGTCCATCTCCACAAGCGTCACGGCGCAGTTTCTGTGCGGCGCACACTTCCAGAAATCCCTGATCTCCCTGTGCTCGATACATCGTAAGAAACAGCGGATTAGCGCGCCGTGGGCGGCGATCAGCACCGTATCGTATTTCTCCTTTGCCGGAACCAGCACCTGTTCAATAAACTCTCTCGCCCGCTCCGTCACCTGCTCGAAGCTCTCGCCGTTTTCCGGAATGTACTTGTCCGGCTCCCTGTTCAGATAATAGAGCTGTGACGCATGATCCTTCTCCATATCCGGCAGATACTCGCCCTCCAGAACGCCGAAGTTCATCTCCCGCAGCCGCTCATCCACCATGATCGGGATCTGTCTGTCGCGACGCATGATCTCCGCCGTGTCCCGGGCGCGCACCAGAGGGCTGGAATAGATGATCTCAAAGGGGACATCCTTCATTGCTTCGGACGTGATCCGCGCCAGTTCCCTGCCGTAATCGTTCAGTTCAATATCCGTGCTGCCCTGCAGCAGTCTCTGTTCATTCCAATAGGTTTCTCCGTGTCTGATCAAATATATCTTCATTTGCCCATCTCTTCCCGTAAAATTGATTCTGAATAGATTTTACCCATATTTATTCATTTTGACAAGGGCGGCGCGTCCTATTTCGCCAGGCTGCGCATCTGCAGCAGGATCTTTTTTTCCATACGGCTGACCTGCACCTGGCTGATCCCCAGGCGTTTTGCCACCTCCACCTGTGTCTTATCCTCAAAATACCGGAGGTTGATCAATTCTCTCTCTTTTGTTCCGAGTTCCGAAAGCAGCTGTCCGAGCATCATCCGATTGAGCACTTTCTCATTCTCATCGCCCTCCGCAGGCAGCCTGTCCACCAGCATGATCTCATTGCCGTCACTCTGGTAGACGGTCCGGTAGATCGATTCCACCTCC
>JALFTO010000184.1 GCA_022779165.1 Lachnospiraceae bacterium
AGCCTATAATTCTTCCTTCACAAGATAAATTGGTCTGTTTTTTACTTCCATATACATCTTTGACAGATATTGTCCAACAATTCCCAGACAAAGGAGCTGCACACCGCTGATCAGGGAAATGATGCATACGAGCGACGGCCATCCCGATGTCGGGTCGCCGAATACAACCGTCCTCACGATCGTAAAGATGATCAGCACAAATGCCAGGAAGCAGAACAATAATCCCAGCACCGAGACAAATGCAAGCGGTGCCGTTGAAAATGCCAGAATCCCGTCCAGAGAATACAGAAACAGTTTCCAGAAATTCCACTTTGTCTCACCCTTGGTACGCTCGATATTCTCATATTCCAGCCATTTGGTCTGAAAGCCCACCCAGCCGAAAATTCCTTTGGTAAAACGGTTGTACTCCGTCATCGACAGGATGGCATCCACCACGGGGCGCTTCATCAGCCGGTAGTCTCTGGCTCCGTCCACAATCTCCGTCCTGGAAATGTGCTTCATCAGCCGGTAAAATGTCCGCGCAAAAAATGACCGGATCACCGGTTCGCCCTTACGCGTCACACGTCTGGTCGCCACGGAATCATAGCCTTCATCCTCAAGATAATGGAGCATCTCGGGCAGAAGTGACGGGGGATCCTGCAGATCCGCATCCATCAATACCACATAGTCACCGGCTGCTTTTTTGAGCCCGGCATAGATTCCCGCCTCTTTTCCGAAATTTCTGGAAAAGGACACAAGATGAACGCGCTCGTCCTTCTGATGGAGTTTCTTTACTTCTTCCACCGTCCGGTCCTTTGAGCCGTCATCCACATAGATGATCTCCAGCTGCACCTGACGTTCCTCAAGTGCCGCCTCCTGCTTTAATAATTCTTCATAAAAATAGGGGACGTTCTCCTCCTCATTGTAGCAGGGAACAATCACACTCAATAATTTCAAAGGTCTCTCTCCTTTGCAGCTTTAATCATACTATTTTACCACAATTTCCTTCTTATGAACAGTACCTGCACAATTTCCGGCTCACTGCCCGCGGAAATAGACCGCATAGCCTGTCACATCCTCCGCCTGCTGCCATCCACCCTGGCGCATGGTATCTTCGCTCATGACTTCCCGGAGCACCAGGAGATTGCAGCCCGCCTCTTTTGCCATGACAGCTGCCGTATCCGGCTGCAGATAGTCCGTCTTCATCTGCTGATATAACAGTTCCTGCGCCTCTGTGTACGTGTCCGCCACTTCCCTGTTGCAGTCCTCATGCCACATATCCTTACCGTAAGGCAGGCATACCTGTGCATTCAGAATCCTCGCCTGTTCCATCACAGCTTCCGGGGCAACAAGACACACCTGCCCCAGCTTCGCTGCCAGTTCATCGATCCGCTTCTGCACCTCAAGGCTCTCCTGCGGAATGTACTGTTTCTTTATCGTATCCGCATTGAACGGCAGCACCGTGCCGGCAAGGCAGATGATCACAGCCAGTCCTGCCAGTATCGAACGGCTTTTCTTTCGTTCCGATACAGATCCCGCAAGCATTGTACCCACATAAGCAAGCGCAAGCAGCGTCAGAGGGCTGCCGACGATCACCCCTGTGAACAATACGAATGCCAGGCAGATCACTTCTCTCTTTTTGAAGTTCTGCTTCCTTCTCTCCCGCACAAGGCATAGCGCCAGAACCGCCAGGAACAGAAGCGCCCACTCATGAAAAACTTCGTCTGATGACGCAAACATGAGACGGGGTGCAAAAAGCGGTCTCGCATACACAAATCCCGCAAGCGCAGGCAGAACACCGGCTCCTCCGTAGAACCACTGCTTCTCCGCGAAAATATGATACGCCATACAGAATCCGAAGGGAACTGCGATCGCGCAGGCGACGACGGCTCCTTTCCACGCACCGTGAAGCAGACCGTATGCAAAGGTACCGTCCGCGTAGTCGCCGAACGTGAGCAACAGCAGATACAAAAGCAGAAAGCGGCTGCTCATATCCTTTCGCTCCGGGAACAGAATTCCCGCCCAATTCACCGCGAGGGCAAATGACACGAGCAGCACCCACACGGGTATCACATAAAACAGCAGCAAGCCGGTCTGCATCCCGGTAAGCTGAACAATCAATGTATACAGAAACGGAAGGGACGCCAGTTTATAGATCGGATACACGCCGTGTTCCATCTGCGTTCCCGTCACCGGATTATACGCAAAGACCGTTCCCGTCACATCGGTGACATGTACGGTTTCCGCCGTCACATCGCTCCCCACATCCGGCACATAAATAAAATATCCCGCAACATGGAGCAAAACCAGCAATACCAGACAGACTGTCACAAATTTCTGCACGTTATCTTTGCCTGTGAATACGCCAAAGAAATTCCTGACACGCTGCACCAGTTCCTCCGGTATGCGCGCAAGCGTTTTCCTGCCAACGATCACACAAACGCACAGCGCAGCTGCCGTCAATCCGCCAAAAATCCCTTTGTACATCGCAAAGTTTCCATCCAGCTTGATCACGACACAGCCCGCCAGTTCCCCCACGGCAAAGAGTAGCATCACTCCGGCCGCATAAAGTTCTGTCAGGGGCAGCTTTTCCTGCTTCCCGCTGCCATTATTTTTCCTGAAACACAAGATCCAGCTTCCCATCAGAAAAGGAAGCACTGATATACATAGTAAAAAAGCGATCATGTTATTCTCCACTAACATTATTTCTGATACAATCATAGCAGAAAATGACAAAAAAGCAACCGCGTGAGTTTCCTCACGCGGTCATTGCATTCAATATGCCCGAGCGTTCATCCAGCCGTATCTTGTCCGCCACTCTGGCAATGTACTCACTGTTGGTCGGTCTTGTCTTTCCGGCTTTTGCCGAATAGCCGAACAGCTCCATAAAAGTATCGGGATTTCCCCTCTCCCAGGAAACCTCTATGGCATTCCTGATGGCGCGTTCCACCTTCTGATCCGTCGTCCTGAATTTCCTGGCGATTTCCGGATAGAGAAGCTTCGTCACACTGCTCACCGTCTCCATATCCTTCTCCGACAACAGAATTGCCGCCCTCAGATAATGATACCCTTTCAGATGCGCCGGCACTCCCATGTCCAACATGATCTTCGTCACGTAGCACTCAAGCCTGATCGCTGCTTCCTTTTCGTTTTCCATATTCATACCCCTTTTCCACCTTGTGTACAGTTATCGCTATATTCTCTTTCCATAGACAAAGCATAACAAAAAAGGAGATTTTTGTAAATTTTCAGTTATCGCGCAAATCGGTATTCATTCCTGTTTTGTGCATTAGATACGCTATTTGCGTGCACTTTGTTCATTCTGCACGAACCACTCATATGCCAGCGCCACACCTTCCTCCAGATCCACCTTGTGATGCCATCCGAGGCTGTGAAGCTTCGACACATCCGTAAGCTTCCTCGGCGTCCCGTCCGGCATCTGTGCATTCCATACGATCTCACCCTGATATCCGACCGTTCTCTTCACAATCTGCGCCAGCTCCGCAATCGTCAGTTCTTTGCCGGTACCGATATTCACATGCTGTTCCCCGCTGTAATGCTCCAGTAGATAGACACAGGCATCCGCCATATCATCGACATACAGAAACTCCCGCAGCGGTGAGCCCGTTCCCCACAGTTCCACGGTCGGCGCTCCGTTCACCTTGGCCTCATGGAATTTGCGGATCATAGCCGGCATCACATGAGAGCCCTGCAGTTCATAGTTGTCGTACGGTCCGTACAGATTCGTCGGCATACAGCTGATAAAATCATCCCCGTACTGGCGTTTGAAAAACTTACACATCTCAAGGCCAGCGATCTTGGCGATCGCATAAGCCTCGTTCGTCTCCTCCAGAGATCCCGTGAGCAGTGCGCTCTCAGGGATGGGCTGCGGAGCCATCCTGGGATAAATGCACGTGCTTCCCAGGAACAACAGTTTTTTTACGTGATAGTCATGACAGCATTTGATCACATTGCACTGGATCTGCAGATTTTCGTAGGCAAACTCCGCCGGTGTCGTGTTGTTTGCATTGATGCCGCCCACTTTGGCAGCTGCCAGCACGACAACATCCGGTCTTTCCTGCTCAAAGAAGCCACGCACTGCCGCCTGGTCCGTCAGATCAAGTTCCTTATGTGTCCTGCCGATCACATTGTCATATCCCTGACGGTTCAGGCTTCTCACAATGGCGCTGCCCACCAGTCCTCTGTGTCCCGCCACGTAAATCTTGTCTGTCTGTCTGATTCCTTTTTCCATTTTCTCTCTTCTTTCTTCCAACTCTTTACGCGGTCTCTTCCCATTCCGCTCTTTGCAGACTGCGCGTTCCGGTCCCGCTTACTGATTCTGCTCCCTGTATGCCGCGCAGTCCATGCCTGCGATCTCTTTCATGTCGCTGTCCATCATCATGGCAACCAGCTCCTTGAAGTCAACCTTGCGCTTCCATCCCAGTTCCTTCTCTGCCTTGGACGAATTTCCCCAGAGGAATTCCACCTCCGCCGGACGATAGAATTCAGGATTCACATCGACGAGTACTCTACCCGTCTTCTCATCGATTCCCTTCTCATTTATGCCTTCGCCCTCCCATCTGATCCGGATCCCGAGCTGTCCAAACGCCGCCTCGACAAACTCTCTCACGGTGTGAGTCTCATTGGTTGCCAGCACATAGTCATCCGGCTTGTCCTGCTGCAGCATCAGCCACATGCCTTCCACATAATCTCCGGCAAAGCCCCAGTCGCGCTTGGCATTCATATTGCCGAGTGACAGCTTCTCCTGCTTGCCTGCGATAATATTGGCGATCGCAAGCGTAATCTTTCTCGTGACGAAATTCTCGCCGCGGCGGGGGGACTCGTGGTTGAACAGAATGCCGTTGCAGGCAAATAAGTTATAGGATTCCCTGTAATTCACAGTGATCCAGTAAGAATACAGCTTCGCCACACCATACGGGCTCTTGGGATAAAAAGGAGTCTTCTCGCTCTGCGGAGCCGTCTCCGGCAGACCGCCGAAAAGCTCTGATGTGGACGCCTGATAGTAACGGCAGTTCCCCCCGTTCACCCGGATTGCCTCGAGCAGCTTCAGAGTGCTGTTCCCCGTTGCCTCTGCTGTGTACTCCGGAACTTCAAAAGAAATCCCAACATGCGACTGCGCCGCCAGATTGTAAACCTCGGTGGGGCGGATCTCCGCGATCAGCCTCATCAGATTGCTGGAATCCGTCGTGTCCGCAAAATGCAGGAAAAATTTTACTTTATAATAATCAGAGGCGATCAGATGATCAATCCTCGCTGTATTGGAGATACTGTGTCTGCGGATCAGACCATGTACCTCATATCCTTTCTCCAGCAGGAACTCTGCCAGATAGGAACCGTCCTGTCCCGTAATACCGGTGATCAGCGCTACATTTTTCATATTTTTTCTCCTTGATCAATTTTGTGTTGAATTTATGAAGACGGCATTTTATAATTATTTTGCTTCACTCTTTTGAAGTATATCACCATGTTATTTCGGTATCAACAAAATATATTGCCCAAAAATAGGATTATATTGCTATGAGTATTCCAGATTCCTCCTCTGTTTCGGACAGAGTCATCCTCACGCCATCCGCCTATGCAAGAGCGCATTATCTGTATGCGCAGGAGATCGGCTCCCTCCGGAGCCTGAAACCTCATATCAGCAGCCGCGATCAAATCGACTCCTTCCTGTTCCTGATCGTGCTGACCGGAAAAGGAGAACTCACCTACCGTTCCCAGACCCATTTGTTAAAGCAGGGAGACTGTGCATGGATTGACTGTCATTTTCCTTATTCCCACAAAAGCAGCTCCGCCTCTCCCTGGGAGTTGAAATGGGTCCATTTCTCCGGACGGACAGCTCCGGAGTTTTACCGACAGTTCACAAGCCAGAATCTGCCTGCGGTTTTTACTCCCGAGAATCCGGCACTTTTTAACGAATGCCTCTCGGCGCTTCTGCTGCTTCACAAGAGCTCCGCCCCCGCAAAGGAACTGATGTCCCATACTTATCTGACGCAGCTGATCTCCTACTGTTATCAGGAAAGCGCTGCAGGCACGAAATCCCAACGCGATATCCGGGAAAAGCTGTCGCTCGTCAACCAATACCTCCACACACATTTCAGCGAACAGCTCTCTCTGGACGAACTGAGCCGGATGTTTTATATCAGCAAATACTATCTGATCCGCGAATATAAAAAGAACTACGGGACGACCCCCGGAAACGCCCTGATCACGATCAGGATTTCCCATGCCAAGGAACTTCTCCGCTTCACTTCGGAGAGTGTCGAGAGGATCTCTACCCTGTGCGGTTTTCAGGATACCGCCTACTTTATCAGAATGTTTAAGCGTTCCGAATGCATGACTCCTCTTGAATATCGCCGGAAATGGTAGTAAACTAAAAGGGATTTTATTTTATGATCCAAAATTATTTTTCACAATAGAAAGACGAAAATCCATGACAACTTTTTTCAGTAATTTACTTCAAAATGAAATTTTTGTTTCCGCCGCTTTGGGATGGCTGGTGGCGCAGATTCTCAAGACAATCATCCACACAGCCCTGACCAGGCAGTTTGTAGCTGAGCGCATGGTCGGCAGCGGTGGCATGCCGAGTTCACACTCCTCCACGGTATGTGCCCTCGCCACCACCACCTATTTTCACTACGGGAGCAACAGTTTTGAGTTCGCCATCGCCGCCTTTTTTGCCATCGTGGTCATGTACGATGCCATCGGCGTGCGCCGCGAGACCGGCATTCAGGCAAAGGTTCTGAACGAAATGATCGAACTCTTTTCCAATATGGGAAAAGGTGTCAGCATGGAAGACAAGTTAAAAGAGTTTGTCGGACATACACCTCTTCAGGTTCTGGCAGGCGCCATTCTCGGAGTGGTCATCGCCTTTGCCACTGCTTCTTTCTATTAATATACCAAAGAGAAGGAAACGAGATACCTCATCGTTAAAACCGGTCAATCAGTCACACATATCGGAAAGGGTGTTTATTCATTTGAAACACGGCAAAAAAATACTGTTTATTATGGCTCTTTTGTGCCTGATCCTTTATCCCCTGTCAAAACACAGGCTGCACAGTCTTCTTTTTCAACATGATATTGATGACAGTTTCTCCTTTTCGGAGGAGAACGGTTTCTACACAAAGGATCTCCAAATCTCCATGACACTTTCCAATCCTTTGTTTTCCCGTATGCATATTTACTATACGCTGGACGGAAGCACACCGGACAGTTCCTCCACGCTCTATACACAACCCTTGACATTCTCTTCCACCGAAGACATCCGATCTGTCAATCTGCGTGCCGTCGTTTGTGACCGCGACGGTGATACGATAGGCGGTCCCTACAACGCCTGCTATTTTGTGGGACAGAATGCCGATCTGTGGACAAATGCGCTTGTCGTATCACTCACCACGGAAGAAGACGGGCTTTACTCTCCGGAAACAGGGATCCTCTATCCCATGGCAACCATCGGTTCCACTGTCGAGGAGTGGAAATGGTTCGAGCAGCAAAACTGCAAACAGCGCGGAGAAGACTGGATCCGCAATGCCCATATGGAAATTTTTGAGCCGGACGGAAGAAATGTCGTCAGTCAGGATGTCGGGCTGTGTGTTGACGGAGACCACGGCTCCATGACGCATTACCCCTATTCCCTGAAGGTGCTTGCCGGCTCGGAATATGACAGCGCGCATCCTTCTTTCATTTATGACTTTTTCCATTATTACAACACGCGCGGTACTGAATTCTGCCATATTCAGAACTTTAACAATATGGTCTTTCGAAACGGCGGAAACGAATACAATGCCGGAATTGCCGATCCCGAACAAAAGGGAACCATGCTGCGCTGGAATGTCGGCAGCCGCCTTGCCGATGAAGCAGGCTTTATGGTTGCCGGCGCAAGACCTGCCATCATCTATCTGAACGGAGAACTATACGGCGTTATGCAGCTACAGGACACGTATAACCGGCACAACACAGAATCAAAAACACATCTGAGCAGGGATTTCCTTGAGATTTATAAAGATGCTGAGCGTGCATGCACACAGTACGGAGGTTATGAAGACCTGTACTACAGTTATCCGGATATCGAGAATTCACCCATCCTCTCCGAGGATGCGCAGCAATCCTTTGAAGATGCAGTATCCATAACGGATATGTTCTCTTACTATGCCTATGAAGTTCTGGTAAACAATACGGATTTTCCGAAGAAAAATTATGCGATCTGGCGCTATCTCGGCAGTCCGGCTGCCTCTTATCCGCTCAGCGACGGAAAATACCGCTTCCTGATCAATGATCTGGACTGCACCTATAATTTCCGGTATGACGATGACCTCTGGGTTGCCTACTTTTCCAATATTAAGGAAGACGGCACTGTCATGGGAACACTGACACAGATCGACCGTTACCGGGATCAGTTTCTGAATACGTTATGCGATCTGATGAACAGCGGACTCTTTGACAGGGAGCATCTGGACCTGGTCATCAATGAGGCCAACAATGATTTTAATCTGATCGCCGGCATGTACTATACTCCGGAGGACGAAGCACAGCGGCAGCGCAATGTCGGTCTCCTGAAAGAAGCCGCTTTCGCCCGCAAAGACGAATTGTACGCCTATATCGACGAAACCTTCTCCCCGAAGGCTCC
>JALFTO010000187.1 GCA_022779165.1 Lachnospiraceae bacterium
AGGCAATGAGATAACAGTTGAAACAATCAAAGTGCTCATGAAGAACAAGAAGCCTGCAGGTAATGTAATGCATAGAAATCTGATGAAAATTTGGGCTATCTATATGAAAATGTTGTTGCTCAGATGCTGATTGCTAAGGGAAATAACCTGTTCTATTATACGATGAAGAGCGATACCTCAAATCATTTGAATGAAATTGATTTTTTGATCTCAGTGGGTGACAAAGTATGTCCAATTGAAGTGAAGTCCGGAAATTACAGGGGCACAAATCATTAGATGCATTCTGTGACAAGTTTAGCAGACGGGTAAGAGATAAATATGTTTTTCATACAAAGGATTATGGGTGGGAGAACGGTATTAACTATATGCCGGTATATATGGTGCCATTCCTGAGTATAAAAAGTGAGGTATAATCCGCATATGGAATAGAATGACATAATATGTCCCGGTTTATATTATCATCCTGCTTATCATATGTCTGTGTCTCGGAATTAGTGGTGATATCAGATATCTGCTTGGGTTCCTGCTATGCAGATGTGTCAAGGCAGTGCTGATTACACTGGTTTTTGACAAAATGTGTGCGGTGCATAAGTCAGAGAGAACCTGGTTGCAGGCAGCCGTCTGCCCAGTCCAACTTTACTTTCAGAGCCTCGAAGGAATGATCGACCAGATTTGTGAGGGTTTGAAACTGTTCGGAATGACCCGTTTGGCGGCAGATGGTTTTAATTATCCCTTCGGCTGATTGACACAGCCTGCTTTGTTCCATATACTGAAAAGGAGTAGCGTGTGGCTGCGGACTTAAGAGAAACGAAGGGAGAAGATATTATATGGAAAATTTTACATTTTATGCGCCGACCTATTTTGCATTTGGACAGGACACGGAAAATGACACGGGAAAATATGTGAAGCGTTTTGGAGGACATAAAGTGCTGATCCATTACGGCGGAGGTTCTGTCATCCGTTCCGGCCTGATGGATCGTGTGAAGAGATCGCTTGAGGCGGAAAAGCTGCCGTATATTGAGTTGGGCGGCGTGCGTCCCAATCCGAGGAGCGGCCTCGTATATGAAGGAATTGAACTGTGCAGGAAAGAGAACGTTGACTTTATCCTTGCGGTGGGAGGCGGCAGTACGATTGACTCCGCCAAGGCGATCGCGGCAGGCGTGCCGTATGACGGTGATTTCTGGGATTACTATCAGGGAAAACCGGTTGATGAGGCACTTTCCATCGGTACGGTTCTGACGATTTCTGCAGCAGGCTCCGAGGGATCGCCTGACTCCGTGATCACGAAGGAGGAGGGGATGTTCAAGCGCGGTGCTACCGGCGAGGCGCTTCGTCCGAAATTTACCATCTTGAATCCGGCTTTGACGCAGACACTGCCTGCCTATCAGACAGCGTGCGGTATTACTGATATCATGGCACACTTGTATGAGCGCTATCTGACGAACACCACGGAAGTGGAAGTGACAGACCGCATGATCGAGGCACTTTTGCTGACAATGATCCATGAAGGACCGAGAGTGATCGCAGATCCCGACAATTATCAGGCGAGAGCCAATATTATGTGGGCGGGAATGATGGCACACAACAATTCCTGCGGTGTCGGCCGCACTCAGGACTGGACGAGCCACGATGTCGAGCATGAGCTCTCGGCGCTGTATGACTGCGCACACGGAGCAGGTCTTGCTGTGGTGATGCCTGCGGTATTTACTTATAATATGAATCATGATGTGATGCGTTTTGCGCAGGCTGCTGTCAGAGTCTGGGGTTGTCAGATGGATTTTGCGCATCCGGAGAACACGGCACGGGAAGGGATCGAAGCACTGCGCAAGTTCCTGATTTCGATCGGTATGCCGAAGAATTTCGCAGAACTGGGAGCCAGAGAAGAGGATATCGAGAAGCTTGCCCACACGGCATGCTACGGCAACGGAGGAAGCGGTGTGATGGGTGGATTTGTTCCACTGCATCAGCAGGATGTGGAAGCAATCTACCGCCTGATGCTGTGATTGCAGGATGACAGGGCAGTATAGCCCTGATGTTGCGATCGCAGGATGGCAGGGCAGATATAGCCCCGGTGCTGTGATACAGCGGTAAAAGATAACAGACAAAAGCACCTTGAACGGTTGATTAGCCGCATCAAAGTGCTTTTTGCTTTTTATACTTTATAAACCAATCACAATCAGGGAGGACTGAATCAGCTTAAAGTATACACAGATAAAAGAATAAAGATAAAGATTGTAACCAGAGTGTTCATGGACAAGGTCGTGGAAATGTAGACACCCTCGGACTCTACATCCGCGTACAGCGGGATGATGAACGGAGCCGGCAGGGAGAATAACAGTACCATTGCCATAAACAGGTTCTTGTCAAAGGGCAGGATGCTGAACATGATAAAGGCTGAAATACACAGAAGCACAGCCATGACAGCAACACGGAAGGCGATCGTCTTGACGACGGGACCGACCAGATCGCGCCGCATGGACAGCTCATAGCCAACGATGATCAGGATCATGCCGGCCGTGGGGAGCGTGATCATTTCAATGATCTCTGAAAAGATGCCGCCCACAGGGGAAGCGCTGATGAAGCCGCCAAGACCTGTGATCCCTACGATGATACCGATGGCAACACCCTGGAATGCAGGATTCTTGATCATACTGAGCAAAATTCCCTTGACATCTGTTTTCTGACCGGTTGCATTCTTTAATAATGTCAGATACACCGTATAGACGAACAGAACCTGTCCGAGATCGACGGAAGCCATATAAGAGAGCTTGTCCGTCCCTGCCAAAAGTCCATACAATGCATAACCGAGCATGCCGACTTCAAAGCCGGACAGCAGGTAGGGCATCAGCTTTGACTGTGCCACAAACCGGTTCAGCGCATAGCCTGCAAGGAGTGCAAGGACACAACTTGTGAAGATGATCACAAAGCCGAGTACACTCCGCAGGGAATAATCGGTGGTGTAAAATGCCTTGAAAAGCACGACCGGAAGAGTGATGTTGGAGATGACACTCTTGATACCGGCAAGCCCTTCCTTGGTGACCAGATTTTTAGCACGACAGAGGTAACCGAGGAAGAGCATGACGATCACCGGCAGTACCATCTCAAGTACCGGGATGATCTGCCTCATAGTTTAATCTACCTCTACTTTGTCGACCTCCTGGAACGGAGCAAGTGTGGAAACCATTTTAACGGGAGCGTCATAGCGGTTGATCACATAGTGAACCTCCGTGGGCTCGATATGGATCATCTGTCCCTGGGTGAGTGTATGAACAACACCGTCCACCTCGATGTCTACTTTGCCTTCCAGGATATAGAAGTTCTCCTCCATAATATTATGATAGTGAGCCTTGAAATCCTGGCCTGCCTGGAACTGCACAATGGCAAAGTTGGAGCGGGGACCTTTCATCAGATACTTCGGGCCGCTGTCACCAAAGCGGTATTCTTTGTCTTTTTCATCAATGATAAACATAATTATCCTCCTTAATAAATAGCTTTTATAAAATTGTGGTTTTAAACACCGGGTGCAGACCACATATTTTTCGTGAGATTCTGATCCGCAAGAGCAAGCTGTGCGGCGTAAACCTTACGCCATGTGTCGTACAAGCCGTCATAAACCTTTGCGTTTTCCGCATTGGGATAATAAGTCTTCTCGATCTTGACAACTTTCTTGACGGTCTCGGTAATGTCGGAGTAGATGCCCACGCCTTTTCCTGCAAGGATCGCAGCGCCGAGAGCGGTTGCTTCTTTTACCTTCGGAACATGTACCGGAATATTGAGCACATCGGATACGATCTGGCACCAGAGCGGACTCTTGGAAGCACCGGATGCGAAGATGATCTCCTTCGGATATTCTCCTGTTACGGAGGCTACCAACTCAATATTTCCCTTTGTGACCATTGCGGAGTTCTCCATGATCGCACGATAGAACGTATAGCGGTTGAATTTCTCCGGATCAAGGGCAAAATTGGTGAATGTGGGAGCCGCATGCTTCCAGGAGATATAATTCATCACATCGGAGAAGGCACAGAACATGCCGTAGCAGCCTGCAGGAATCTTCTCGGCCTTTTCGTTCATGAGATCATAGGTATCCCGTCCGGTTTCCTTGGACAACTGCTTCTCAAGCTGGCAGAAGGAATCGCGATACCAGCGCATGATCAGTCCGGGATAAAATGCAAGCGCCTCATACTGCCACAGATCGGGGAGGGCATGGCAATTCACGCGGACACGGCATTTGTCATCTGTTTTGGGAACAGAAGTATTGTATTCAAACTGCCAGAAACTTCCGCCGAACACAGCGCCCTGGCCGGGAGCTGTCAGTCCCACACCGATACAGCCGAGCTGTGCATCACCGCCGCCTGCAACAACGGGTGTCCCCACTGCGAGACCGGTAATCTCTGCAGCTTTTTCACTGACGTTGGCAACAACGGTGCCGCTCTCGTAAACCTTGGGGAAAATATCGGTTCTCAGACCGCATTTCTCCATGATGGATTTGTCCCAATTCCTTGTGGCGAGATCAAAAATACCGGTGGTGGAGCCGTTGCTTGGCTCGATGGACATAACGCCGGTGAGCTTTAAGATCAGCCAGTCGTTGAACATGCCGACATAAGCGGCTTTCTCATATACTTCCGGCATCTTGTTCTTGACCCAGAGGATACGCGGCAGAGCACCGAGCGCATAAGTCTGACCGGAAACTTTGTAGATCTCTTTCTCGAGATCGGGTGATTTCTTGATGAGCTCGACAACTTCATCATCGGAACGGGCATCCACATTGGCGCACGCCCAGATCTCATTGTAATCCTTATCGTAA
>JALFTO010000198.1 GCA_022779165.1 Lachnospiraceae bacterium
CTCCTTCCCTTTGCTTTTTCGGATGACTGTGTGAGTTCACTGCGTAAGAATAAGATTTTAACAGATGTAAAGATTTCATAGATTTACTGAAATACTGATAAGAAGATCAATAAAATAAATAAATCAATGTAATTATAATAACATGAGATGAAAATTTGAGGCAAGTCTTTCGCTTTCTTTTAAGAAAAAGTTTACATTTGATTCATTTGATATGGAAGGGAAAATGCGGTACAATGTACGCGTAGATAATGAGCAGTGCGAGAGCTTCCGAACGCGCACTGCGGACAGGAAAACAGGAGGAAGAGTATGACAAATCAGGAAATGTTAAGCCATGTGGATCACACACAACTGAAACCCTATGCAAAATGGGAGGATATCGTCAAATTATGTGATGAGGCGGTAAAGTATGGGACGGCATCCGTCTGTGTGCCGCCTGCCTATATCAAGAGAATCCACGATGCTTATAATGATCAGGTGAATATCTGTACCGTAGTGGGATTTCCGCTGGGTTACAGCGTGACAAAGGCAAAAGTTGCGGAGGTGGAACAGGCGCTTGCGGACGGCGCGAATGAGATCGATATGGTTGTAAACATCAGCGATGTGAAAAACCACGAGTATGCAAAAGTGGAAGAAGAGATCAAAACCTTGAAGAAGGCATGCGGTGAGCATATTCTGAAGGTGATCATCGAGACCTGCTTCCTCACGGAAGAAGAGAAGATCGCCATGTGTGAGGCAGTGACGAATGCGGGAGCCGATTTTATCAAGACATCGACCGGATTCGGAACCGGCGGTGCAACGCTTGAGGACGTGCGGCTGTTCAAGAAGCATATCGGGTCGAACGTCAGGATCAAAGCTGCCGGCGGAGTGAAGACGAGAGAGGATCTGGAAGCATTCCTGCAGGAAGGATGCGAGCGCATCGGCACATCCTCTGCGGTAGGCATTTTGAACGGAGAGGCAGCAAAGGGTTATTGAGATGGAAAATACAGTCATCAGGGAGCGCCTGACGAAACTCAGACAGGCTATGCGACGCCATAAGATTGACTTTTATCTGATTCCCACGGCGGACTTCCATAATTCGGAATACGTGAATGATTACTTTAAGGTGAGAGAGTTTTTCTCCGGATTTACCGGATCGAACGGCACACTGGTCGTGTCGATATGGGAAGCTGGACTATGGACGGACGGCAGGTATTTTGTGCAGGCCGAGAGAGAACTTGACGGTACGGGGATCAAACTGTTCCGCATGCAGGAGGAAGGCGTTCCTACGGTCACGGAATATCTCTGCGAGCAGATGGAGGAGTATTACACGCTGGGATTTGACGGGCGTGTGGTAGATGCCGCACTGGGAGAGAAGTTGGCGGAGATACAGAACAAAAAAAAGATCAGGATCGTCTGCGACAGGGATCTGGCAGAGGGAATCTGGACGGACAGACCTCCTTTTCCGTGCAGCAGGGCGGAGATTCTGCCGCCGGATTATTGCGGAGAGAGCGTATCAGAGAAAATGGAACGTGTCCGCGCAAAGATGAGAGAAGAGGGATGCGGAGCGCTTTTCATCAGTAAGCTGGATGACCTGATGTGGCTTTTTAACATCAGAGGAAATGATATTCCGTGCAATCCGGTTGTGATGAGTTTCGGATTTCTTTCCGGGAAAGAGGCCTCTCTTTTCCTACAGAGGGGAGCATTACAGCCGGAAGTGGTGGAGAGCATGGCGGAAGCCGGAGTTCAGATCCGGTCTTATCATTCGGCGCTTCCTTTTTTACAGAACTATCTGTTTCAGGGCGGGATCAGACATGATCGGGGAAAGATCTGGTATGATGAGAAAAATGTCAGTTATTCCGTTCATCTGCTTATGAAGCGATACGGAGATGTATTGACGAAAGCAAATCCGACAGAGGCAATGAAGGCTGTCAAGACACCGGCAGAGATGGAACATATCCGTCATAGTTATCTGTTGGACAGTGTCGCTGTGACGAAATTTTTGTATTGGATCAAGCATAAGAATCTGGAACAGGATACCGTGACGGAGGCAGATGCTGCAGGGTATCTGGATACACTCCGTCGTGATTACAAAGAGTGTATGGACCTGTCATTCCCGACAATCAGTGCCTATGGCGCCAATGCGGCGATGATGCATTATGAGGTGACACCTGAGAACTGCAGCAGGATTGAACCGGAAGGAATGTTATTGGTGGATTCCGGAGGTCAGTATCTGGGTGGTACGACGGATGTGACACGCACCATTGTCCTGGGAAAACTCGGTGACAAGATGAAGCAGCATTATACGGCAGTGGCAACGGGAATGCTTCGCCTTGCGAATGCAAAATTCCTGTATGGATGCAGCGGACGGAATCTGGATGTGCTGGCCCGCGGGCCTCTGTGGGATCTGGATATGGATTATAAATGCGGAACCGGTCACGGGATCGGCTATATGCTGAATGTCCATGAAGGACCGCACAGTATCCGGTGGAGATTTACCCCGGGCGCGGAGGAGACGGTGCTTGAGGAGGGGATGCTCGTCTCGGATGAGCCCGGCGTCTATCTGGCGGGAGAGTATGGCATCCGTATCGAGAATGTTCTGGAAGTAAAGAAAGGCGTCAAAAACGGTGATGGCCAGTTTATGGAATTTGCACCGCTCACCTGGGTGCCGATCGACTGTGAAGGAATTGATCCCGGACAGATGCCGGCGAAGGAACGTCTGGAACTGAACGAATATCACCGCATGGTATATGATAAGATTTCACCTTTCCTCAATGAGGCGGAGAGGGAGTGGCTGGAAGCGGTTACAACCGGGATCTGACAGGCAAATATAAAATTCCTGTGAAACTTCTGAAAAACGAAAGTTTGATTATTGACTTTTTTCAGGCGTTTTGAGATAATACAAACGGTGTGCGGGGCTTTTCCGCACATGATCTGTGAACAGTCATTGCGCTCCTAAGCGCAGTGATGGCAAATACATCATATTATAAGGAGGACGTAATATGTCAACAAAAGCGTATTATCCAATTTCCGAGATCGGTGCCGGAAAACCTGGTTTTTCCAAGACACGTTCTATCATTGAGGCAGCTTTCTACGGAAACAACGTAGTAAAGGTTAACACCTTAAGAGAGGCTTATGAATTAGCTAAGAATTCTCCCGGAACAGTTGTTACAGATATGCCGATCAAAGATGGCGAAACATTTGGTCTGCCTGCAGATGCAAAGGTTCTGCTGTTCAATGACGGTGCTGTTACCGGCCGTTACGCTGCAGCACGCCGCATCAAAGGCGAGCCCGGTGTAGATGAGGTTAAGCTTGATAAAGTAGTTATGGATGCAATCTATGAGACACGCTGGAAAACAATGTATCATGCAGAGTGCTTTGTAGGTCTTGATCCTGAGTTTATGGTAAAGGCTCACCTTCTGATTCCGGAAGGAGAGGAAAACCTCCTTTACAACTGGATGATCAACTTCCAGTATATGTCTGACGCCTATGTAAAGATGTACAAGACATCCAAGCCTGTAGGCGACGGCAAAGAGCCTGATATCTATATCTTCTCCGATCCTCAGTGGGCACCTCATGAGGCTCCCGATGTAGATTACAGCTGCCTGAGCGATCCTCTGACACTGTGCTACTTCGATACAAACCAGAACTGTGCTGCAATCCTTGGTATGAAGTACTTTGGAGAGCACAAGAAGGGTACACTGACAATGGCATGGGCTCTTGCAAACAGAAACGGTTATGCAGCATGCCACGGCGGACAGAAAGAGTACTCTCTGGAAGGCGGCAAGAAGTTCGTTGCTTCCGTATACGGTCTGTCAGGATCCGGAAAGTCCACTCTGACACATGCTAAGCATGGTGGAAAATATGACGCATTCGGCGGTATCAAGGTTCTTCATGATGACGCGTTCATCATCAACACAGATACTTGTGCTTCCGTAGCTCTGGAGCCTACATACTTCGATAAGACAGCAGATTATCCTACAGGATGTCCTGACAATGAGTATCTGCTTTCCGCTCAGAACTGCTCCTGCACAATGGACAGCGAGGGCAAGATCCAGCTCGTAACAGAGGATATCAGAAACGGTAACGGACGTGCGATCAAGTCCAAATTGTGGTCTCCTAACCGTGTGGATAAGATTGATGCTCCTG
Source organism: Lachnospiraceae bacterium (assembly GCA_022779165.1). GTDB lineage: Bacteria > Bacillota > Clostridia > Lachnospirales > Lachnospiraceae > VSOB01. The sequence goes on from JALFTO010000198.1 coordinate 4,126, forward strand.
TAAATGCAATCTTCTGGATCATGAAGGATCCTACCATCCCGCCTGTAGTGAAGCTGAAAGGTGCTGCACTTGCATCTGTTATGGGTGCTACACTGGCTACCAAGACTTCCACAGCAGAGCGTGTTGCTGCAGGTACCGATATGAATGCACTTCGTATCGTTCCTTATGCAAATCCGTTCAGAACCTATCCTCTTGTAAATGACTATGAGAAGTTCAAGAAGCTCGTTGAGGAGAAGAACGTAGACTGCTACATCGTAAATACAGGTGACTTCATGGGACACAAGTGCCAGAAGGAAGACACACTCGGCATCCTTGAGACGATCGTTGAAGGTAAGGCTAAGTTCGAGCAGTGGGGACCTTTCGAAGATATCGAGATCATGTACGACTGGTCCGGCAAGACAGGTGATTTCACACCTGATCTGAACGATCCTTCTTACAAGGCTGCTCTGAAGTCAGCTATGCAGAATCGTGTTGACGCTGTTAAGGGATTTGCTGAGAAGAAGGAAGGCTATGACAAGCTTCCCGATGAGGCTCTTGCAGCAGTTCAGAAGCTGGTTGACGCTCTGTAATTTAAGAAAAATAGTGAAATCTTTCGGATGCTCCGGCGGTCAGATACTGACTGCCGGAGCATCCTTTTTCCTTTTTGCCAAATGGAGGAAAGAGATAAAGAATGTGTTGTATTTTCCACTTGTCTTGGGTATAATAGAAGTAACCTGAGATGTGGAACATTTCTTGTCGTTTTGAACCTACAGTTACTTTAAACGGGATTCCTATATTGCCGGACTAATGTCAAGCCTTCATTGCGCAGAGGAAGACAGGCATCCGTGTTGCGGTCACCCACCTGGCGTATGCTAGGAGTCAAAAGGCAGGAACCACGTTTTGGGCCATACGAACGATAAAAGCAGCCTATATGGCTGCTTTTTCGTCATGTAGGGAATTCTCTGCATGATAAAACGGGATATGCCCCAAAATTGTGGAGGATTTGCATGAAAAAAGAATGGCGGATGGTATGCAAGGCTGTTGTAACGTTGACGCTTTTGTTATTGCTTTTGCTCTCGATGATCAGCATGAGGACAGAGCTTGGAAGACAGACTGAGGAAAAGGAACGGGAACCGGAGCGGATAGAGATACGCAATGCATGGGTGGTCGAACTGACGGAGGAGGAGATTACATATTTTGCAGATGGGCAGACAAGGCAGGCAGATTGCTCAGTCAATATGCTGGAGAGTATGGGGACAGGAGAAGGACAGATCGACAGACGGGGAGAATTTGTTGCAGATCTGTTTTTGGCAGATGGGATTATGGAACGCTGCGTCCCCAAAAATGATAAGGTGAGGGGAAAACTGCTCAGCGTAACGAAGGAGAAGATCCGGCTTGAGGAGAAGGGAATTCTGACGGTGAGCCCCGATATCAGAATATACAGGCTTTACGGAAGTCTTCAGGAACTGTCACTCACAGATCTGATCATCGGGGATGACAATGTCGATTATATCATCGAAGATGGAAGTGTCTGTGCGGCGCTGGTGACGGAGAAAGAAACGTTCGAGAATATCAGGGTTCTCATCCGTGCAGATCAGTATGAGGGGATATTCCACGAACAGGCAGCCGTGAATGCAGATTGTGCTTATCGAATCGAGTATGATGATGAGGACGGTCAAGAGATGACACAGAACTACACAGCCGGTCAGGAAGAAGTCATCACATCGGATAGTCCGTATTTTGCGCATTCGGAAACGATCCGGATCTGCCCGGAGGTCAATACGGGGAAATTCTGCCTGCCGGAATTGAAACGTGTCCGGGAGAATCCGGTTTATCGCGGGAATCTGGAGATCACGCTGTCCGGAGAAGGACTTTTGATTGTGAATGAACTGTCGCTGGAAGAGTATCTGTACAGCGTTGTGCCGAGTGAAATGCCCGCATCGTATCCTATGGAGGCGCTGAAGGCACAGGCGGTCTGTGCAAGGACGTATGCTTACAGGAACATGCAGCATGCGGGGCTTCCCGGATGGGGCGCACACGTGGATGACAGCACAGCCTTTCAGGTGTACGGAAATACGGAGGAACAACCGGAAACGACTGAGGCGGTGGAGGCGACAAGAGGCCAGATCCTTTTTTATCAAGAGGAACCCGTTGATGCGTATTACTATTCGACTTCCTGTGGCTTTGGAACGGATACGAGAGCGTGGAACGGAACGGATACGGAGACGGTTCCCTATCTGCTGGCAAAGAAGATAAGCGTTCCCGAGGCAGAACCGGCAGTAGCGGAAGGGACAGGAGAGGATCGGACAGAAAAGACGGAAGATGAGCAGTCGGAAGCAGTGAAGGTGACGCCGGAAGAGCTGCAGGCTGAGGAGCGCTTTGAAGCTGTCATAAGGTCAAAGGATCCGGAGGATTATGAATGTGATGAGGTGTGGTACCGCTGGCAGTACTGCGTGGATGAGATAGATGTGGATGAAATGGAAGAACGCCTCAGGCAGCGTTATGATGTGCAGCCTCAGTTTATCCTGACACAGAACAAAGATCAGGATTATATCAGTGAACAGCCCGGAAGGATCGGAAAATTGCACGAATTAAAGATCCTGTCGAGGAACGCAGGAGGAAATGCGGCACGGCTTTTGATCAAAGGAACAGAGGGGACGTATCTGGTGCAGACGGAATATAATATCAGATACCTGCTGGCAAACGGGCACCATTGTGCGACAAAGCAGGATGGAAGCGAGGCAGAAGTAAACACATTGCTTCCGAGTGCTTTCTTTGTCCTTGAGACTGGCAAAGAAGGAGAAACTGTGGTAGGATATAGCATAATTGGCGGTGGTTACGGACATGGCATCGGCATGAGCCAGAACGGCGCCAGACATATGGCTCTTTCAGGATTGCAGGCTGAGGAGATTCTCGCTTTCTTTTATGAGGGCAGTCACGTGGAGAATGTGTATTGAGCGGAATACTCTGACAGGGAGGATTGTTATGTGCCGCAAAGTATATGTGATGATTCGCAATTTTTCAAGACAGGTTTCCACAGAGAATGTGAGCGCTTATGCGGCGAGTACCGCATTCTTTACGTTTCTGTCGCTGATCCCGCTTCTCATGGTGGCATGCGCCGTTCTGCCGTATACACCAATCACGGAAAGCATGCTGATGAGGCTGATTACATATGTGACACCGCATTCCGCCAACAGTTTTATGGTTTCTGTGGTGGGAGAGGTGTATGATGAATCGATAGGGATTCTTTCGCTGGCGGCAATCGTGGCGTTATGGATCGGTGCCAAGGGGATGCTTGCACTGATGCGCGGACTGAATGCGGTTAACGGTGTGACGAAGCAGAAAAACTATTTTCTACTCCGGCTGGAGGCAAGCCTGTATACCGTTTTGATGCTTGCAGCAATCATAGGAACACTGACAATCCTTGTCTTTGGAAACCTGATTGCAAAGGCTGTGGTAAGAGCAGTTCCTCAGATAGAATTTCTGCTTCGGATTCTGATGCTGTTTCGCTTTGCCTTAATCTGGATTATTCTGGCATTTGTATTTGCGCTGATCTATACCTTTGTGCCATGTAAACGCCTTTCCTTTCGGAAACAGATACCGGGTGCTTTCCTGGCAGCGGTTGCATGGAGTGCTTTTTCATGGGGATTCTCTGTTTACATTGATTATTTCGGAGGCTTCAGTATGTATGGTAAACTGGCGACAGTGATCATAGTGATGCTCTGGCTCTATTTTTGTATGTATATTATCCTGATCGGGGCCAAGATCAATCATCTGTGGGACTGAGGGCGCACTGTCTGGTTGTTGAAGTCTTATGCGGATGACTTTGTGACAATGACTTGACAAAAACAGGTAAACTCACTAAAATAAAAACAGTTTTATGAAAGTAAAGGCATTGATGGTGTCAGTAGAACAACATTTTCTTTCAGAGAGAGGGAGTCACCGGCTGCAAGCTCCCTTAAGTTCAGATGGTGTTTGAAATTTCCCACCGGAGCCGTCTGGCAGAACACTTTTATGCGCAGGGAAATCCCCCCTGCTTGATTTGTAAGTAGGTCAGAACGTGAGCTGCACGTTACGCAGATCGAGAGTCTGTCAAACCTGACAGGAATATGGGTGGTACCGCGGAATGATTCGTCCCTTGCATAGTAATATGCAAGGGGCTTTTTTGTAACCCGCGGAAAGGTTGCTGATGCAGCCTGTCAAAGCGCACTTTTTAAGAATCAGAATGGAGGAAAACATGAAAGAGAAATTACAGAAAATCAAAGAGGCTGCGATCAGTCAGTTGAAAGAGGCAAGTTCTCTGGAAGCACTGAATGAAGTGAGACTGAACTTCCTGGGCAAGAAGGGAGAACTGACT
>JALFTO010000205.1 GCA_022779165.1 Lachnospiraceae bacterium
ACTTGTACCGGGATCGCACCGTCCCCGGCTCTCTGCAACGTTTGGAAAACACCTACTGTCTTCGTCACTGTTTTTCTCTGGGAAATATTATAGTAATGTTCTTGCATGATTGTCAAGAGAATATCTGTGAAAAAGTTCCAAGAAAAATTCTCCGGAGAATTTTTCCTTTATTGATTTCTTCCTGATTATCTTCTATTATAATGGATAAGAATGATATCATAACGCGGCGCAGATAGGCGCCTATGTCCAAAAACAGGAGGCATGACATGGACCGACAAAACCTGACCCTGATGACAGATCTGTACGAGCTGACCATGATGCAGGGTTATTTCAAAAACAAAGATCAGAATGAAACCGTGATCTTTGACGTATTTTACCGGAACAATCCCGTGGATGGCGGCTATGCAATCTGCGCCGGACTGGAGCAGGTGATCAATTATGTAAAGAATCTCCATTTCGGGAAGCAGGATATTGACTATCTGGCAAGCCTGAATATTTTCGAACCGGAATTTCTCGATTATCTCAGCAAGTTCCGTTTCACCGGAAGCATCTACGCGATCCCCGAGGGAACCGTGATCTTCCCCAGGGAACCGATCATCAAAGTGATCGCTCCCATCATGCAGGCACAGCTTGTGGAAACCGCGATCTTAAATATCATGAACCACCAGTGTCTGATCGCCACAAAGGCCTCCAGAGTCTGCTACGCCGCTAAGGGCGACGGGATCATGGAATTCGGTCTGCGGCGTGCACAGGGGCCGGATGCCGGCACTTACGGTGCGAGAGCAGCAGTGATCGGCGGATGCATCGGCACCAGTAACGTACTGACCGGTCAGCTCTTTGACGTTCCCGTCAAGGGCACTCACGCGCACAGTTGGATCATGAGTTTCCCTGATGAATACACAGCATTCAAGGCATATGCGGACATGTACCCTTCCGCGTGCATCCTGCTGGTAGACACCTATGACACGCTGAAATCCGGCGTTCCGAATGCGATCAAGGTTTTCACGGAAATGCGTGAGGCGGGTATCCCGCTGACCTACTACGGTATCCGCTTAGACAGCGGCGACCTCGCCTACCTGTCAAAGAAAGCGCGCAAGATGCTGGACGCTGCCGGCTTTAAGGACGCGGTGATCTCCGCCTCCAACGATCTGGACGAGTTCCTGATCGACAGTTTGAAGACACAGGGCGCAGCCATCACCTCCTGGGGTGTCGGGACAAGCCTGATCACATCCAGAGACTGCCCTTCCTTTGGCGGTGTGTACAAGCTTGCCGCCGTAAAGGACAATGTCACCGGCGAGTTCATCCCCAAGATCAAACTGTCTGAAAATAGCGAAAAGATCACCAATCCGGGCAATAAGACCATCTACCGTATTTATGAGAAGGAAACCGGAAAGATCAAGGCGGATCTGATCTGCCTCGTAGGTGAGGTGTTTGATGAGAAGGATCCTCTGCTTATTTTCGACCCGCTGGAGCCGTGGAAAAAGACGAAGCTGGACGCCGGTTCCTACACCTTGAGAGAGCTTCCCGTACCGGTCTTTATCGACGGCGAATGCTGCTATACCTCACCAAAGACCATGGAGATCCGGGACATCTGCCAAAAGGAGCTCGATACGCTGTGGGATGAGACCAGACGTCTCGTAAATCCGCACAATGTCCATGTCGATCTCTCCAAAAAGCTGTATGATATGAAGATCGAACTGTTAGACCAGATGAGCCAGTCATAACAAAAAGCCGGAGTGTCCGCTGACAATGCAACGGATATCCCGGCTTTCCTTTCTCATTAATTTTTATGATCCGCTGTATCGGGGCAATCCTTTCCGTGTACGACTCAGCTCTGCATCTGTCTTCCCAGGAAGGAGGACGCTGACAGGACAAGCTTCTGCTCCACCTCTCCCATCTTGCTCTTCTGATCATTGTTCAGCAGGATCACGGCGCCGATCACATCACCCTCACAGATAATGGCACTGACCGCTTCATGGATATATTCTCCCTCTTCCCCTTCCGCAATGCTGATAAAGTTCCGTTCCCCTCTGGAGGACAAAAAGGTCTCTCTCTTATCCAGCTTTTCCTCCAGATCCCTGCTGATCGACTTGCCCACAATATTTTTATAACCGCCCGATGACGCAATGATCTGATCTCTGTCGGCGATCAGCGCCGTGTGTCCCGACACCTGTGCAAGGCTGTCCGCATACTGCTTGGCAAACGTGTTCAATTCCCCGATCGGGGAGTATTTCTTCAGGATGATTTCTCCCTCGCGGTCCGTAAAGATTTCCAGCGGGTCAGATTCCCTGATCCGCAGTGTACGGCGGATCTCTTTGGGTATAACAATTCTGCCCAGATCATCTATTCTTCTCACAATTCCGGTTGCTTTCATATCATTTTTCCTCCAATTGCTTATTTTACAAGGATTGCTCTGTCACCTTCCTGTCTATCAAGCATCAGAACATCTATCCTGATTTGCTAAATAAAAGCTGTGGAGTTATTATGTGGAAAACAACGGGAATTATTCCGGATCAGTTCCATTTATCTTATGTCAGCATCAGGTCAACTCTTCTCAGAAGGAAATCGATAATATTGATATGCACAATGCCGTCATGGCTTAAGTCGATTTTATCAAGCGACATGACATATTTGGGCGAAGCATCGGTAATCTTACTGTATGCGCCAAACTCTCTTTTGATCGTATCTTCACTTGCCAGCAAATATGCCACCTGTAGGAAGCATTTCTTTCCTCCTTTTATTGCCACAAAATCAATTTCCCCCTTAAAGGTTTTTCCGGCAAATACAGTAAATCCTCTTGTAATAAGTTCATTATATATCACATTCTCCAGGAAAAAGGTATCTTCATAATTGATCGTATTGGTATTTATTGTGCGAAATCCCATATCAACCGCATATTGCTTTTCGCGATTACTCAGAGCCGATTTCCCCACTATATTGTATCTGCCCACGCCGTGAATCAAATATGCCTTTTTCATACGCTCCAGATAATGATAGATTGTTCTTCTGGACAACTCTTTATTATCCTTTTTATAAGCGCTGATAATATTGTCAACGGATAATTCTTTCCCGGCATTCGCAAGAATATACAGAGAGATATCCATAAAACTCTTCTTGTCTGCACTTTTGCTCCTTCCTACAATATCCCGATTTACAATACTCTCATACAGATTGGAAAGATATCTGTGCACAGAAGTTTCATCTTTATAGTCAAAGCGAAGCGGAAAACCACCCCATTTGAGGTAATCCGAAAACAGGTCTTCGCTCCAGTCCATCCGATTAAGCTCATAGTATTGCTTCATTTCATAAAAGGAGAACGGAAGAATTTCAAATTCCACTGTACGACCTGTCAAAAGCGTGGAAAGTTCTCCGGAAAGCAGCGTGGAATTGCTGCCGGTCACAAACAGAGAAACATCAAGAGTCGCCCGGAAAGAAGCAAGTGCTTTTTCAAAATTCTCCACATGTTGAATTTCATCCAAAAAAATATAATATTTACCTTCATGGATGATTCTGCTTTTAATCTCTTTGTTCAAATCAGAGGCATCTGCAATATAATCGTAATCCATATCTTCAAGATTCAAATAAATGATATGATCACCATGAACGCCGCTTTCAATGAGTTCATCCTTTATCGTATCAAGAAGAATTGATTTTCCTGCTCTTCTGACTCCGGTAATCACCTTAATAATATCCGAGTTATAATACGGACGTATTTGCTCCAGATATGTTTCTCTTTTTAGTCTCATATTGTGCATCTCCTCCTTTCACATTTTACCAGTAAATTCATTTTTGTGCAAGGTATTCGTGCACTTATCTCAGAACAGAATCTGCCCGATTTTTTCCAACAGTTCCTCAGTCAGTTTCAGCAGCATCTCTGCATCCTTCTCCGCGAATCCGCATTTTTTGTATCGACAGATTAAGTGAGGATCTCCCTTGGGACAGAATTTCATCTTATTTCCACAAGCTTTGAGAAACTCCGGAATCCGCTCCACATGGATGGGTGCCTGCTCTTCAAAGGTAAACTGAAGCGCCTCGTTTTTGCCTTGCACCTCACTCAGATAGAACTGATGGGCGCGGTTTCTGATCAGTGCAATGCGCAGGAGATTTTCCACCGAACGCGGGATTTCGCCGAAACGATCCAAAAGCTCTTCCTTCATATCCTCACATTCAGCAGGACTCTCAATCTCGGCGATCCGTTTATAAATATCAAGTTTCTGAATCTCGTTCACAATATACGATCCGGGGATATAGGCATCCACATCCAGATCCACCGTAGTGGCAAAATCCTCTATCGTGGTCTCCCCTTTCAGATTCTTCACCGCTTCATTTAACATCTTGCAGTACAGATCGTACCCTACCGCAGCCATATGTCCGTGCTGTCTCTCACCCAACAGATTTCCTGCACCGCGGATCTCAAGATCACGCATGGCGATCTTGAAGCCGCTGCCCAGATCCGTGAATTCCCGGATCGCCTGCAGACGCTTCTCCGCGACCTCCTTTAACACCTTATCGCGCTTATACATCAGGAAAGCATACGCCGTACGATTGGAGCGCCCCACTCTTCCCCGGAGCTGATACAACTGGGAAAGTCCCATATTGTCCGAATCATGGATGATCATGGTGTTCACGTTCGGGATATCGAGTCCCGTCTCAATGATGGTCGTGGAAACGAGGACATCAATATCACCTGCAATAAAATCATACATGATCTGCTCCAGTTCCCGCTCCTTCATCTGTCCGTGGGCAAACGCTACCGTCGCCTCCGGCACAAGCTGCCCTATCGATGCCGCCACGTCCGCGATCTGATTGACCCTGTTATAGACGTAATAAACCTGTCCGCCTCTGGACAACTCCCGGACGATCGCCTCCCTGACCATCTCTTCATTGTATTCCATCACATACGTCTGGATCGGCATCCTCTCTCTGGGCGCCTCCTCCAGCACACTCATATCCCGGATCCCCACCAGACTCATATGCAGCGTGCGGGGAATCGGCGTGGCCGTGAGTGTGAGGACATCCACATTCTCACGCATTTTCTTGATCTTTTCCTTATGGGTCACGCCAAAGCGCTGCTCTTCATCGATCACAAGCAGTCCCAGATCCTTAAATGCCACGTCCTTCGACAATACCCTGTGCGTCCCGATGACGATGTCCACGGTTCCCTTCCGCAGCCCTTCCACGGTTTTCTTCATCTCTGCCGCAGTACGGAATCTGCACATCAGTTCCACGCGCACCGGGAAGTCTTTCAGCCGCTGAACGAAGGTATTGTAATGCTGCTGCGCCAGGATGGTTGTCGGCACGAGATAGACCACCTGCTTGCCGCTCTGCACCGCCTTGAACGCGGCGCGGATAGCGATCTCTGTCTTTCCGTACCCTACGTCGCCGCAGATCAGGCGGTCCATGATCCTTTTGCTCTCCATATCCGACTTGGTCGCCTCGATAGCAAGGAGCTGATCCTCCGTCTCCTCAAAGGGAAACATCTCTTCAAATTCACGTTGCCAGACGGAATCCCTGTCAAACTGATATCCCGCTTTCTGCTGTCTCGCCGCATAAAGCTCCACCAGGTCCTGCGCAACCTCATTCACGGCGCTCTTTACCTTAGACCGGGTGCGGTTCCATTCCTGCGTGCCAAGCTTATTCAGCTTTGGTGCTTTGGCATCGGCGGACGCATACTTCTGTACAGAATCAAACCCGGTCGCGAGCACATAGAGATTGCCGCCGTCCCGGTACTCGATCTTCATATAGTCCTTGACAACGCCCTCAACTTCAACCTTCTCAATCCCTCTATAAATACCGAGTCCATGCCGTTCGTGGACAACATAATCTCCGACCTGCAATTCCGCGAAATCATGGATCTTCTGTCCCTCATACTGCCTTCTTTTTTTCTTTTTCTTCTTCTCCGCACCGAAGATGTCACTCTCGGACAGCACGACATATTTCAAAAGCGGATATTCAAATCCTTTTAAGATATGTCCGTATCGCAGCATGATCTCACCTGGCTGAACCTCCCGCATGGGATCCTCCGAATAAAATGCTGTCAGATCATTATCCAGCAGATCCTTTGCCAGACGCTTTGCCCTTGTCCGCGAGCCGCACAGCAAGAGAACCCTGCTCCCTTCTTTTTTGTAACGCCTCAGATCCTTAAGCAGTGTCTCAAAACTGTTATTATACGGAGCAATTGATTTCGCGGTGACATCAAATCTGGCGTCCGCCTTCAGCAGACTGCCTTTCCGGTCAATCGCGGACAGCATTGCCACATGACAGCCTGTGCATTTCGCGGCAGTCTTGTCCACACTATCCATAAGCTCCATCTGCCTTGGCAGGATATATCCCTTTTCCGCGCGGTGCTCCATGCTCTCCCTGAATTCCAGTTCCACCGCATCTGCGTGTTCCCGCACTCTTGCCGGTTCGTCGATGCACACAAACAGTTTATCTCTGTCAAAAAAATCAAGCAAAGAACAGGTATCCGGATAAAAATATCTCAGATAACTTTCAAGATTCAACAGATACCGACTCTCCTGTATCTGTTCCTTCAATTCCTCCACCTGGCTTCTGATCCTGTGAGCCTCCTCCGTGCGAAAGGCTTCACGCAGCTGCTTCTCCAGCCTGCCGCCATCCTCTTCGATCGCTTTGATTCCCGTGCGGATCTCTTTGTCAAAGAGTACCAGTTCCGAGGCAGGATAAATATCGACCGATGACAAATCCTCAATGGAACGCTGGCTCTGTACATCAAAACTGCGCAGGGAATCCACCTCATCACCCCACAGTTCGATCCGAAAAGGATTCTCCTCCGTCATGTCAAACACATCAATGATCCCGCCGCGGATGGAAAACTGTCCCGGATTCTCAACCTGATACGTTTTCTCATAACCGGCAGCCACCAGCGTCTCCGCAAATTTGCGTTCGGACACCTCTCCCCCCTTACGCACATGGACAACGCCCGCCTCCAGAGACGAAAGCGGCGCCTGTGCCGCCATCAGTCCCGCAAATGTGGTGACGACGGTAACGGGCGTCCCTTCCAGAATCCTTTTCAGTACTTTCATGCGCTCCATTGTCAGCCTGTTGCCATGGACATCCGCCTGATAAAAGATCAGATCCTTTGCCGGATAAAGCATCACATTTCTGTCGTACAGCTGATAATCCTCATACAACTCTTTTGCTCTTAATTCACTGTATGTAACGAGGAGCTTATACCGGAATCCTTCGCTGAGCCCGTAAACCATATGCAGTTTCTGGGAATCCACGCATCCGCTGATGCTGATCGCTCTCCCGCTCTTTTGAAGCTGCTCCCGCATCTGTGGGAACTCACTCATCTCCCTAAAGGGTGTCTCAAACGCCGTCACCTTCCGCACCTCTTACTTTTTTGTTATAATCATTCATCGCTTTGTCCACATCGCCTTGTACCAAAAGCCGCACAGCCCTGGCCGCCTGTCCGGCGCTCTCCCGCATGATCTTCTGCTCGTCCTGTGTGAAATGCCCCAGAACATAATCCGCAAGGTCATATCCCTTCGGCTTTTCTCCCACGCCGACTTTGATCCTCAGGAAGGTATCATGTCCCAGATGAGCGATGATATTTTTGATCCCGTTATGACCTCCGGCACTGCCCTTCTTACGGATTCTGAGTTGTCCGACATCCATGCTGACGTCATCATAGATCACGATCAGTTCCGACGTCTCGTCCACCTTGTAATAATCGACCAGTTCCCGGATACTCTCTCCGCTGAGATTCATAAAGGTCTGTGGCTTTGCCAGTATCACCTTTTGTCCGTCAATATACCCTTTCCCGATCACCGCCTTGTGCTTTTTCTCAAGCACCGCGATATCAAACTCCTCCGCTATAACATCTATGACGGAAAATCCCGTATTATGTCTTGTATTTTCATATTGTTTTCCCGGATTTCCCAGACCTGCAATGATAAACATGTGATTCCTCCCAATTGATTTTCGAGTCTGTAAGACTTACCCGCACACTATGCAAAAAGGGAACTGTCCGATGACAGTTCCCTTTTACTTTACCCCATTTTCGGTTATTCTACAACCTCTTCCGGCTCTTTCAACGCCTTTTCATACTGCTCCAGAATGACCCTCTGGATGCTGTCTCTGGTGCCTGAATTGATCGGATGCGCAATATCTCTGTATTCCCCATCTGTCGCTTTTTTGCTCGGCATCGCAATGAAGAGTCCTTTCTCACCCTCTATCACTTTGATGTCATGCACCACAAATTCATTGTCGATCGTAATGGAAACGATCGCTTTCATCTTTCCTTCTTTTTCGATCTTACGAACCCGGACATCTGTAATTTTCACGTTTGTAATCCCCCTTTATCTACCCCTTAGAACGTATACCGCATATTCTTTTCGATTACGATCTTGATACCATCCTCTCCAATATACCGGGAGTTTGCCGGGAAGGTATCCCTGCTTTCCACAATGCAGTTCTCGATCACCGTATTATCCCCGATATACACATCATTCAAAATAATGGAATTCTTGATCACACAGTTGTTTCCGATATAGGCGCTCTTGAATACAACGGAATCTTCCACTGAACCGTTGACAATGCACCCGCTGGAAATCAGACTGTTTTTCACCTTGGCTCCCGGATTGTATTTGGCCGGTGGCAGATCGTCCACCTTGGAATAAATATCCGGGAATTCCTGGAAGAAGTACCTTCTGATATCCGGCTTCAGGAAATCCATATTCGTGTTGAAATAATCCTCAACGGAAGCGATGTTTCTCCAGTATGTCCGCAACTTATAGCCATAGATCCGCTTCAGATTTTTGTACCGGATCAGGATATCCTTAACGAAATCATACCGGTCTTCCTCTGCACACTTCTCAATCAGTTCGATCAGCTGACGTCTTCTGATCACGTAGATTCCACAGGAAATCGTCTGGGATTTCGCCATGATGGGCTTCTCCTCAAACTCTTCGATACGGCTCTCTTCGTTCATGCGGACAGTACCGTAGCGCTCCACACTCTTACCATCCTCCATGTCCCTGCATACTACGGTAATATCTGCCTTTTTAGCAATGTGATATTCCAGCAGTTTGTTATAGTCCATCTTGTAGACACAGTCGCCTGATGCAATGATCACATAAGGCTCATGACTGTTCTTCAGATAATCCAGATTCTGATAAATCGCATCTGCGGTGCCTCTGTACCAGGAACTGTTGTCTGCCGTCACCGCCGGTGTGAATACGGACAGACCGCCCTGCTTCCTCCCGAAGTCCCACCATTTGGAGGAACTCAGATGATTGTTGAGGCTTCTCGCATTATACTGGGTAAACACGGCAACCTTCTGAATGTGGGAGTTTGACATATTACTCAGAACGAAATCAATACTCCGGTAACTGCCGGCGATCGGCATTGCCGCGATCGCTCGTTTCTGTGACAACTCCTTCATGCGGTGATTATTTCCACCTGCCAAAACGATTCCTATTGCTCTCATGACTGATCACCTGCCTTAATCAATGTTTTTCCGCTTTCCAGACAGGAGTCCGTGTAATCCGAAAGCTCTGTCTTTCCAAATACCACCGAATTCTTACCGATCTTAACGTTTGCCGGAATCAGACTCTTCTCTCCGATGGTAACAATCCCGTGATTATAGATATGTGGATCCGTCTCGTTTGGCACCTCTTCTCCCGTGCCGAGAACTACGCCATCCCTGATCTCGACATCCTCCGCCACAATTGCCTTATTGATCTGGCAGTTGGCATCGATCGACGTGCGGTTCATGATAATGGAGTCCCTGACAACCGTTCCCGCCCCGATGGTAACACCGCAGCCGATCACGGAATTATACACTTGACCGTAAATGTTGGAGCCTTCACCGATAATGCTCTTTTCCACAACGCTGTCCGCTGATATGTACTGAGGAGGCAGGATCTCACTGCGGGTGTAGATCTTCCAGTATTCCTCATATAAATTGAACTCCGGAATGATATCGATCAGTTCCATATTGGCTTCCCAGTAGGAATTCAGTGTGCCGACATCCTTCCAGTATCCGTTGAATTCGTAAGCATAAAGCGGAGCACCCTTCTGGAAGCAATAAGGAATTACATGCTTACCGAAATCAAGCGCCGGCTGGTCAGCCATCGCAAGCAGCGCCTCTTTCAAGGTCTTCCAGTTAAAGATATAAATACCCATGGACGCAAGATTGCTGCGCGGATTCTCCGGTTTCTCCTCAAAATCCTGGATTTTCTTATTCTCATCGGTGATCACGATACCGAACCGCTTTGCCTCCTCAATCGGAACCGGCATCGCTGCAATGGTAACCTCTGCCTTATTGGCCTTGTGGAAGTCTAACATCACCTCATAATCCATCTTGTAAATGTGATCCCCGGAAAGGATCAGCACATAGTCCGGATTATAAGACTCCATATAATCGATATTCTGGTAAATCGCATTGGCAGTACCGGTATACCACTCACTGTTCGTACTCTTCTCATAAGGAGGGAGCACTGTAACACCGCCAATATTGCGATCCAGATCCCACGGAATACCGATTCCGATATGAGTATTCAGGCGCAAAGGCTGATACTGTGTCAAAACGCCAACGGTATCCACTCCTGAGTTGATACAGTTGCTCAGAGGGAAATCTATGATTCGGTATTTTCCTCCGAACGCCACTGCCGGTTTTGCTACTTTGGATGTGAGCACACCCAGCCTGCTGCCCTGACCACCGGCCAGAAGCATGGCAATCATTTCTTTCTTATACATATCGTCCACTCCTTACAAGTCTATTGTTGTATATAGTATAACACACTTTTTTAGGAAAGTGAAATATTTTTACAATATATTTGTCGATTTTTGCGCCTTTTTATGTGCATTTCTAACAATGCTTTTCTATTTTTACTTTTTCTTTTGTTCATTTCGTACATATATCCCACTGTCCAGTTTTTTCCACCCATTTATTTTTTACAATTCCTGCCAAAAATTTTACTTATTATAAATATTGTGTCAAAAAAAGAAGAAAATAATCATTTGTTTTTTTTCCGCGCCCGCGTATAATGGATACAGAAGACCGAAAGGTATAAAAATATGAAGCATTACGCTGAAAGGACTTATTTCTATGTACCAAATTGATTTTTCCCATCCGATTCATATACATTTCATCGGGATCGGCGGAGTCAGCATGAGCGGTCTGGCAGAGATCCTGCTCGAGAAGGGCTTCACCATATCCGGTTCCGATGTGCGGCATTCTTCCCTCACCGATATGCTGGAATCCAAAGGAGTGCATGTTTCCTACAGGCAATGTG
>JALFTO010000029.1 GCA_022779165.1 Lachnospiraceae bacterium
CAACAGATCCTGGCGGCGGCGCAGGCAAATCAGCATTGACAAAACACAGATTTGCGCTATAATTGTGAACAGATAAAAAGTTATATAGAGAGCCTGTGAGGAAGAAAGTAGTCACATAGGATGTTCTACAGAGAGGGGCGATGGTGGAAAGTCCCGGACGGATGTGTGAGGAAGACCACTTCTTAAGGCTCAGCGGAGAGTATGGTCGGCGGCTGTGACGCGGATCAGAAAACGGCTGACGTGTGAGCCGCGTTAAGGCTGGGATCTAAATCCCGTAAGTAAAAGAAAAGGTGGAACCGTGTGAGATGATCGCACCCTTTGGACAGTAGTCCGAAGGGTGTTTTCTTTTTGAAAAATCATTCACGGCAAACCGTATCAGCAAAAAGGAGGAAATTATAAAATGAAGGCATTATTGGCAGACGGCCAGGTAACAGAGATCACGGAAGACGAAGTGCGAGTGGTGAGACATACCTGCTCCCACGTGCTTGCACAGGCGGTGAAGCGTCTCTTCCCGGAGACGAAGCTTGCGATCGGACCGGCGATCGACACAGGATTTTATTATGACTTTGACAGAGAGGGAGGCTTCTCCCATTCGGATCTCGAGTCTCTGGAGGCGGAGATGAAGAAGATCATCAAGGAGAATCTGAAGCTCACAACGTATACGAAGCCTCGGAACGAGGCGATCGCCTTTATGAAGGAAAAGGACGAGCCCTACAAGGTGGAACTGATCGAGGATCTTCCGGAGGATGCACAGATCAGCTTTTATGAGCAGGGTGATTTTGTGGATCTGTGTGCTGGTCCCCATATCCTGTACACCAAGGGGATCAAGGCATTTAAACTCACTTCCGTAGCCGGAGCTTACTGGAGAGGCAGCGAGAAAAATAAAATGCTCACCAGAATTTACGGCACGGCGTTTTTGACAAAGGATGAGCTGGAGGCTTACCTCACCATGATGGAGGAGGCAAAGAAGCGTGACCACAGGAAACTCGGCAAAGAGATGAAGCTGTTTGCAATGATGGACGAGGGTCCCGGCTTCCCGTTCTTCCTTCCGAACGGCATGATCCTCAAGAATACGCTGATCGATTATTGGCGTCAGATTCATACGAGAGAGGGATATGTGGAGATCTCCACACCGATCATGCTGAACCGTGAGCTCTGGGAGACATCGGGACACTGGGATCACTATAAGGACAATATGTACACGACGGTGATCGATGATCAGGATTTCGCGATCAAGCCGATGAACTGCCCGGGCGGCATGCTGGTATACAAGAGTGACCAGCGCTCCTACAGAGATCTGCCGATGAGAGTCGGCGAGCTCGGACTGGTGCACAGACATGAGAAATCCGGTCAGCTCCACGGTCTGATGAGAGTGCGCTGCTTTACACAGGACGATGCCCATATCTTCATGACGAGAGAGCAGATCCCCGCTGAGATCAAGGGCGTTATCAGTCTGATCGATGAGGTTTATAAGCTGTTTGGATTTAAGTATCATGTGGAGCTGTCCACCAGACCGGAGGACAGCATGGGAAGCGATGAGGACTGGGAGGTAGCAACACAGGGTCTGAAGGATGCCCTGGATTCCATCGGACTTCCGTATGTGATCAATGAGGGTGACGGCGCATTCTACGGTCCCAAGATTGACTTCCATCTGGAGGATTCCATCGGCAGGACATGGCAGTGCGGTACGATCCAGCTTGACTTCCAGCTTCCGCAGAGATTCCACGCGGAGTATGTGGGTGAGGACGGCGAGAAACATCAGCCGATCATGATCCACCGCGTATGCTTTGGTTCCATCGAGAGATTCATCGGTATCCTGATCGAGCATTTCGCAGGCAAGTTCCCGCTGTGGCTCGCTCCCGTGCAGGTGAAGGTACTGCCGGTGTCCGACAAGTCCAAGGAGTATGCACAGAAGGTCTATGAAACGCTCAAGGCAGCGGGTATCCGCACAGAGCTTGATGCCAGAGATGAGAAGATCGGCTACAAGATCCGTGAGGCACAGCTCCAGAAAGTCAACTATATGCTGATCCTCGGCGAGAAAGAGGCGGAGGCAGGCAACCTGTCCGTGAGAAACAGGGAGAAAGGTGATCTGGGTGCCAGCGGTATCGATGAGTTCATCGCAGCTCTGAAAAAAGAGATCGAAGAGAAGAAATGATAATCGGAAAGGGATGTTGGAATGCGTCTGATATTTATAAGGCATGGAGATCCTGATTATACAATTGATTCCCTGACGGAGCGCGGCCTTTATGAGGCGAAGCTTCTGGGAGAAAGAGCGAAAGAATGGAAGGGAGACGTGGAGCGTATCTACGTCTCCCCTCTTGGCAGAGCCGGGAAAACGGCAGAGCCTGTTGAACGGGCGCTTGGGCAGCAGGCGCAGGTACTTGACTGGCTGCAGGAGTTCCGGGCTGTCATTGATAAGAAATACGGCACAACGGGGATCGCGTGGGATTTCGCCCCGTCTTATTGGACAAAAGTACCGGAGCTGTACGACAAGGATAGATGGACGATTGCTGAACCGATGCAGTCCGTGGAGGGTAAGCCCGGTGTGGATCAGGTGTACCGGGAGACCTGTGAGGGGCTCGATAAGCTGCTCGGAGAGTACGGGTGTGTGCGTGACGGACAATTTTACCGTGTCACGGACAGGGAACGCTCCGGCAAAACGATCGTGCTGGTATGCCACATGGGGATTACGTTTGTGATGCTGTCTCATCTGCTCGGCATTCCCTTTGTACCTCTGATGCAGGGCTTCTATATTCCGCCCACCGGTGTCACTGTGGTCAATTCGGAGGAAGTGGAGGAGGGGATCCTCTCTTTTCGGTGCCAGGGGGTCGGAGATGTGCGCCACTTGTATAGAAATGGGCAGGACATTTCTCCCAGAGGATATTTTGGAGAGATCTATCAAAAATGAGAAGATGACGGTAAATAGAACGTAGAGTTGGCAGTTGCCTGCCGGACTGGCAATTGAGGACATTTTCCGTGCGTTTCAGACAGGAGTTCCCTGTCTGGCGCACGGTTTTGTTATACTGATTCAAAATTCCGGGGAGCAATGTGCACATTTCAGCCGTATGTCCAACGCCAGACTGGTGGCGGAGATGCTCAGTGCGAAAGCTTACATGAATGAGGCCAGGGCGGCAAGAGAAGCGGGCATAACAGGTGGAAAGGCAAACTGGCTGAACGATACGGTTATGGTGGCGGTTGATTACATCGAACTGGAATTGACCAGGCGGATTGATGCACTGGAATACAGGCGAAACGATGTTTACTATCAGCGGGCCATGGCCTCCGACACAGCCATCTTAACCCAGTATGCAAACAACTATCGTGGTCTGGCTGCGCCTCCGGCGGATCCGCGTCTGTAATCACAGACTTTGAGCACACTTTAATATGCATTGAAGAAAGAGCGGAAATCTGCCATAATAATGTCAAAAATATCATGGAAGAGTATTTTGCATTATGAAGCGTTGCTGTATAGGTGTGCTGGCACATGTGGATGCCGGAAAGACAACTTTATCGGAAAGTATATTATATCAGAGCGGGACACTGCGCAAAGCGGGACGTGTGGACAATGGGGATGCATTCCTTGATACCTATTCGATTGAGAAGGAGCGGGGGATCACCATTTTTTCCAAACAGGCAGTGTTTCCGCTCTTTTGTGCGCAGAGGCGCAGAGAGGGAGATGCTGCTGGCACAGCCTGCGCCTCGCACAGAGAGCAGGAGATCTCTGTGACGCTGTTGGACACGCCGGGACATGTCGATTTCTCGGCAGAGATGGAGCGGGCGCTGCAGGTGCTGGATGCAGCTGTGCTTGTGATCAACGGGGCAGACGGCGTCCAGGGGCATACGCTGACACTGTGGCGTCTGCTTGCACAGTACAGAGTCCCAACATTCCTTTTTGTGAATAAGATGGATCAGCAGGGGACAGACCGCGAGGCGCTTCTTGCACGGCTGAAACGGGAACTGCATGAAAATTGTGTGGATTTTGCTGCGGATGAAGCGGATTTTGCCGGCAGCGGCGCGGAGAAAATTCTCGGCGGAGCGGATTGGGCGGGAGAGTCGGTGGACAGCGCAACACCTTGTCCGCATCCGGAGACGGAAGCGTTCTATGACAGTGTCGCGATGTGTGACGAGGAGGCGATGGAACTTTTCCTTGAGAACGGCATTGTCCCGGAGGAGAAGCTGAGAGCGATGACGGCGGAGCGGAAGCTGTTTCCCTGTTATTTCGGCTCTGCCCTTAAAATGACAGGAGTGTCGGAACTGCTGGCGGGGATTGCAGCTTATGCACCGACGACGGGGGAGATATTTGCCGGGCGGAAACTGCATGAAGCGGGTGATCCGGGCGCATACTGTGAACGCGCGGGGCAGGATAAGCAGCAGGCAGACAGCGGTACAGGTGCAGGACAGGTGTTTGGCGGCAGAGTCTACAAGATTTCCAGGGATGAGCAGGGGAACCGCCTGACGCATATCAAGGTCACACAGGGGCTTCTCAATGTGAAAGACGTGATCCGCCATGCCGTAATGACCGGCGGCGAGAGCATTGCGGACGGGCAGGACGGCGCGGATTGTGTGGAGGAGAAGGTCAATCAGATCAGGATCTATCACGGAACCAAATTTCAGACGGTAAGTCAGGCAGAGCCGGGAATGATCTGTGCACTTACCGGACTGGAGAAGTCATATGCCGGGGAGGGACTTGGCGCGGAGCAGGGCAGCAATCTGCCGGTTCTCGAGCCGGTGCTGACCTGTGAACTGCTGCTGCCGGAGGATCAGGATCCGGCGAAGCTGTACCCCAAACTCAAAACGCTTGAGGAGGAAATCCCGGAACTTCATCTGGTATGGGAGGAAAAGAGCCATACCATACAGGGAAAACTGATGGGACAGGTACAGACGGAGATTTTAGAGCGGCTGATCGCGGAGCGGTTCGGTGTGAAAGTAACCTTCGGTCCCGGCCGCATCGTCTATAAAGAGACGATCGCACAGCCTGTGGAGGGTGTGGGACATTACGAGCCGCTGCGTCATTATGCGGAGGTTCATCTGGTGATGACGCCGTCAGAGCGCGGCAGCGGATTGACATTTGAGAGTGATTGCAGTGAGGATGTGCTGGATCGCAACTGGCAGCGGCTGATCCTGACACATCTTAAGGAGAGAGAGCACAAAGGCGTTCTGACGGGTTCGGCGATCACGGATATGAAGATTACCCTTGTGTCGGGCAGAGCTCATCTGAAGCACACGGAGGGCGGAGATTTCAGACAGGCGGTGTACCGGGCGGTGCGGCATGGTCTGATGAAGGCGGAGAATGTTCTGCTGGAGCCGTATTATGCGTTCCGGCTTGAGATTCCTGCGAGAAATGTGGGAAGGGCGCTCGCCGATATGGACAGGCTCTGTGCGAAGGCACAGCCGCCGATGATTGAGAGTGACAGGGCAGTTATCACGGGGATTGCGCCTGTCGCATGCATGCAGGAATATTCTCGGGAAGTGATTTCGTATACGAAGGGACTGGGGCGGCTTGCCATGACGCTTCACGGCTATGAGTCGTGTCATGATCCGGAGGAAGCGTTTGATCGGATAGCCTACGATCCGCAGGCAGATATGGATAACCCATCGGGATCGGTATTCTGTGCCCATGGCGCGGGATTCTATGTGCCTTGGGAAGAGGTGGAGCACTATATGCACCTGCCGCTTACGCTGTCGGGAAACAGTGATAGTCTGGAGGATGACGATGAAACGCCCTGCCAGAGTTTCCGGTATGAGCCGCGGCAGGCAGAGGAACTCTCCATCGGGACGGAAGAGATCGACGAGATCCTGAACCGTACCGCCTATGCGAACAGGAAGCCGCACGCGGTGGCGCATAAAGGAATCAGCGCAGGCAGAGCGGCGGGTAAGAGGATCGGAGGCAGGGCGGCCGGCAGCGGGGCGGACCGGTATGGAAGCAGAGAGGGCGGAAGCATCCCGGCAGAAACAAGAAACTACACATCGGCAGAGACGAGGAACTACGCAGCGGCAGAAAAGCGGAAAGAGTATCTGCTGGTAGACGGGTATAACGTGATCTTTGCGTGGGATGACCTGAAAGAGCTGGCTGAGAGTACGCTGGACGGTGCGAGAGGGAAGCTGTTAGATCTTCTGTGCGATTATCAGGCGGCGCGTGGCTGTGAACTGATCACTGTGTTTGATGCGTATCGGCTGCAGGGACACCCGGAGGAGACGCTTGATTATCACAATATCCATGTGGTCTATACGAGGGAAGCGGAGACGGCCGACCGTTTCATCGAGCGGTTTGCTCATGAGAATGGGAAAAAGTATGATGTGACGGTTGCGACCTCAGACGGACTCGAGCAGATCATTATCCGGGGTGCGGGCTGCCGTCTGATCTCCTCCAGAGAATTGAAGGAGGAGATGGAGCACACCAGAAAAGGCGTGATGGAAAGATACAGACAGAGCGGCGCAGAGGGAAAACGGTATCTGCTGGATGGATTTAATCCGGCAGATGTGCTTCCAGCTGACTGAGGCGGATCTCGTTTTTGAGCATATCTTTAAAGATGTCAACAAGATTCCGATTTAGAGAGTACAGACAGGTGGAATTCTCTCCGGAGGAGATCCTGCCGGTTAAGACCTTGGTGGAATCCACGATCAGGCGGATCTGATTGTTCCCGCTTCCGGTATGGTAGATCTCAGCACCGGGCAGTTCGCAGTCCGTATCGGTGAGGACGACCACCTTTTTTTCCTCCCCGACTTGTTCTCTCAATAGAGGAAGGATCTGCGAGAGAATGTCGTCCGGCACGCTGATATACAGGCGCTGCTTTGTCTCGCTGATCATTGTCAGGAGTTTGTCCATGATCTGTTCTGTGCCACGTATGGTAATATAGCCCTGCTGTTCCGTTTTCCTTTCGGGGAGACGGGGCAGCAGGCTTTTTTGTTTTTCCGTAAGGCGCCGTATCACGTTGCCGGAAAATTCCGGGAAGGGAACGGCAGTGTAGCGCGTCACATTTTCTTCCATGATATAGGCAGCGCCCTTTTCCACGAGACCGGCGAGGGCGGTGTAGGTGTTGGAGCGTGAGATGCCGGTGAGCTTGGCGGCCTCATAGCCGGTCAGTTCTCCCTGCTCGAGCAGTGTCAGATATAGATTGGCTTCCTGTCTCGTGAGACCGAAATGCAGCAGTTCTTCTGTGATCGGATACATAAAATCTCCTTTGATGATAAAATTTCCCGTTTGTGGGGCATGACGATTGGAATGGTTTCTTATAGGAACACTATGTATCAAAACTTGGAAAAAGTCAATGATTTCAAGAGATTTTGATAGTGTTCCTAAAAAATACTAATGTTGTGAAAAATCCATTGACACGGAATGCATGATATGATAAAGTCACATTGAACATCACAAGGAAAAGGCAGAAAACAAAAGACAGGTCGCAGGGCGGCCATGACAGGAAAGGATCGGTTTGTAAAAATGAAAACAATGAGTAAGAAACCTTTTGTAACGCTTGAACAGGTACAGGAGATGGTGGAGAAGTACCCCACTCCGTTTCATTTATATGATGAGAAGGGCATTCGTGAAAATGCCAGAAAGGTGAAGCAGGCGTTTGCGTGGAACAAGGGCTTTCGTGAGTATTTCGCGGTAAAGGCGACGCCAAACCCGTATCTGATGCAGATTCTGAAGGAAGAGGGGATCGGAGTGGACTGCTCCTCCTACACGGAATTGTGGCTTTCCGATAAGGTGGGATTTCACGGCAGCGACATTATGTTCTCCTCCAATGTGACGCCGGAGGAGGATTTCAA
>JALFTO010000015.1 GCA_022779165.1 Lachnospiraceae bacterium
GAATCAGGGGGATCATTCTCAATCATTATTCCGGCGGCGTCATGCAGGAAGATAACATCCGTATGATCGAGGAACTCACGGGAATACCGGTCGTGGCGGTTGTGCGTGATGGTGATGATGAGATAGAGATTTCGCCGGAAAACTTATGTGATATGTATGGGGAGATCAGCGTGAGCCGATGACGATGGATGCCATGATCAGCAACATGCCGGTCAGGTTGAAGGCGGTAAAAGGCTCCCGGAAGATAAAGATGCTGATCAGGGTTGCGACCAAGGGCTCCACGAAGGTGAGCAGGGAGGCTTTGCTTGTCTCCATATGCTCCAGTCCCTTGGTGTACAGGAGGAACGGAGTGACGGTTGAAACAAGACCTAACAAGAATGCGGATAGTAACAGGGCAGGGCCGGAAAGAACGGCACCTGCCATTTTTGATGGCTGTGCAAATGGGATCAGGGCGATCGCCCCGACGATGAAGGTGTAGGTGATGACAGTCAGCCAGTTGTACCTGCGCAGGGCGATCCGTCCGATGATACTGTAGAGTGCATAGCCGAAGCCGGAGCCGAGACCGATCAGGAACGCCGCAGGCGTCAGTGATAAGGAACCGTTCCCGAGAATGCCCGTGACGCATACACAGCCTGCCAGTGCCAGGAGAAGAGAGATTCCTTTATTCAGAGTGAATTTTTCCCGGAAGAAAAGGCAGGACATCGCGAGCACAAAGCCGGGCGCCGTGTACAGCAAAATGCATGCGACAGACAACGTACTGAGCTGAATGCACAGAAAATAGCATATATTAAAAAAGACGATGCTGCCGATTCCCGTGCCGATGAAAAGATACAGATCCTTCAGCCGGATACGGAGCAGAGATTTATTTCCCGTAAACAGCAGGAAAAGAATCAGGGCAATTGCGGAAAACAGGCAGCGCAGCGCAGTGATCTGCAGAGCCGTCAGTCCGCCGTCTGACAGCGGATTGGAAAAGAGTCCGATCGCGCCCCAGCAGATCCCGGCGATGACGATCAGCACGGCTGCCGGGAGAGGCAGATGTCCCTGCGATCCTTTTGGAGTATTGTTCGCTGCTTTATCGGTCGTATCTAATGAATTCATAGAGAAAGTCTCCTTGTTGGCGATCTGGGTGCAGGTTGCGATAGAAGCATTGCACCTTCTGCGTCTCCTCGCATACAAAAGGCTGCCGTATCGTACAGCAGCCCCATCGCTAACACATAGTATAATGAAAAACTGACTATCCTGCAAGAGGGAAAATGTGATAAGATGTACGTAGGCAATGAGCGGTGCGGCTGCAGACAGAGGTCGAAGCCCGTGAATGAGGAAGCCATAGGCTTCCGAATATGCACTGCAAGGAAAATACAGGAGGGATGGATATGACGTATCAGGAGATGGTGGAGAACGCAAGAGAGAAACTCGGAGGCAAATGCAAGGGATGCCTCGAGTGCAACGGCAGAGTATGCAGGAATACGGTGCCGGGGCCGGGTGCCAAGGGGATCGGCGACACGGCGATCAGAAATTATGACAAATGGAAAGAGATCCGGTTAAATATGGACACACTGGCAGAGAATAAGCCGGTGGACATGAGTCTTACGTTATTCGGAAAGAAATTTTCTTATCCGTTCTTTGCGGGACCGGTCGGAGCGGTACAGCTCCACTATGGAGACTGCTATACGGATGTTACCTATAATGATACGCTGGTGTCAGCGTGCGCGCAGGCGGGAATCGCAGCCTTTACCGGGGACGGCATGGATCCCGGCGTGGTGAAGGCAGCGGGACCGGCGATCAAGAATGCGGGAGGTATGGGCATTCCGACGATCAAGCCGTGGAATCTTGATACAATCCGTGAGAAATTTGAGATCGTGAAGGACAGCGGCGCATTTGCGATGGCGATGGATGTGGATGCAGCCGGACTTCCTTTTCTCAAAAATATGACACCGCCTGCGGGCAGCAAGACGGTGGAGGAGCTGCGCGAGATCATCAAAATGGCAGAAAAGCCTTTTATCGTAAAGGGAATCATGACTGTTAAGGGAGCACAGAAAGCAATGGAAGCGGGTGCGGATGCCATCATTGTATCAAATCATGGCGGAAGAGTGCTTGATCAGTGCCCCGCAACGGCGGAGGTTCTGCCTGAGATTGTGGAGGCTGTGGGCGGAAAGATCAAGATCCTTGTGGATGGCGGTATCCGGAGCGGTGCGGACATTCTTAAGGCATTGGCCATGGGCGCCGATGCGGTCGTGATCGCAAGACCTTTTGTGACGGCGGTTTACGGCGGTGGTGCAGAGGGCGTCAAGCTTCTCGTAGATAAATACGCGGGAGAACTGGAGGATGCTATGGCGATGTGCGGCGTGTACAGCCTCTCCGAGATTACAAAGGATATCATCCGGAAAAGCTGAGCCGAAACGGCAGATTCCGGATGACTTCGGGGAAATTTGGAAAAATTTGAAAAGAGAGTGACAATCATGCAGGTTATGGGACAGGAAGAAAAGGTTAGGTATATGACGACGGCGCCGGTGCGCGGTCTTGTGTGCAGGCTGGCTGTGCCGACAATCATCAGCATGCTTGTCACTTCTTTTTATAATATGGCGGACACCTTTTTCGTGGGAAAGATCAATACCAGCGCCACCGCTGCGGTCGGCGTGGTGTTTTCTCTGATGGCAATGATCCAGGCGGTCGGATTTTTCTTCGGACAGGGGTCCGGCAACATCATATCGAGAAAACTCGGTGCGCAGGAATACGAGGAGGCATCCGTCTATGCGGCAACGGGCTTCGGATGTGCCTTTGCGAGTGGTGTTGTCATTCTGGTTCTCGGCCTGATCTTCTTAGAGCCGCTCTCTTATATCTTAGGTTCCACGGAAACGATCCTTCCGTACACGAAGCAGTATCTGTGGATCATTCTGCTCGGCGCGCCGTTTATGACCTCGTCGCTTGTGCTGAACAATCAGCTCCGTTATCAGGGCAGTGCGGCGTATGCCATGGTGGGGATTGTGTCCGGCGCGGTGCTCAATATTTTCCTCGATCCTTTTCTGATCTTTACCTGCCGCATGGGAATCTCCGGGGCAGCCATCGCCACGGTGAGCAGTCAGGTCGTGAGCTTTTTCCTGATGCTTGCGGGTACAGGGAAGGGCGGCAATATCAAGCTGAGCCTGCACAATTTTTCATTCAGCCGGGATTATATCGGGGCGATCATGAAGAACGGCTTCCCGTCTCTGTGCAGACAGGGGCTGGCAAGTTTCTCCGTGATGGCGCTCAATCATGCGGCGGCAGTCTACGGAGACGCCGCGATCGCGGGCATGTCCATTGTGAACCGCGTGACAATGTTTGCGAATTCCGCGCTGATCGGTTTTGGGCAGGGTTTCCAGCCTGTGTGTGGCATGAATTACGGTGCGGGACGCTATAAGAGAGTCAGGGAAGCCTACCGGTTCTGCGTGAAGTACGCATTTTTCTTCCTTCTGGCAGTAGGCGTTGTCTCTTTTGTCGGGGCAGAGCAGATCATCAGCGTCTTCCGGAAAGGCGATCCGGAGGTAACTGCAGCAGGGACGCTTGCACTGCGGTTTCAGATGGTGGT
>JALFTO010000071.1 GCA_022779165.1 Lachnospiraceae bacterium
CGTAGCAACCGAGTTGGTGGAGGTCTCCTCCCCTTTGAGATGCTTATAATAATGACGCTGCACGGTTCCGTGCGCCGCCTCATACTCATAGATGCCGTCAGGAGACACAAGCACGCTCGTCATCATCGCCAGCGAACCGAATGCCGACGATACCATATCGCTCATCACATCTCCGTCATAATTCTTGCATGCCCAGATAAATCCGCCCTTGGCTTTCATCACGCGGGCAACCGCATCATCGATCAGCGTATAGAAATAGGTGATTCCCGCCTTCTCAAACGCTTCTTTATACTCAGCATCATAGATTTCCTGGAAAATATCCTTGAAGGTATGGTCATATTTCTTGGAGATCGTATCCTTGGTTGCAAACCAGAGTTCCTGCTTTGTGTCCAGTGCATAATTAAAGCAAGCCTTGGCAAAGCTACGGATGGACTTCTCCGTATTATGGATTCCCTGTAGGATACCGGGACCGTCAAACTGATGGATCAGCGCTCTTGTCTCCGTGCCGTCCTCCGCCGTGAATACGAGTTCTGCCTTGCCCGGTCCGTCTACCTTGAGTTCTGTATTCTTGTAGACATCACCATACGCATGTCTCGCCAGCGTGATCGGCTTCTCCCAGTTCTTCACGCAGGGCTCAATCCCCTTTACCACAATGGGTGTGCGGAATACCGTACCATCCAGGATCGCGCGGATCGTGCCGTTCGGGCTCTTCCACATCTCTTTCAGATTGTACTCTGTCATTCTTGCAGCATTCGGTGTGATTGTCGCACATTTGACTGCCACACCGTATTTCCTGGCTGCCTCTGCACTCTCCACCGTTACTTTATCGTCTGTTTCATTCCTGTGTTCAAGCCCCAGGTCATAATACTCCGTCTTCAGATCTATGTACGGAAGCAACAACTCCTCCTTGATCATTTTCCAGAGGATTCTGGTCATCTCATCTCCGTCCATCTCAACAAGCGGCGTTATCATTTTGATTTTTTCCATATCTGACACCCTTTCTCTCTCTAATCAGGCTTCCTGTCCCTGTTCCTCTTCGTATCTGTCAATAAATCCGTTCTTCACCATATTTTCATAGGCATTGATCATATGCTGATTTGCGAGTTTCTCCGCCTTCTCGGACTCTCCCGCCTTGATCGCCTCCATGATCGCCCTGTGCTCCGCATTGGAAGCGATGCTGCGATTCTGCGTGGATAATGTCCGCTTGCGCAGACGCTGTACATACTGATGATAATCCTTCAGCGCATGCTCCAGCATCTTACTTCCCGAGGCCTCATACAAGATTTCGTGGAAACGGTTATCCAACTCCGCCATCTGCTCCGCATGTCCCTTCGACGCATGGAACTCGGATAAAAAGATATTTTCCTCCATCTCCTGCATCTGGTCATCAGAGATATTCTCTGCCGCCCATCTGGCACAGAGCCCCTCCAGCAGGGAGCGCATCATATAGATGTCCTTCACATCCTTCGCGGTGATTCCCATCACATATGCGCCCTTGTTCGGTACGATCTGTATCAGCCCCTCCAGCTCAAGCTGCCGGAATGCCTCTCTGACGGGTGTCCGACTCACCCCCATCTCCTCACCGATCGCAACCTCTCTGAGCTCCTCATTCACCTTATAGCGCCCGTTCAGAATATCCTCCCGTATCTTGTGGAAAACGCGTCCCCGCAGAGAATACTTGTCCGTCACTTCCTGTTTCACATCATAATTTCCCAACTTACTTTCCCATCCGTTCCTTACACTTTTGGAGAAGATCCTGATTGATGGAATACTCCTCACAGCATTTTATGATCTGTTCGATCAGCTCATTATCTGTCAGTACCGTCACACGACCGCCTGCATACTCTGCATCCACCCAAACCTTAACCGCCTTCACGAGCTCTGAATTCTTATCAAGCGCCTGATCATCCTTCAGGCGGAAATATGTATTGATCCAGTGCGCGATTCCCGCAAGCCCGGAAGTATTCGACACGGCGCAGAGCACCGGTCTGTTCAAGAACTTCTCTGTATCAAATATATTATAAATTTCCTCATTTTTCAAAAGGCCGTCCGCATGAATACCGGCTCTCGTCACATTGAAATTCTTCCCGACAAAAGGCGTCCTCTCCGGAATGTGATAGCCGATCTCCTTCTCATAATATTCCGCCAGCTCCGTGATCACCGTGGTATCCATACCGTTCAGATCTCCTTTCAGCTGGGCATACTCAAACACCATAGCCTCAAGAGGCGTATTGCCTGTCCTCTCACCGATACCAAACAGCGATGTATTCACGCCGGAACATCCATACAGCCATGCCGTGGTGGAATTGGATACCGCCTTATAGAAATCATTGTGACCATGCCATTCGATCAGCCCATGGGGCACACCGGCATGTGTGTGAAGTGCATAGATGATACCCTGCACACTTCTCGGGATAACGGCACCTGCATAATTGACACCATACCCCATCGTATCACAAGCACGCACCTTGATCGGAATCTTGTACTGCTCCATCAGCTTCATCAGTTCCAGGCAGAACGGTACCACATACCCGTAAATATCTGCTCTTGTGATATCTTCCAGATGACACCGGGGGCTGATTCCCTCCTCCAGACAGTCACGAATCACACTGAGATAATGATCCATCGCCTGCCTCCTGGTCATCTTTAACTTCATAAAGATATGATAGTCGGAACAGCTCACCAGAATACCTGTTTCTTTCATGCCGATCTCTTTCACCAACTTGAAATCTTCCTTGCTGGCGCGGATCCAGCTCGTGATCTCCGGAAACTGATACCCCCGCTCCATACATTTATAAACGGCGTCCCTGTCTTTCTTACTGTACAGGAAAAATTCGCTCGCACGGATCATTCCGTTAGGCCCGCCAAGCCTATGCAGATAGTCATAGATTGTCACGATCTGCTCTGTCGTATACGGTGCACGGGACTGCTGTCCGTCACGGAAAGTCGTATCTGTGATCCAGATATCCTTCGGCATATTGTGAGGCACAATCCTGTCGTTGAAGGGAATCTTCGGGATCTCCGAATACGGAAACATATTCCGGAATGCATTCGGCTTCTCCACATCATCCAGAATGTACATGTGCTCTTCAATTTCAAGCAGATTGTTCTTCTCGTTCAGCGTTACCGGCCTGTTAGTAAAGTATTCATCATTTCTGCTCATAAAACCGCCTCCTTCAAACGCCTATGCTCCGGCACAAACATCTCGTATAATTGTATACAATCATACGAGATGTGTCAACCAATATTTCCGATTTTCAACTATTTTTCCAGCATTCTCCGGACATTTATCATCCCCCATCCCTGCTCCGTCCATGGACGCTTTAAATCCGTTGCCGAAAGGAGCATGCTGCGCTTCACGTCCTCCGGCCGGGCATTTTTATTCTTCTGTAAATACAGGGCTGCCGCTCCGGAAACAATCGGCGCCGCCATGGAAGTTCCGCTCTTTTGCACATAAGGATACTGCCATCCGCGGATGGTTCTGCGGACATGATAGTCACACGATATGATGTCGGTTCCCGGCGCAACAACATCCGGTTTATGCACCGCTGCCCCATCGCTGCTTCTCCCGGAATAGTTTTCACACAGAGATCCTCTGTTTCCAAAATATCCTCCCTCATGACAGCCCACGGTAATGACTTTTCCGCTCAATCCAAGAGCCGACATACTCCCGGGAAGCGGTCCTGCATTCCCCGCCGCTGCCACCACTACCACTCCCCGCAGCCACAGCTCCTCCACAGCGCGGATCAGTTTTTCCATATCTGCGTCCCATCTGATCTTACCGATTCCCACTGAAATATTCAACAAGCTGATCTTCCATTCGCGCTGATGCTCTCTGACCCAGGCAAGCCCCTTCAGCATTGCATCCACCGATCCTTCGCCCCTCTGATCCAGTACCTTTCCGACCACCAGTCTGCATTCCGGTGCAATTCCACGGTATTTTCCGGCGGATACCTCTCCGCTTCCCGCCAGTATCCCCGCCACATGTGTCCCATGTCCCGCATCATCATAGGGCTTCTCCCTCCGATGCAGGAAATCTCCAAAGTGATCTACCCTTCCCTCAAAATCCGGATGCAGTGCAATTCCGGTATCTAAAATCGCTGCTGTGACTCCCTTACCCGTATATCCTCCGGGTATCCTGTCACAATCAATCTGCGCTCTGACTCGAAACACAAGAAAACTCCCGGCTTTTTTTTATCATATGCCGGGAGTCTTGTATCAGTACACTGACTGTACTATACTGCAATCTTTACTTTTTCGTCCTTCTTTAAGAACAGGAACAGCGACAATGCCGCCAGACCGATCGCAAGGAACCACTTGGGATGGATCGGATCTCCCGTCTTAGGAGAAACATCTGTCGCAGAGGTGAGGTTATCTGTCTCCACATAGATCGTATACGGTGAGAAGTGCGTTGCCGTAAAGGAAATGCACGGCACACCATCAATCTCATTAAACTTCACCGGCAGCTTGTCCAGATGATCATCCACCACGCCTGCCGCCTGATTATTGCCCGCATACTGACGCAGATCATCCGGGATCGGCATCGTGACATCCACTGTAAGTCCTGATGTATCCGAAAGCTTCACTGTGCCCGTCTCATCATACAGAGAAATATCCATCGCAGAGTAGGCAATGTTATCAAGTGAGCCATACTCATTGATCAGAGCTGTCTCAACCTGTGCCGCTGCTGTCGGATCATCCGTAATCCGGACAATGAAATTATCGGTAGAACCATTGACCTTTGCCGATGCTTTATCTGTATCTGAAATGCCCGGCTTTGTGATCATGATCTCCGCATTTGTCTTCTCCTTAGGTGTCTGCGTGGTTCCTCCCGTGG
>JALFTO010000075.1 GCA_022779165.1 Lachnospiraceae bacterium
TGTTTCGTGCCGTGCTCCAGCAGAGCAATCCGGCGCTGAAGGGCTCATCTGTTCCCTTTTACACCTGTCCGAAGAGGAAGTCGTTTCCGTGGAGATCACCAATCCCATCATCTTAGGGGAATCCATATCGCTTTTCTCGATTACTCCCTGTTCCCTGAGAATCCTAAATTCTGCGCAAGCTATCAACTTATGAACCGGAAAAATAATACGTTATATAGTAGTAATTTTACCTTAAATATGATAGACTTGACTCATATCGATCTGGCAACTGAGGAAGACAAAAAATACCACATTGATGAGTGGGCAAGGCTTTTTAAGGCCAAAACCTGGGAGGAGGTACATATGTTAGCAGAAAAGAATGAATATTTACAGGAAGCCGCCGGAACCATGTTCCGCTTAACAGCTGAAGAACAGATTCGCAAACGCTGTCGCGACCGCGAAGAATACTATCAGGATATGCGTAATTATGAGCGATACATTGCACAGCAGGAGGATGATCTCTCCATCGCCAAGCACACCCTGGCAAAAAGAGAGCGTGAATTGTCCGACATCAGGACAAAGTTATCCGATACTGAGTCCGAACTCTCTGACGCTCAGGCCAGACTCTCCGATACGGAGTCCGAACTCTCTAATGCCAAAACCGAAAATTTGAAACTCCAAAAAATGGCTGCGTGGGCAAAAGCACACGGATACACAGAAAGTTTCTGATTCATTATCACCGCAAAAACAAGAAACGTACAGAAAAACGTACCTGTATCCAAGTACGCTTTTCTGTACATCTCTGATAACAATCCTGTCAATTCGCTATGAACAGGAGCTCAATCATACGATTCCAGGCATACATTCTCCGGCAGTTTTCCCCTTCCCACGTGGCGAATCATTCTTCCTACCTCCGGCAGCATATTGATCGGATGCATCTTGACTTGGGGATGAGCAACAGCGTAAACACGAAACATTTCATCCGCAAACCCCTGCCCCATAAATTCAACATCTTTGAAATCCAGGACAACTTCTTGAAACGCTTCCAGTCGATTGCAGATTCTCCTGGCCTGAGAGCGTGCCACCGGTTCCCCACTGATACATGCCTCTTTGACCGGGATCATTGTTTTAACAAACCCTTCCTCAACATCTGTATACATACCAAAAACCTCCGATATATTTCTCTCCGTTTCATTTTCAAGACGCATAAGAACCAGTGTTCCGATCCGATCAATTCGAGTCTTGTAAGCCGACAAATGAGATTGTATTGTTTGAGGCGCTTTCCCATGTCCCGCCTTGTAAATATACGAATCAGACCACAAGCAAAACTCATCCACCATCTTTGAGGAAAAGAAAATCCCCTCGCCGGAATGATTCTCTTCCTTACTTGTTATTTTACCCTTATAAAGTTCAATCAAAGCGTCCTCTGTGATCGGATCTTCCCACCCATGTTTTTTCATATAGTCTAGCAGCGTGGCAAACACTCCAATCCCATCATCCAGAATCAATACACTACTGGAAAATGGATTGGATCTTACCTCAATACAAAGTTTATTTCCATCAGAATGTTCCATTGCATTATTGATCATCTCTGCGCAAACATATTGCCAGATTCTATGTGCCTTATCATTGCAATTTATCAAATATGGTTTAACGGAAGCCGAAAATATGCGATCTTCATTATTTCTGTTTCCCTTTAAGTCTATTTCTTCTCTATGAATCGCTTCAGCAAGATGATATTTACATTTTTTCTGATCTGAACTTTCTATCACATTGCAGTTTTCCAACTCCTGAAGATACCTTTTAACAGAAGTAATTGAGATACCAAAATTGTCCATGGTTTTTGCAATAAAATTTTCATCATCTGACATGATCTTGCGTAATATGTATTTCTTTATTTCTTCCCTTTTCTTCTCTGTAAACGACATATGTTACCTCTCAATCTATAACTTTAAACATTAATTCAAAAACTTTAAGTTTTCAATTTAGAATTATAACACATTTTTGTAAAAAACAAAAGTCTAAAAAAGCATCCGACCCCCTTCCGGGTTCGGATGCCTCCATATCTTTTCTTTACATCTATATCTCACTTATTTTTTCCGATCCACCATCTGAACATCACTGTACGCATTCAACTGATTCATGCTCTTGTAGTAATCACTGGCGGCGCGGACGCTCTTGCGGTTCTGGTTGAGCTGGCGTCTGGTGTAGGAGAAATAGGATTCCACGCCCTGCTTATTGCGCTGCTCCGACGCCTGGATCCGGGTACTGAGTTCCGTCACCTCCGAGATCAGTTTCTGAAGCTTCCCTATCTCTGCTGCGAACTCACTCTTACGGCTCTCAAGTTCTGCTGCGATGCGGCTGTACACTTCCTCAAACCCATTGTCAAGTGACATCAGCTCATTGATCAGCTTTTCCTTTTCGGAAACGATCCGGTCAAAGGTTTCCAAATCTCCTTTTTCTCTGATTGCCTGTCCCTGACGCACATTGGCTGCCAGGATGGATTCCATGATCTTTTTCTTTTTTTCAAGGCTCTCCGTGAGAATTTTCAGATATTGATTCAACTCGGCCATTCCGTTCTCCTCATATTACTAAATTGCGTTCTTCACAGCCTCGCCATGGCT
This sequence comes from Lachnospiraceae bacterium, assembly GCA_022779165.1. Classification (GTDB taxonomy): domain Bacteria; phylum Bacillota; class Clostridia; order Lachnospirales; family Lachnospiraceae; genus VSOB01. Next base: position 2,604 of record JALFTO010000075.1, read on the forward strand.
CTGCTGCATCACTGCCTTCCACGTGTCACGCATGGTGCGCAGATGCTTCAGCACCTCTTCCATGATTTCTTTATCCTTCCTGGCATTGGCTTCTCTCAGTCTTCTTAAGATATAATTATACACATTATCGAAGTCCTGCGCCACCGGATATTTACGATCCAGTGTAATCTGGAACTCCTGGATGATACGCTCCACCTTGCGGATGTTGTTGTGTGCTTTCTCGATATCCTTACTCTCAATCCCCTGGATCGCCATATTGCTGAACTTGATCGCCCCGTCATAAAGCATCAGCGTCAGCTCCGCCGGAGAAGCTGTCAGGATTTTGTTGTTGTTGTAAGCTGCATACGCATTTGGCAGTGCCATGTGATTTTCCTCCTATCTTATGAGCCAAACAGGCCGCTCAGTGAACTCTGTTTGGAATTCAATTCCGACATTGCTTTTTCCATCGCCGAGAACTGCTTGTAATATCTGTCCTCCAGATCCTGCAGTTTCTGCTCCTGCTTCTTGATCTTTGATGAATAATCATCATAATCGCTCTTCATCTTCTTATCATCATAAATCTTATATTTACTCCGATAATCCTCAATTGCGCTCATCTTATCCTCGAGCGTGGATTTCATGTCTTTCACAAGCTGTGAGAAGAAAGACATCACTGTATCCGGATCGTTCGCGATCATGGCTTTGAGTTTGTCATCCTTATCCGCAGAGTTTGAGTCATCCGCATCACCTGCGATATGATATACGCCACGTTCATTCTTCTCTGCCTCAAAATATCCGAGCGTCTCGATTCCGAAGCTTGCCAGGTTATACTTTGTTCCGTTGATCGTGAAATTGCCGAGCATGGCCGTCTTCATACTGGTAATCACACCGCCGAGATTGGAATCCCTGCGAAGCAGTGCATCCTTGATCTTCTTCTCCCACTTCTCGACCTCATCATCGGACATCTCATCCTTCTCTTCATCGGTCAAAGGTTCATAACCCTTGGCTGAATCCGCATTGTAAAGGCTTTCCATCTCCTTGATCAGGTCGTTGTATTCCTTAAAGAATCCCTTGATGGAATCATAGATCGCATCCACATCAAGTGACGTGTTGAGTGTTGTCGTCACATACGTGTCATTGCCTTCCGCATCTTTGACAATATCACTGACACTGTTTGCCGTAAGCGTCAGACCGTTGACGCTGAAGCTGTTCGTCGAGGAAGTATACTCCGCACCGTTTAACAGGATCGACGCATCCTGTCCGAGGATACGCACCGCCGTGGCACTCGCACCGTTTAACAGTTCACTGCGGGCATTGTGTGCCGCCTCAGCCTTCGCCTCCACATCGGACTTCGCGTCCGCCATAATATCCGGTGTTCCTGCTGATGATAAATCCACGGTATCTGCCCATTTTGCGTTAATATCATCCGCCAGCGCTGTCAGCTTGGTGGAAATATCCGCTACGGCATCCGCATCATCACCGGTGATGCCTTTGTCTGTATAATATTTCCGAAGCGCATTGATGCTCTCCTGATAGCTTACCAGGTCAGCTGCAGAGTTCTGTAACTCCTCTTCCATTGCGGTCTGACCATCCGCATCAGGCGGAACCGTCCAACCATTTTCCGTGAGACGATCCTTTAAATCCTGAAATTCCTGCGTCGAATTATACGAAGCGTTATCCTTTTTCGCAAGATATGTCGCAATATCCGCCAACTTCTGGATCTGGCTCTCTGCTTCTTTGAGGGACGCAAGCCTACCGGCTGCCATTCCCGCTGCCACTTCCTCAGCCTTGGCAGTGATCGCAGCATCGTTTCCATA
>JALFTO010000092.1 GCA_022779165.1 Lachnospiraceae bacterium
ACGTTGACCGCCGTTCCCCACGAATACGGGATATCGTTGTCCCTCCGGTATACATTTGCCCTCGGGTTGTCCCATGACCGGAACACGGCCTTGATCGCGCCGATCAGCTGCTCCTTCGGGTCATGCGGGAACTCCTCCCCGATCTTACTCTTATACTCTGCCTTGAACTGGTCGGCAAGCTCCTTTAAGTCCTCCGCCGTCAGCTCCACGTCCTGCGTCACGCCCTTCTCCTCTTTCATCCGGTCGATCAGCTCTTCAAAATATTTCTTTCCCACTTCCATCACGACATCCGAGTACATCTGGATGAACCTTCTGTAGCAGTCCCATGCCCACCTCGGGTTGCCTGACTTTGCGGAGAGCACCTCCACTACTTCCTCATTCAGGCCAAGGTTCAGGATCGTGTCCATCATGCCGGGCATCGATGCCCTTGCGCCGGAACGCACCGACACGAGCAGCGGATTCTCCTTGTCACCGAACTTCTTCCCCGTGATCTCTTCCATCTTTCCGATATATTCCATGATCTGGCCCATGATCTCATCATTGATCTGCCTGCCGTCCTCATAATACTGCGTGCAGGCCTCCGTCGTGATCGTGAAGCCCTGCGGCACCGGCAGCCCAAGATTCGTCATCTCTGCCAGGTTTGCTCCTTTTCCCCCCAGAAGGTTGCGCATCCCTGCGTTGCCTTCCGTAAACAAATACACCCATTTCTTTCCCATAGTTTGTACCTCCCTTAGTTTTGCATTTTATTGACCTGCTAATGCTAAGCAGTTGCTTTCCGCGTTTACAACGCCTTTCTATAAAATAAATTATAATATATTTTTACAATATTATCATCATATCTTTAAGAAAAAAATGCTAAGCCAAAGGTTTATCCTATGGCTTAGCATCCTATTTTGCTTCAACTTCTATTTCACCACTTCGATACGAGCCATCGCTCTGTGAAGCGCAGCCTCCGCCCTGACGATATCTGTCGTCTGATCTTTTCCGGAAATACGATCCTCCGCACGCTTCAGAGCTTCTTCTGCCCGTGCCACATCAATCTCAGATGGCCACTCGACAATCTCTGCCATGATCGTGACACGATCCTGCAGGATCTCCGCAAATCCGGAGTGAAGAGCTGCTTCCTTCACTTCATCCTCCTCCGTAATTGTGAGGATTCCGGGGCTTATGATCACCGTCATCGGAACATGTTCCTTGTAGACGCCGATCTCCCCCTCTGTGGTATTAAACTCCACCATCTCCGCCTCGCCTTCATAAAAGACTCTGTCCGGAGTGATGATCTTCAATGCAAATTTATTTTTTCCTGCCATATACCCACCTCTTACTTACAACGGGCAAGTACATCATCAATCGTTCCCGCATTCAGGAAGTAGCTCTCCGGAATGTCGTCATGCTTTCCTTCGATAATCTCCTTAAAGCCGCGGATGGTCCCATTGATCGGCACATATTTTCCTTCCAAACCGGTAAACTGACCCGCCACAAAGAAAGGCTGTGACAAAAATCTCTGTACCTTTCTCGCACGGTTTACTACCAGCTTGTCGTCCTCAGAAAGTTCATCCATACCAAGAATTGCAATGATATCCTGAAGTTCTTTATACTTCTGGAGGATCTCCTGGACACCGCGGGCAACCTTGTAATGCTCCTCACCCACGATTCTGGGATCCAGAATTCTCGATGTGGACTCCAGAGGATCCACTGCGGGATAAATACCAAGCTCCACGATGGAACGTGACAATACCGTCGTCGCATCCAAATGTGCGAACGTTGTCGCGGGAGCCGGGTCCGTCAAGTCATCGGCAGGCACATAAACCGCCTGTACAGATGTGATGGAACCGTTCTTGGTGGAAGTGATGCGCTCCTGAAGAGCACCCATCTCTGTCTGCAGTGTGGGCTGATAACCTACCGCGGAAGGCATACGTCCCAGAAGTGCGGATACCTCGGAACCTGCCTGCGTGAAACGGAAAATATTATCAATGAACAAAAGCACATCCTTACCGCCTTTATCACGGAAATACTCTGCCATCGTAAGTCCGGTCAGTCCAACTCTCATACGTGCTCCCGGCGGCTCGTTCATCTGACCGAACACCATCGTGGTCTTATCAATAACGCCGGACTCCTGCATCTCATGATACAGGTCATTTCCCTCACGGGTACGCTCTCCTACACCGGTGAATACGGAATACCCACCGTGCTCGGTAGCGATATTACGGATCAGCTCCTGGATCAATACCGTCTTGCCTACACCGGCGCCGCCGAACAAACCGATCTTTCCGCCTTTCTGGTAAGGGCACAACAGGTCAACGACCTTGATACCCGTCTCCAGAAGTTCCTGCTCGGTTGACTGCTCCTCAAACTCCGGCGCTGCCCTGTGGATAGGAGAATACTCTACCTCCTCCGGCGCCGGCTTATTATCAATGGGTTCGCCCAGAACGTTAAAGATACGTCCCAGCGTATTCTCACCTACGGGAACGGTGATGGGAGCGCCTGTCGCGATCGCTTCCATTCCTCTCACCAGTCCGTCAGTGGAACCCAGTGCAATACATCTCACTGTATCATCACCCAGATGCTGCGACACCTCCACAACCAGTTTGCCGCCGTCTGCGGTTGGGATTCTGATTGCTTCATTGATCTCAGGAAGTTTTCCTTCGCTGAATTTGATGTCCAGGACAGCACCGATGATCTGCGTGATTTTTCCGCTGTTTACATCTGCCATCTTATCTACTCCTTGTCTAGCTGATTGCCTCGGCACCAGCTATAATCTCAGTTAACTCCTGCGTAATGGAACCCTGACGAGCCCGGTTATAAAGCAATGTAAGATTTTCGATCATTTCCTCCGCATTGCTTGTCGCCGAATCCATCGCCTGCATTCTGGCTCCGTTTTCACTTGCCGCGGATTCCACCATTCCTCCGTAAACCATGCTTGTCACATACTTGGGAATGATCAGCTTCAGCGCTTCCTCATCCTCCGGTTCAAAGTTCATGGGGGCTCTGTCCTCTGTGGAAGCTTCTTCCTTCTCCTGTGCCTCTACCGGGAGGAGCTTACGCAGAATAGGCTCATGGCTAACGGTATTCTTGAAAGCAGTATAAACCAGATAGATTTCACTGATCTCGCCATTCGTAAAATCCTGTAAAAGCCTGTTGCAAAGCACCATCGCGTCCGGATACTGCGGATCCTCAATCATATCCGAATAGTCGGCTCTGATCTCATAACCATAGCGGCTCAGCGTGTCGCGCCCCTTCTTTCCCACAGCATAGATGACAAGCTCTTCCTTCTTAAAATCGCCCTTCGTGATCAGCTTGATCGCGTTGGAATTATATCCGCCTGCCAGTCCTCTGTTGGAGGTGATCAGCACAACCGCTTTTTTACCGTTTCCGGATGATTTCAGATAAGGATGATCACTCTCTCCGACCTTTGCCAGCATGGAATTCATCGTATCATACATGCACTGGAAATATGCCTTGGAACGCTCTGCCCTTGTCTTCGCCCTCTGGAGCTTTACCGTGGAAACCAGCTTCATCGCCTTGGTAATCTGCTGGGTACTCTGAATACTGCCTTTACGTCTTTTGATATCTCTCATCGAGGCCATAACATGTCACCCTTTCCGCTTACCCTTTAAACTCGGCAATTGCTTTCTTAAGCAGTTCCTCCGTCTGATCGGAAATCACCTTTTCCTCACGGATGCTCTGCGGGATCTCAGGATACTTGGTATCCAGGAATTCAAAGAACTCTTTCTCAAACTCTGTAATCTTCTCCACCGGAACATCCAACAGATACTTGTTGGTTGCCACATAGATGATGATAACCTGGTATTCAACCGACATGGGCTGATACTGCGGCTGTTTTAAGATCTCTTTGATCCTCTCGCCCTGAGCCAGCTTTTCTTTTGTATCCGCATCCAATTCGGAACCGAACTGGGCAAATGCTGCCAACTCACGATACTGTGCCAGATCCACACGGATCGGTGCGGCGATCTTCTTCATCGCCTTGATCTGTGCTGCGCCACCGACACGGGATACGGAAAGTCCGGCATTGACCGCAGGTCTGAAACCGGAGTTGAACATCTCTGTCTCAAGATAAATCTGACCGTCTGTAATGGAAATCACGTTTGTCGGAATGTATGCGGATACATCACCCGCCTGTGTCTCAATGATCGGCAGTGCCGTCAAGGATCCTCCGCCGTACTCTTCACTCATACGGGCAGCTCTCTCGAGCAGTCTCGAATGCAGATAGAACACGTCGCCGGGATATGCCTCACGGCCTGGCGGACGTCTCAGAAGCAAAGAGAGTGTACGATATGCAGTAGCATGCTTGCTCAGATCGTCATAAACGATCAGTACATCCTCACCGTTCTCCATCCATTCCTCACCGATCGCGCATCCGGAATAAGGAGCAATGTACTGTAACGGCGCCAGCTCACTGGCTGTCGCTGCAACTACCGTTGTATAATTCATTGCGCCGAATTCTTCCAGTGTCTTCACAACGTTCGCTACGGTGGACGCTTTCTGTCCGATCGCAACGTAAATACATTTTACATTCTGTCCCTTTTGATTGATGATCGTATCAATGGCAATCGCCGTCTTACCGGTCTGTCTGTCTCCGATGATCAGCTCACGCTGGCCTCTTCCGATCGGAACCATGGAATCGATTGCCTTAATACCCGTCTGAAGCGGTGTATCCACGGACTTTCTCGTGATAACGCCCGATGCCACTCGCTCAATTTTACGGAATTTGTCAGTCTGAACAGGTCCCTTGCCGTCGATCGGCTGTCCCAGCGCATTCACAACACGGCCTAACATCGCATCGCCTACAGGAACCTCTACCACACGCCCGGTGGTCTTGACAATGTCACCTTCGTTGATATTCCTGTGGCTGCCAAGGAGAACGGCACCCACATTATCCTCTTCGAGGTTCATTACCATTCCGTATACTTCCCCGGGGAACTCAAGGAGCTCACCCTGCATTGCGTTTTCCAGTCCGTGTACGCGGGCGATACCGTCAGCCACCTGAATTACGGTACCCACATCGGATACCTCCAGTTCTGACGCATATCTCTTGATCTGATCCTTTATGACTGAACTAATCTCTTCTGGTCTTAAGTTCATAGATCTTTACGCACCTTTCTTGTTATTGTGTAACGTTAAAAAATTATCCCAATTGAATCTTCATCAACTGTTTTTGCAGTTCTTCCAGCTTTGTCCTGATGCTGCTGTCCACGATACGGTCACCGATTCGGATCATCATGCCTCCGATCAGGCTCTGATCCTCCTGATAATGCATCTCCATCTGCCGATAACCGGTCGTTGCAAGCAGTTTAGCGACAATCTGTTCTTTCTGCACATCGCTCAGGCCGGAAACGGTAGTAACATACGCCACTCCGATCCCCTTCACTTCCTTTACCCGGTTCAGGAAATAATCCAGAACCGAATCAAGCTCCCGGTAACGATCCTTCATGATCATGATGGAAAGCAGTCCCATCAGTTCCTCACTGATTTTCTCTTTAAAAATGTTTTCCATCACCTGAAGCTTCTCATCCTTGCTGATCTTCGGATGATTCATCAGTTTGTCCAGATCCTTATTTTCCGACAGAATCTGCTGCAGACTCCGTATCTCCTCCGCAAGGGAATCCAGCCTGTCCTCTTCCACGGCAAGCTCAAACAGGGCTTCACCGTATGTTCCACTAATCAGCTTAGCCATGTATTGTCACCTATTTCTTTCAATGTTTCCTCGATCAGGCTGTCCTGGACAGTCGTATCGATCGAAGCTGCAACAACCTTGCCTGCCATGACGGAAGCAATGGAGATCATCTCCTTCTTCACATCATCCGCGGCCTTCTTCTTCTCAAGTTCAGCTTCCTGCTCAGCCCTCTCACGGATCCTCGCCGCCTCTTCCTTTGCTTCCGCGATGATCCTGTTCTCATTCGCGAGCGCTTTCTTTCTGGCTTCGCCCAGAATCTCCTCAGCCTCCACATTGATATCCTTGAGTTTTGCCTCGTACTCTGCCTTCAGCGCCGCAGCTTCATCCTGATTCTGCTTTGCATCCTCGAGTTCTCCCTGTATCTTATCCTGACGCTTTTTGAGCATCTGGCGTACCGGATTGAACAACAGATTGGAAGCAACCAGAAACAGCGTAAAGACAGCAATCATGCTAAGGATCGCATCATGGATCAGCTGGGGCTTCAGGTCAAATAAATATGAATCCATCTGTGTCTCCTTTCAAAGATTTTAGTAAGACACTTTTTACGGTACAAGAGGTTTTACAAATAACAGGAGCATGGCGATCAACAGACCGTAAAGACCTGTGGTCTCGGCAACTGCCTGTCCGAGAAGCATCATGGATCTGATCTCTGAGCTTGCTCCCGGGTTTCTTCCTACTGCTGCCGCAGCATGTCCTGCCGCGATACCCTGTCCGACACCGGGTCCGATACCTGCGATAACCGCAAGTCCTGCACCGATTGCCGAACATCCCAAAATAAAGTTTGTGTTAAATTCCATTTCTTTTTCCTCCTTAAAATGAATTAGATTTTAATCGTCTCCGATCGCATCACTGACATAAGTCATCGTCAGCATACAGAATACATACGTCTGAATTGCTCCGGAAAATAAGTCAAAATACACATGCAACGCTGCCGGCCAGATGATCGCGATCCATTTTAACAGCCCGTAAACAAGCGCCATCATAACCGTTCCGGACAACACATTGGCAAAAAGACGCAGCGACAAAGAAATCGGTACTGCGAGATCTCCTATGATATTGATCGGCGCCCAGAATACCCACGGATCACACAGGCCTTTGATCACGCCGGATACTTTCTGATGTTTGAACTTATTAAAATGAATGATGGCAAACGTCATCACACCGAGCGGAAATGTCACTCCGTAATCGGCTGTCGGCGGTCTCAAACCAAACAGACCCGATATGTTGGAGATCAAAATAAAGATGAAGATCGTACCAATATAATTGGCAAACTTCGATGCGTTCTTCCCCATGGCGCTCTCCACCATGCCATCCAGCTTCTCCACGATAAGCTCCACGATATTCTGGAAGTTTCCCGGCACCTCTGACGCATGCTTTATCGCCCGGTTCGCCGCGATGCAGAATCCTATAATCACAAGCATCACGATCAGGATGCAGACATGCGTGGTCGTTATCCAAAAAGTCTGACCGAACAATTCATAGGAAAAAACACCATGAATCATAAAATCGATGTCAGCATTCCCGGATAACAGGATACCTTGTCCCATAGACTCACCTCCTTAATCTCTCTAAAATTTTATGTGTAAGCGGCTGCAGATACGCCGATACCTTTAAGGTCATGATTCCCCCAAAAACAGCAAAAGGGTTCACCCATCCGGTGAAATACGATCCGATCAGGACTACGATCACCGCAAAATAACGGAGAATGGAATTCTTGCGGATCAATGTCTGTGCCCCGCCCTCTCCCAGAGTGAGCGCGCGCTCCAGAGTGGAATTCATATTGTTCGCCATAAATGCCGCTGTGACAACCCCCACCCACAAGCCGACGGAAAACCCGGCTTTGTCCGGTACAAACCAGACAAGGATAAACTGTACGAGCAGCCCGACTGTCAGCATGGCAAGAAGCATCTCTTTCAATGTAGCGTCAATGCTTTTTATTCTTTCTGCGGCTCCTCTCATTCAATGCCTCCAGGTCCTGTTTTTCTCCCAACCGTTTTGCCAGCCGGTAAACATTTCTGTAGCCCGCCAGCGCTCCCACAAAAAAGAGGATAACCATCCAATAGGAAGTACCCAGCTTCTTATCAATAAAGATACCCAGAAAAGAACACAAGAAAATGGGAACCAGCATATGAATGCCAAACTGGCTGAACATTGCCAGCATACGGAAGGTGGAACGGTCATACTTCATATGTTCTCACGCTCCTCCGCATAACCTTTTGTATCAATTCACTCATAGTCTAAATTATACAAAATTTCATAGTTTATGTAAAGCAAAAAACTCTTTCGTTTTTCATTGACTTTCCGGTGCCGTAAGTGTACTATTTTTGTAACTGAAAATCTGTTGATCAGTTGCTCTTTTCTACAAAAAGCACAGTGCAGGAGACATTATGAACTATCCGCTTCTTTATCGTAAACGAATCATTCCCGATGAATGTATTTTGCTTAAGGATGACGAGATTCTTATGTGGGACGACTCCGTCATTGTCACACGCTGGAAAGCCCTTAAGCCCAAGAAGGACTTGCACCACGGCTATTCATGCTACTTCCTAAAAGAGGGCTATAAGATCAGCAAATTCTACCGTCAGGACAATACCCTGCTCTATTATTACTGCGATATCATTACGCACGAATATTACGCTGCCGAGAACAAACTGGTCGTCACAGATCTGCTGGCAGATGTGATCATCTATCCGGACGGCTTCGTAAAAGTTGTAGATCTGGACGAGATGGTGCCCGCACTCGAATGCGGAGGCATTTCCATGAACGAATTAAAAAAGGCACTGCTCTCCTGCAATGCCTTGTTATCGCTGATTTATAATGGAAAGCTGCCGGAACTGACAAAATATATCGAGTCATTTGAATCATTGTAAGGAAATCTGTACAATGACTTTCCAGCATGAAGCCTCTTATGTTTCCATACACTTCTAGTAAAAAATATGTCCCCCGATAGAAATACCTGTAAGCCCCGGGATCGGCGTTCTGAAATACACGCAGTTCCCGACATTGGTCACGCCCTTCATCGCCTCATCCGCCGCCTGATAGCACGCCTGTGTCGCACGCCCTTCCGCAAGGGCAAGCGCAAGTCTTCCACTGCCAACCGGTGAAAACTGTTTATTCTGATAGATAACGCCGACTACCGTATTCGGGTACACGGAACTGAGCACGCGGTTGATTACCACCGCTCCTACCGCAAGCTTACCGGCATAAGGCTCCCCGCCGGCTTCGCAATAGATCAGCTGTGCCAGAAGTTCTCTATCTCCTTCGGCGAATGTCACTTCCGAGATATCTCTCCAGGAAGACTGCGCCGCCAGACGTGACATCGCCTGCTCCTCCGCGAGCTGCTTCTGCAGCGCTGCGATATTCGCTTCCTGTTCTTTTACCTTCGCTTCATAGGCAAGTGCCACATTCTGTGCCGTGGAAATCTGATCCGCATAACTTGCAATGTTGTTTGCGGTATTTTTCACAAGACCTGCAACCTTGCCCTGTTCCGCTTCCGTCTGTTCATGGAGTTCATCCAGTTCCTGTTTCTGCGCTAACAGTTTTTCCTTTTCCTCTTCAATCTCAGCCTGCGTATCCTGATACTGTTTCAGCATTTTCTTGTCATATTCGGCAAGCTGCTCCATATAGAGACTCTTATTCAGAAAATCCCCGAAGCCGTTCGCGGCAAACAGCATTTCCAGATATGCGGTATCGCTCCGCTCATACATGAACTGCATTCGCTTTTTCATGCACTCATACTGCCATTCTACCGTTTCTTCCGCCTCTTCAAGCGCAGCCTGTGTATCCTCGATCTCCTGTTCCTTCTGTCCGATCTGTTCTTCCAGATTACTGAGATTCCGGCTGACCTCCTCCAGATTATCGTTCAGTATCACCAGCTGTCCCTGCAGGGAATCCTTTGCCCCCTGCATGCCGGTGATATTGTCCTTTGTCTGTTTCAGCTCTGCTTCTGTCTGTGCCTTTTCCTGTTTTGCCTGATTCAGTTTTTCCTGTGTGGTGAGTGCAAACACTATGTCTGACGTTGCGTAAACCGCAAATATCAGAGCCATCAGCGCCGCAATCTGCCTGCAGGCTTTCTTCATCCTGTCCATCCTCCCCGGCAGATGACTCTACAGATCCAGAGTCACCTTCCGGCCGGTTCTTTGATACTGATAATACTTCACTCCCGCTGCATCCAGCATCTTTTTGGATGCAAGATTGCCCGGTGTTCCTTGATACTTATCGCTTTCATATACGATTGTGCGGATACCCGCTTGAATGATCGCTTTCGCACATTCGTTGCAGGGAAAAAGCGACACATACAACTTTCCGCCTGCGAGGCTTCCCCCTCTGTAATTCAATATGGCGTTGAGTTCCGCGTGTGTGACAAAAGCATATTTCGTCTCCAGCATTTCTCCTTCCCGCTCCCACGGGAAATCATCATCGCTGCACCCTGCCGGAAAACCGTTATAGCCCATCGACATGATCTTGTTGTCCTGACTCACGATGCACGCCCCAACCTGAGTATTGGGATCCTTGGACCGCATTCCCGACAGCTTGGAAATTCCCATAAAATATTCATCCCACACAATATAATCTGTTCTTTTCATACCCTGTTCCCAATTATTTCGTTCCGAAGATCCTGTCTCCGGCATCACCCAGACCGGGCACGATATAGCCATGATCATTCAGCTTCTCATCCAGAGCTCCGATATACAGATCCACATCCGGATGTGCTTCATGCATTGCCTTAACGCCCTCCGGCGCTGCAATGATACACATGAAATGAATATTTTTACAGCCTTTGTCCTTCAGCATCTGGATTGCTGCCACAGAGGATCCTCCGGTAGCCAGCATGGGATCCACCACAAACACCTCACGCTCCGCGCAGTCTGCAGGAAGTTTGCAGTAATACTCCACAGGCTTCAGAGTTGCCGGATCTCTGTGCAGTCCGATATGTCCTACCTTTGCGGCAGGGATCAGTTGAAGCACACCATCCACCATGCCAAGTCCCGCACGCAGAATCGGCACGATCGCCATCTTTCTTCCCTTTAATTCCTGAACCGTTGTCTTACAGATCGGGGTTTCGATCTCAACCGGACTCAGTTTCAGTTCCCTGGTTGCCTCATAACAGATCAGCATGGCGATCTCACTGATCGTCTGTCTGAAATCCTTTGTTCCCGTGCTTGTTCTCCTGATAAACCCGATTTTGTGCTGGATCAGCGGATGATCCATAATTACCGTTTTTGCCATGACTTTTCTCCCTTTGTCCCTTTCCTATATTTTATTGGCTCAGCATTCTGATCCATATCACTTCTCAATCTGATCGATTCTCCGCTGGTGTCTCTCCTCACCGGAAAAATCCGTGTGCAAAAAAGCATCAACGATATCCAGCGCCTGGTTTGTTCCAACGATCCCGGCACCCAGTGCAAGCATATTTGCATTGTTGTGAAGCCGTGTCAGTCTGGCTGACGTGGCATCGCCGCACAGTGCACACCGGATTCCCGGTACCTTGTTTGCCGTAATAGAGATCCCGATTCCTGTCGTACAGACAACAATGCCTCTGTCACACTCGCCTTTTGCCACAGCCTCTGCCGCCGCACGGCCATACACCGGATAGTCGCAGGAACTCTTGTCCATACAGCCAAAGTCCTTGTATTCCAGATTCCGTTCCTCCAGATACTTCTTAATCTCCTGTTTCAGATCATATCCGCCATGATCACATCCCAATGCTATCATTTCCTGTTCCCTCCTGTTTGTCTGTATATAATACATGATGACCGGCCGCCTTCAAAAGCCGGTTCATAATAGCCTGTCCCAGTCCTCTGTCGGAAAATGCTTCCGAATAGATCACTGTCACCTGCTCCTCGTCAAACTGACGCAGTATAGCAAAAAGGTGCCTGGCGATCGACGCTTCGTCCTTTCTCGCACCAACACTCATAATGCAGTCGGCATTGTACATTCCGCGTGTCTCATCCGTACAGATGATCCCAACTCTCTCGCCTGTTGCCATTTTTTCTGCCGACAATTTCCGGATCATTTCCACCACATCCGTACTTTTGCCGTCCACAATCGTCAAATCCCCTTTGGGAGCATAATGCCTGTATTTCATGCCGGGTGCCTTTGGCGCCTGCTTACTGTTTCCGTCCAAAATGGTTTTGTCCACATCCACATGGTGTCCCAGCACCCGCTCCAGCATATCCTGTGTGATATATCCCGGTCTTAAGATCACAGGTGTCTCTGATGTCAGATCAACAATTGTGGATTCCAATCCGATCCCCACAGAGCCTCCGTCTATGATCAACTCAATCCTGCCCTGCATATCTTCCACCACGTGTTCCGCCCGGGTAGGGCTCGGCTTGCCCGAAGTATTGGCGCTCGGCGCGGCAATGTAACCGCCTGCTGCTCCGATCAGCGCCAATGCGATCTTATGATTCGGCATACGCACCGCTACCGTATCCAGCCCTCCTGTCGTTTCCCGCGGAACATCATCGGTCTTTTCCAGGATCATCGTGAGCGGCCCCGGCCAGAAAGCATCTGCCAGTTTCTTTGCAGACTCCGGAACATTCCGTGCGATCCGCCCGATATCCTCCCACCTGCAGATGTGAACGATCAGCGGATTATCGGAAGGTCTGCCTTTGGCTGCATAAATCTTGCGAGAGGACTCCTTTTGCAAAGCATCTCCTCCCAGTCCGTATACGGTCTCAGTAGGGAACGCTACCAGTCCACCGCTTTTCAGGATTTTCCCCGCTTCCGTGATGGATGTCTGATCAATATTGTTTTCGTCTATTTGTACCAGCTTTGTGTTCATTGCCGTTTCTGCCTATGCCATCGCTTTCTTTCGCAGTGCCCAGCTCGATTCCGCACTGCTTATGCTGATGTCATTTTATCACATGATTCAACTTCTGTAAAATCCCCATATGAATCGCCCATGCCACTTTTTCCTGATATTCCTCGGATACCAGCAATTCAGCCTCCTCACTGTTTGACAGGAAACCGCATTCCACAATAATGATGGGGGAAGATGTTTTTTTCAGCAGGTAATAACTCCCATTTGCCTTTGCTTCCCTGTGATTATTGGGATCGAGTCTCTTCACCAGGCTTCTCTGCATCATCTCCGCAGCATCCTTGCTTTCGGGGCTGTCCTTATAATAAAACACCTGGGCACCCTTCACATACTCCTCCGGATAACTGTTCTGGTGAATGCTGACAGTAATGTCAGGTTTTTCCTTCTCGATCAGCTCGATTCTTCTCTTCATATCCTGTACTTTCCTGTTTCCGCTTCCCTCGTACATAGCAGCCTCACTCTCCCGCGTCATGACCACCCTGATATCCTGCTGTTCCAATAGCGCCTTCACTCTGAGCGCGATCTGCAGATTGATATCCATCTCTCTTGCTCCGTTGATTCCGACTTTGCCGGGATCCGTACCGCCGTGTCCTGCATCAATTACCACACACCTGCGTTTATCTTCCTCCACATCTGTGCCTGCAGTCATCCTGACTGCCCCTTTTACGGCAAGAAAGGCGGCCATAACAAACATGACCGCCATTGCTGCAAATACAAATTCTTCCCCATACTGTGCAATTTTATTTCTGATTTCCCTCATAACGGCTCCGGGCTTTTTTTCCAATATATGCAAAGTCTCTTCGGAAAATCCCTCTGCCGTCAACTGAGCTGGAATTGATCTACACGTTCCTTCAGGCGTGATGCAACTTCATCCGTGGATTTCATTACTTCCATAATCTCATTGAAACTGTTCACCATGTTGGAACTTCTCTCTGCGATATCCACAGTTCCCTGGGCTCCCTCATCCGCCGCCGTGCTGACATCGTTCATGGACTGCACAACCCCGTCCACACTCGCAAGCAGTTCCTGTGAAATGGCACTGAAGTCCGTAACCATATCGCTCATATAAGTACAATCGGCATCGTATGCATCCGCAATCTCAAGGAAAGCGTGGAAGCTCTTTGAAATATCACCCGAAACGAAATCAAGCAGCCGTCTGGAATTGTCCGAAAGCTTGTTCACCGCACTCGTAACAGCGCTTGTCAACTGCTGGATCTTCTCCACAGAATCCTTGGACTGCTCTGCGAGATTCCGGATCTCATCTGCCACGACTGCAAATCCCCTGCCGGCTTCTCCGGCTCTTGCCGATTCGATAGAAGCATTCAGTGCCAACAGGTTTGTCTGCGATGTGATTGCCATAATTGCATGTGCAAGCGTCTCAATCTCTCCTACCACCTTAGCATCCTCAAGGGCCTGCTGCAGATCTGCACTGATTTCGTTCTTGATGTTATTTGCCTTCCTCTGTCCGGCCTCTGTATCAATCTTTGCTTTCACCGCACGTTCATGGATCTCGCCGGATCTCTCAGCACCTTCCTGTGCCTTGATCGCCATATTCTTGGATACGGTTTCGATCTCTTTGGCCATGGTATCTACCTGCTGTGCCGACGCCGCTGTTTCTTCCATGCTTGCCGAGAGCTCCTGAGTCGTTGCGGATACATTTTCCACTTCGCTGTTCACCGCATCAATTTCCGCCGATGCAGTCTCAACACCGTTGATCAGATTTGCACTGGCATTTCTCACCTCACCCAGCATACCGTCCACCCCGATCACAAGCTGGTTCATCGCTCTTGCCAGATCACCGAATTCATCTTTCCTGTCCAGTCTGTGCTGGGACGCGCGCCTCGTCATATTGCCCGACTCCAGTGTACCTGCAAAACCGACCACACTCCTCAAAGAATCCGTGATATCTCTGATAATATAAATACATATGCCGATCAATGCGATCAGAAGAACCACTCCGCTCACCAGCATGATAACGCTCCATTTGGTTACCACAGTGTCAACTTTGGCCTCTTCTTCAGCGATCAATGCATCAATGGAATCCGTATAATTACCGGTACCGATTACCCAACCAAAAGGCTCATACAATTTGGAATATCCTCTCTTGGGAGAAGGCACGTCCTCACCCGCCTTCGGGAACTCATAGTCGGAAAAACCGCCGTCCGGCTGCTTGCCGTTAGAGATAATATCCTGCATGTATTTTACGCCGTTAGCATCCTGTGCATCGATACGGTTTGTCCCTTCCGTATCCTTTCCGAGCAGCACTACATTTGTTCCGTCTTCCGTATCCGCCCAGAAGTATCCGTCTTCACCATAGCGCAGTTCCCTGAGCATATCAGCTGCCTGCTGCTTTGCCTCCTCAAGCGAGCATTCACCATTCTCGTATTTCTGATTATACTGCTCCAGCATGGAGATCGCGTTTCCCACCTGTTCCTTCAGCATTTCGTCATAGTTTGTCCGCGCCTCCTCTTCCAGCGTTTCCATTGCATTCTGACGGATCTGGCGCATCCCTGTGAAACCGCATATAAACAAGATCAGCGCTATCAGCACCCCTACGACTGTCATTACAGTCAGTTTTACCCGAACCTTTAAGTTCTTCATACCAATACCTCCATAAAAAATATTATCATTAATCGCCGTTGACATAGGCGTCGATTACGTTCCATACAGACGGTTTCTCCAGTGTGAGCTTCCATGCCGCCACACCCGCAAGATCATAGTTGCGCATCACATTTAATTTAACTTCTATGGACTGCTCGTCCTCCAGCCACACCTGATATAATGCGCCATCCTGCTCAAACTCGCCATAATTCTGACAGGTAGCTTCGTCCCACACAGCCTGCACGCCGTGTTTACTCAAGAATGCTTCAGCACTGCCCATACCCACTGCATCGCTGCTGACCTCACTGCCCTTCGTCTTCCAGACGCGGGTATACAGCGGAATCCCGTTGATCACCTTGTGGGAGGGTACTTCCTCCACCGTCTTCTGAATCCCGTGTTCCACATAATCAATGGATGCCACACTGCCGGCCTCTTCACTGCCGGACCAGTGCTCATCATATCCCATGATGATCACATAATCCGCTACGATTCCCTGCTCGGTCCTGTTGTAATAATCCGTATTCCCCATCGGAACATAATTGTCTACGGAAAGTACGATCCCGTTTTTCCTGCAAGGAATGGAAAGCTCCCTCAGGAACTGGACAAAATGCTCTCCCGTCTCGGGAGTCAGCTGTTCAAAATCAATGTTGATTCCGTCAATTCCAAGCCCTTTGGCACTCGTGACCAGTCCGTCGATCAGCCTCGCCCTGTTCGTCGTTGAGGATAGAACCTGATAGGAATCCACTCCTTCCCTCAGGTTATCAACCAATGCCCACACTTCCAGTCCGCGATTGTGAGCCGCCTCAACATACTCAAAGGATCCGATATTGTCAAACTGTCCATCGCTGCCATTCAAAGACATCCAGGTAGGCGAAATCACATTGATGCCGGCCGTTCCTTCCAATACCGAACTCAGCGTGGAATTGGCCGCCGGGCTCATCACCTGATGCCATGCAAGACAGATCTTGTGATCTCTCGTAAGGCTGGTGTATTCCGGTTCCACGTAGTCTGTGACCGGTTCCTGCGATTCTGTTCTCTGATCTGTCAGCCGCTTATTCTCCACATATCCGATAATGGCATCCTCAGTCTTGACCTTGGACCACTTCTCCATCTCTTCCAATACGGTCAGCGTATCACCCTTTGACACATCCTCCAGGATATCGCTCTTAATTCCTCCCTGAAAGCGCACCTGCGTATCCTTTGTCACATCCGCAACGGTTCTGTCATCCCACTGCGTATAGATCTGCAGTCTGTTCGGTCCGGTGAATGCCTCATAGGAGAAATTCGTATATTCCTTCACATAATCGATCGCAAGGTAAAGCACCTCGCCTTCATAAAAGGAAAGAGGATACTCTCTCGTTTCCGTCCGCACCTCCTGATCATCTCCGGCGCCTCCGCTGACGGTGTACACATCCGCACCGATCTGTGCTGTCATGATCTCTGTCGGTGTAGTATAGAGGAGAAGCCCCTCTCCCTGATCCTCATAAAATCTCGTATTAAAATACTTATGCACCGTCTCCAGTGTCAGGTAATATTCCCCGTCCCGAAGCAGTGCCCTGTCTGCAAGCCTCTCATCCTGCAATATGATCGCCGTATCTTCTTCGCCATCTATCTCAAAATATTCATCCAGATCTGCATATTCCTTTGAATAAGAGTATTTGTCCAGTAATTTCGTCCCAAAGCATACAGCTGCAACCAAAATAATAAGGACAATTGCAACCAGCGCCGGAATTATCTTTTTCATAGTTCACAGCTCCTTCCCAATCGTCCTTATATTATACCAAACTATTTTCACACAGTCATTATTATTTTTGACATTTTACTATAAAATTTGGCACGTTCCGCAGCAGATGTCAGCGTGAGGCTCCGTTTATCCTCTTCCGCTCCGGATCCGGCGACTCAAATCTGCCGCACTCTGTCATAGTACAGCTCATCCAGCCTGCCCAATTCATCGAACACGTAATCCGGCATATACACTGCTTCTTCATTCACCATACAGGCCCATGCCACTTCCTGTGCCGAGGCTCTCTGCCCTTCCAGGTAAAGTTTTGTTCCACCTTCCACGAACCGTTCAAGCTGCTCCTCCAAACGGAACATATCTTCTTTCCGAAACACTTTCTCCCTCCTTTCCGTTATCGCCTGACAGATGACCGGAATCATTCGCTCCGGTATCCCCAGGTGCTTCGGAAGGAAACCATTTCCCACGACCAGGAAAAACTGTGATATATTTTATTCCCCCGGATTTCATTTCCTTCCGCAAAAGGACTATGTAAAATTGATTGGCAGAGATACCCGGACGCGCATTGTTTCATATAATATAGAAAAGATTTTACTGCAAAAATTTGAATTATAACATTAAGATGATTCATTGGAAAATTTTGATGCCTGATGCAGACACATAGGCTTATAAGACTTTCCCCATACTAACCGTACGGAGAAAAAGAAGAAACTTTCCGTTTCTGGACTTAATGTAGAAGAGGCCTTTGCCTCACAGAGTTACTGCACGTGCCCCCTTTCTTTGCCGATTATCCGGAGGCATCTCTTGTACTTGATTATATACGAAAAGTCCGATATATACAACGGTTTTTTTCTATTTCTTAAAATTTTGTGAAACTGTAAAATACTTCTATTGACTTGACTATCCTTTAAGTATAATATAGAGGCAACCAAATCACAGAACATTCAATAAACAATCTGTTTCAGCGCTTCTCAAGCGCGCTATGAGTAAGGATGTGATTACATGAAAATCGAAAAAGTAAATGACCATCAGATTCGCTGCACACTGACCAAAAACGATCTGGCAGACCGTGAGTTGAAGATCAGCGAACTGGCTTACGGCACAGAGAAAGCAAAAAATCTGTTTCGCGACATGATGCAGCAGGCTTCTTTCGAGTGTGGTTTTGAAGCGGAGGATATCCCTCTGATGATAGAAGCAATTCCCCTGAATTCCGAATGTATCGTTCTGATCATCACAAAGGTGGAGGATCCGGAGGAACTGGATACCCGTTTTTCCAAGTTTGCGCCTTCCGTACATGACTCTGATGACGCTTCCGTGGAAGACGAGGATTCATCCCTTTATTCTGACGGAGCCGACGATGTTCTTGACCTGTTTAAGAAAATACACGACAGCCGTTTCAAGGATGCCCTTGATGCGGAAATGGAAAAAGCTGCCAGCGAAACATCTTCTCTCTCTTCCTTTATGAATGAGGATTCCGAGGAGATTTCCGCCCCGACCGAAAACACGGAGCTGGTCAAGATCTTTTCTTTCAGTCATTTAAATGAAGTGACACGTCTGGCACACGTACTGAAGAATTATTATGACGGGGTAAATTCCCTGTACAAAAACGAAACGGCCGGACGCTATCTCCTGCTACTTTCCAAGAGCGGACACACGCCCGAGGAATTCAACAAGGTATGCAACATCATCTCGGAATACGGGGTAAGTGAAAAGCACGCTTCCGCTTCCGGGGCTTACCTGAATGAACACTGCGATATTATCATTTCCGATCATGCATTGCAGTCGCTGCTTCGGATCTGACAAAGACCGCAGAACATTTTATGACACAATAATTCTATCAAAAGCAAAGGGCTGTTGCGCACAACAGCCCTTTTTGTTTTACAATGCACTGATCTTCTTCATCAGTTCATCAATATCCATACCATGCACCATGGCTGCCTCCTCCAGAGTCTCTGCCTGTGCGGACGGGCATCCCAGGCAATGCATTCCGGCTTCCATGAGAACCGGCGCAACGCCAGGATTGGTACGGAGCATTTCTCCTATGGTCATATCTTTTGTGATATCTGCCATTTTCTTTTCCTCCTTTATGTCATCTGTCTGTTTTCCTTATGATATATGCAATAGTATTGCCAGGAATCTAGTGTATTATAATACATTCCCCCGCCAACCGCAAGGGCTTGTGCACATTCACCAATACCAACTTTTTTCTGTCGGTTTGCATGTGACTTTATACAATATTTTCTTGTATTTTGTCGTGCAAAGTGCTAATGTAGTATATAGTGAGAACCGCCTATGCGTTCAGGCGGAATTTCTTTCATCATTACTATATTACTTTATTACTTTTTCTTACTTTGAAAGGGGGAAATTTCACATGATCAGTTTTATTGTCTGTCTATTATTACTGATCGGCGGCTATTTTGTATATGGCAAGATAGTTGCAAACACCTTTGGACCCGATGACAGGGAAACACCTGCTGTCCGCCTCAATGACGGCGTTGACTACGTGGTCCTTCCTCAGTGGAAGCTGTTCCTTGTACAGCTCCTCAACATCGCAGGCCTCGGCCCGATCTTTGGTGCCCTGTCCGGAGCTCTGTGGGGACCGGTTGTGTTCCTGTGGATTACCTTTGGTACTATTTTCGCAGGAGGTGTGCATGACTATTTTTCAGGTATGCTTTCCGAACGAAACGATGGTGCCTCCATTTCCGAGATTACCGGAATTTATCTTGGAAACGGAATGAAGAACGTAATGCGCGTTTTCAGTGTTGTTCTGCTGGTTATGGTAGGAACCGTATTTGCGGTAGGACCTGCCGGACTGATCCAGCTGCTGTTCTCCAATGCCGGAGTCACAAACGTTCTTTCCAACAAAATGTTCTGGTTGATCGTGATTCTTGTTTACTACTTTATTGCAACTTTTATTTCTATCGATAAGATCATCGGAAAGATTTATCCGATATTCGGTATCTGCCTTATTATCATGGCAATCGGTGTTGGTTTTGGTGTGTTGACCAATTCCAATTACGTGATTCCGGAAATCTGGAGCAACTTTACCAATATGCATCCGTCCGGAACACCGATCTGGAGCTTTATGTTTATCACAGTAGCCTGCGGCGCTATCTCCGGTTTCCATGCAACACAGTCACCTCTGATGGCACGTTGTATGAAGAGCGAGCGTCAGGGTCATACCGTATTCTACGGTGCCATGATCAGTGAAGGTGTGATCGCACTTGTCTGGGCAGCTGCCGGATGTGCTGTTTATGATGGCGCGACACTTTTGGAAATGGGTGGTGGATGCCCTGCTACCGTATACGATATCTGCTCCAAGACGATGGGACCGATCGGACTGGTTCTGGCTATGCTCGGCGTTATCGCCTGCCCGATCACTTCCGGCGACACCGCATTCAGAAGTGCCCGTCTGGTTCTTGCCGACTGGTTTAAGATTGATCAGAAAGCGTGGGCAAACCGTCTGAAACTCTGTATCCCGGTTCTTGGTGTCGGTGCCGTTCTCGGTATCGGTAATGCACTTGGCAAGATTGATTATACTATCATCTGGCGTTATTTCAGCTGGACAAACCAGACGTTAGCCATGATCGTTCTCTGGGCAGCCAGCATGTTCCTGTATCTGGAGAAGAAGAACTACTGGATCACTGTAGTTCCGGCAACATTTATGAGTGCGGTTTCCATTACCTATTTCATGCTTGGCAAGGAATGCCTTGGTGCTTTCGGAATCACAACGACAGTTGCTTATCCGGTAGGTATCATTGCTGCGATCCTCTTCCTGGGACTCTTCATTCGTGCCACAAAGAAAAAAGCGGCATAATTTTGCAGAAATAAGCATATGATCTAGTAACTGCTGGCATATCTGGCAAAGGGTATGCCGGCAGTTTCATTATAAGAGAGCTTTATCATACACAGGAACCGGAGGATACAGATATGCTGTTTAAACCAAGACAACTGGGCAGGTCCGGCCTGCCTGAACAGGAATTGACAGAAGACAAAAAGCACTGCAAAAAATTCGGGCCATGCGGTGTCGGAAAAAAAGCGCTGTACTTAAACAGCTTCTACATAAACAGGCATTATTATGTGCCCATCTCTTCCGTACGCCGTGTTTTTAAGCGGCTTGCCATGAGTAAGGGTGGCTTCACCGGCAAAGGAATGTTCGCAACGATCCCCTATCTTGTCGCGGAATATGAGGATGGTTCGCAGAAGCAATGCAATTTCAAATACGAGCAGGATCTTGATCTGCTGCTTGATTATCTCTCAAAGGAGCAGCCGCAGATCGCGCTGGTCAGCGAGGCTGCCGAGGAGCGCATACGCAAACGTAAGGAGGAGGAAAGCCGCAGACCGAAACCCGTGCTCACGGAGGATGCAAAACAGACAATCGCCAGGCTTGAAAAGGCAAGGTCTTATCTGGAAGACCGCAGGCAGCTTTCCATTGAGCTGAGCGCCGCCGCAAAGGCCAGACGGGTCTATGACCGGACAACCCCTGCCTACAAATGGGTGGCACTGGCGATTGTTCTGATGGGCGCAGTTTCTTTAGGGTACGGTATCTGGTCGATCATCTCCCACAGAGGATACAGCATGTACTTCCTGCTGTTCGGCATGGCTGCCATCTTCCTCTTTTCGGGAGCCAACGTCATCCCTACCGCCCGGAACAATAGACGCTTTATTTATACCCGGATGGAGAATGCCGTGTCACAGCTTGACAATTACATCGGGCATTATCGGGGACGTTTTCCCGTACCTGCCTGTTATGCGCATCCGGTAACCTTGCAGCGCATGATCAGAATCGTTGAAAACGGCAAAGCCCAATCCGAGTCCGAGGCTCTCAAAGAGATGATGACGGAACTGAAATCTCTCAACGCGGATGTCCAGGTTTCCGAGGAAGAATACGAAGAGGTTGTCGCAATCAAGCCACTGTTTCTTCTGCAGGATTACAGACTCCCTTCAGAATGAATTTTAAGGGCATTTGTATACAAAAAAATACATACGCGTCCTTGCGTTTTTATGTACTTTCACGTATAATGATTGTTGTAAGATTAACAAGCATTTATATGCGTAACTGGCGGTTTTGCCGCTTCAAATTTAATCTAATCAAAATTGATAGGAGGCTATTTCAAAATGAGACCAGAATGGAAAGATTTTGTAGGCGGAAAATGGGATTCTGAAGTCAATGTCCGCGACTTCATCCAGAAGAACTACACTCCTTATGACGGAGATGAGTCCTTCTTAGCAGGACCTACACAGAACACAAAGGATCTGTGGGCACAGGTTCTTGATCTTCAGAAGAAGGAACGTGAAGCAGGCGGTGTCCTTGATATGGATACAAAGGTTGTTTCCACAATTACTTCTCACGGCCCCGGCTATCTGGACAAGAGCAAAGAGACCATCGTTGGTTTCCAGACTGACAAGCCTTTCAAACGTTCTCTTCAGCCTTACGGTGGTATCAGAATGGCAGAGAAAGCTTGCGCAGACAACGGTTATGAAGTTGATCCTGAGATCAGCGAGTTCTTCTCTACACACAGAAAGACACACAATGCAGGCTGCTTCGATGCTTACAATCAGGAGATGAGAGCTTGCCGTACCGCTCATATCATCACAGGTCTTCCGGATGCTTACGGACGTGGACGTATCATCGGCGACTACAGACGTGTTGCCCTGTACGGCATTGACTACCTGATTGAAGACAAGCAGGCTCAGAAGGATTCCACAGGCCGTGTTATGACAGATGACGTGATCCGTCTTCGTGAAGAGCTTTCCGAGCAGATCACAGCTCTGAAGATGATGAAGGAAATGGCTGCTTCTTACGGCTGCGATATTTCCAAACCCGCTGCTAACGTTCAGGAAGCTATCCAGTGGACATATTTCGGATACCTTTGCTCCGTAAAAGAGCAGAACGGTGCTGCAATGTCCCTTGGACGTACTTCTACATTCCTTGACTGCTATGCACAGAGAGACCTTGCAAACGGTACTTTCACAGAGGAGCAGATCCAGGAGTTCGTTGATCACTTTATCATGAAGCTGCGTTGCGTAAAATTCGCTCGTACACCTGAGTACAACCAGATCTTCGCAGGCGATCCTGTATGGGTAACAGAGTCTCTCGGCGGTGTTGGTGTTGACGGACGTCACATGGTAACAAAGATGAGCTTCCGTTATCTGCACACACTGGAGAACCTTGGTGCCAGCCCTGAGCCTAACCTGACAGTTCTCTGGTCCACAAGACTTCCTGAGAATTGGAAGAAATACTGTGCAAAGATCTCCATTACAACATCTTCCATCCAGTACGAGAACGATGACCTGATGAGAGTAACACACGGTGATGACTACGGTATCGCATGCTGCGTATCCTCCATGGTAATCGGTAAGGAAATGCAGTTCTTCGGTGCTCGTGCTAACGTTGCTAAGTGTTTGCTGTACGCTCTGAACGGCGGTATCGACGAAGTTACCAAGAAGCAGGTTGGTCCTAAGTATCGTCCTGTTGAAGGCGACGTTCTTGATTATGATGATGTATATTCCAAGTTCATCGATATGCTTGAGTGGCAGGCAGATGTGTATGTAAATACACTGAACATCATCCACTATATGCATGACAAGTACTGCTATGAGAGAGCAGAGATGGCTCTTCATGACAGAGATGTTAAGCGTTACTTCGCAACAGGTGTTGCTGGTCTTTCCATCGTTGCTGACTCCCTTTCCGCTATCAAGTATGCTAAGGTTGAGCCGATCCGTGACGAGGATGGCATCATTGTTGACTTCAAGACAACAGGTGACTTCCCGAAATATGGTAACGATGATGACCGTGTTGACTCCATCGCACAGGATATCGTTCACAAGTTCATGACAGCGATCAGAAGACATCACACCTACAGAAACGGTGTTCCTACAACCTCTATCCTGACCATTACCTCTAACGTAACATATGGTAAGGCTACAGGTAACACACCTGACGGACGTAAGAAAGGTCAGCCTTTCGCTCCCGGTGCTAACCCGATGCATGGTCGTGATACTCATGGTGCAGTTGCCTCTCTGTCTTCTGTATCCAAGCTTCCGTTCAAGGATGCACAGGATGGTATCTCCAATACCTTCACAATCATCCCCGGAGCACTTGGTAAAGAGGATCAGGTATTCGCTGGCGACATCGAGATTGATCTTAACAAATAATAACAACAGACTTTTGCAGGGAGGTAATAACAATGGACAACAAGCAGCAGATTGAGGATCTTGTAAAAATGTTGGATTCCGGCATGGCAATGGGTGTGGGACATGTAAATGTCGACACCGATCTCTCAAGTGAGAAAGCTACGACGGTCCAGACCATGGGATGCACGGATTGCTCCAGAACTCCTTTGGCATGCAGTGTACCTACCCTGCATGAGGGTCTTGACGATTATCAGTAGAAATCTTTAAGGAGGAATTTTACTATGGCAGCAGCAAGTGCAGCTCAGGTT
The DNA here is from genome assembly GCA_022779165.1 of Lachnospiraceae bacterium. GTDB lineage: Bacteria > Bacillota > Clostridia > Lachnospirales > Lachnospiraceae > VSOB01. Next base: position 24,303 of record JALFTO010000092.1, read on the forward strand.
AACAACCTGGTATCTTTATTAGATGGTTATGCAACAAAGGGTGGTCATCATCTGAATGTTAACGTATTAAACAGAGACACACTGTTAGATGCTCAGAAGCATCCTGAGAACTATCCTCAGCTTACAATCCGTGTTTCCGGATATGCTGTTAACTTCATCAAGCTGACTCCCGAGCAGCAGGCAGATGTTATCAGCCGTACATTCCATGAGAGCATCTAATCCGTATCAATGATGCAGATTGCTTGATTGCAAACAGGAGCCGGTGGATTTTTCCACCGGCTCTTTTTTAATAAAGCACTGGCTTTTTATCTGCATGGATAGTATACTTGTGATAGGAATTATTATTATTTAACAGAAAGGCAGTTGGAATATATGAACGGAAGAATTCATTCTCTGGAATCCTTTGGCACAGTAGACGGTCCCGGTACCCGGTTTGTGGTATTTGTCCAAGGCTGTCCTATGAGATGTGCTTATTGTCACAATCCGGATACATGGCCGATGAACGGCGGTACAATGATGGAACCGGAATACATTTATGAGCAGTACAAACGCAACAAGCCGTTTTATGAGAATGGCGGCATCACTGTTACCGGAGGTGAACCGCTTATGCAGGTTGATTTTCTGATCGATCTGTTTACACTTGCCAAAAAAGACGGTGTACACACCTGTATCGACAGCTCGGGAATCGCATTCAAACCCGGAAATACCGAATGGATCAAGAAGCTGGATCATCTTATGACACTCACGGATCTCGTCATGCTGGACATCAAACACATTGATCCCGAGAAGCACAAGGAACTGACCGGCCAGCCGAATGACGGCATTCTTGCTTTTGCCGAATATCTGGACGAAAAAGGCATCGATATGTGGATTCGTCACGTTGTGGTACCGGGCATCACTGATGATGACAAATATCTGTTTAAGCTGGGATATTTCATCGGACAGTTTGCCAATCTGAAAGCGCTTGACGTCCTGCCCTATCACACTATGGGTGAGAAAAAATATGAAGAGTTAGGAATCCCGTATAAACTGGCAGGTGTTCCCGCCATGGATAAGGGTAAGGTTGTTGAGAAAAAGCAGGTTATTCTGGATGGTATTAAGAAACGCAGGTCAGAAGAACCGGTTCATTAAACATAGCCTTACAAGCCCGTATAAGGCTCATATAAGGGGAAGACTGATGATGCAGCCTTCCCCTTTATCAGCCTTACTTACAGTGCTGTATTTCACCTCACAGCGCGTTACCATACCTCGCAAACACATCAACTCTCCATGATCTCCTTCATCTTGCCCAGATCTGCAATAAGCTCCTTTGAATAATTTTCCGCTTCCTGATAAAGCTGATCCGCCTTTCCAAAATTGTCTGCAAGAAGTTCTTTGATAATATCCGCGCCGTATTTGTGGAATCTCTTGTGCTTGGCATCCATGGCATCCCAGATCGGGCGTACCTCCGGCGTCTTCGGCGTCAGGGCATTATAGAAATGTCCGAATCCGCACTTTGCCGCATCAATCTGCAGCGGAAGCACCGTACGTCTGTCTACCATCGCCTTTAGATTAGCAAGCCAGTTCAAATGTGCTGAAATTGCCGCATCCAGATATTTGACGAACTCTGATTGCTCCAGTCGGAAAAAGGCGTCATCCGTCATATCTCCCATTTCCTTTGCCGTCTCATCCAGAATGTGCTCAATTCCCTCCAGAGGCTTCATGATATCCATTAATTCTTTGCTGGTATCACGCATCATCGCAGAACTTTCCTTCAGTTGATCACAACGGTTCTCAATATTGGTTGTCTGTGTCTCCAGAACGGTCATGGAACTGCTGATCTCCTCGCTGACAGCCGCCAGGGAACTGATCGACTCATTTACCGCAGAGACATGCCGCTGATTCTCATCATTTAATTTCCAGACATTTTCAATCTTTTCCGTCATGCTCTCCAATGCCTGAATGGTACTTGTAGCGCTTTTGGAACTCTTTTGGGACGCCTCTTTGATCCCGTCAACAAATTTGCCCATATTTGCCGTCATTTTCTGAGTTTCTTCCGCCAGAGAACGGATTTCATCGGCAACAACGGCAAAGCCCCTTCCTGCTTCACCGGCACGCGCTGCCTCGATCGACGCATTCAATGCAAGCAGATTTGTCTGGGAAGAGATTGAGTTGATTCCGGCAATTACTTCATTCATCCGTTCAATCACGTCAAAGAGTTCATTCAGATCCTTCTTCATCTCTTCAGATTCAAGGATTGTCTGTCCGGATAACTCTTTGATGCTTGTCAGATCATTCTGCCCTGATTCAATCTTTTTGTATACCTGATCCGTCTCCTCTGCCGCACTGATAATCGTATTTGTCAATTCCTCGTGCTGTTGATTAACCTGCACCGCAACAGAAGCGGATTCATTGGCAGCGTCATAAATTCCTTCCGCCGCTTCCGCCACATGGTGTGCGATCTCTTTCATGTGTTCCGTATGGTGCTTCAAGGTAAGATCAAGAGAACTGATCTGCATAACAGCTTTGATATTTTTGTCAAGAATATTTTCAAACTGTCTTCTTCCTTTAATCAGTCTGCCGTAAATCTCTGCCAATGCCGGGTCTTTGGAAAAATCTGTCTCCCTCAGCTCCGCTACCGCATTGATCATCTCTGCCTTGTTCTTTGCAAAAATCATTTTCCTTACCTCACTCTCATTTTCTTATTGTATAACGTCCGAATCGGACATTCTGTAAATATTTATTTCTCCCATATTCCCTACACTGATGCTATAAATAATTATCTCACAAAAGAACTGTGAAAACAAGAATTATCCACTTGTATTTATGTCTGTTTTATATTAAAATGTTACTGAAAATTGATAGTATGTTAGCGGTTAGCAGATTCTAATTGTAGTTCGCTCCAGCTAACAGATGTAGAAATAAGGAGGATTCTATTATGGCATTTGTAATTAACGATGGTTGTGTAAGCTGCGGTGCATGTGAGGCTCAGTGTCCTGTTGGTGCAATCAGCATGGGCGACGGCAAATTTGAGATCGATGCTGACAAGTGCATCAGCTGCGGTTCCTGCGCAGGCGCTTGCCCTACAGGTTCCATTTCTGAGGGCTGATCAGATCCGAATAGGTAAAGAACCGGAAAAAGCATTCAAAAAAATGAATGCTTTTTCTTTTTTTCACTCTTTATTGATTTTTCCCGAAGTAATTCATCGATCTTTTTGAAATGTTCCTCTTCCTTCTCCTGCCGTCTTGTCTCACGTTCCTCTTCGCGCTCCTCCTGCAAACGGAACTGATAATCAAGTTCCTTCAATAGACTTTCCTTGATTACCTGGCAGAATTCTTCGTTTCCCTCCCGGATCGCGTCCAACATAAGATTTTTTAAGAGAAGTTGTAACCGCAATGCCTTTTCGTCCGGAGAAACCGCTTTCGTGATCCCTGTCTCTTCCTTTCGTTCCGGATGTACAATCACTTTTCCGATTACCGGCAGTCCGGCCTCATCACATTCCCCCTTGAGCGCCGTTTTGATTGCTTTTAGTTGAAAGCCCTGTTCCTTCATCATTTTGATCCGTTTCAGACGCTCCACGTCCTCTGTTGTATAAAATCGATGCCCCTGCTTGTTTCGTTTGATGGGAAGTTCCAGTTCCTCTTCCCAATACCGCAGAACATGACTCTCCACATTGACCTGCTTCGCTGCGTCCGATATAAAATACTTTTTCTGCTCCATGCTTTGACCTCCTTTTTCAAAATCTTCCTTTCTGTGTCTCTGCGTACAAAAAAGAGGACATACACTTATTTAGCGCTTGTCCTCTTTTGTATCATTCTTTTATGCAGTTCAAAACTTTTATCCGCCGGACACCCGGCAATATATCTTTCTACTTCTGTATATTTGCAAATTTGGTATAATCAGGCAGCCATGCGAGATTTACCGTGCCGATCGGACCGTTTCTCTGCTTGGCTATGATGATTTCCGCCACACCTTTCTGTTCGCTGTCTTTGTTATAATAATCATCACGGTAAATAAACATCACAACATCCGCGTCCTGCTCGATCGCACCGGACTCACGCAGATCGGAAAGCATCGGCCTGTGATCCGGTCTCTGCTCCACGGCACGGCTGAGCTGTGACAATGCCAGCACCGGGACATTCAGCTCTCTCGCAAGCGCTTTCAATGATCTTGAAATCTCCGAGATCTCCTGCTGCCTCGAATCACTTCCTCTGCCGCTTCCTGACATCAGCTGCAGATAGTCGATAATGATTACCCTCAGATCATGTTCCAGCTTATATTTCCTACATTTGGAACGCAGCTCCGGTATACTGATTCCCGGCGTGTCATCGATGATCAGATTTGATTTTCCGATGATACCGGCACTCTCAATCAGTTTTTCCCATTCACTGTCCGATAGATTTCCTGTACGGATATGCTGGGAATCCACCTTAGATTCCAGTGAAAACAAACGATTGACAAGCTGTTCCTTTGACATTTCCAGACTGAATATCGCAACTGTCTGATTCTGCTTAAACGCCATGTACTGCGCAATGTTAAGGACAAACGCCGTTTTGCCCATGGAAGGTCTTGCAGCGACCAGAATCAGATCTGACGGCTGCATACCGGCTGTCCTGTAATCCAGATCAATAAACCCCGTCGGGATACCCGTGACCACTCCCTTATTCCTCGACGCGGCTTCTATCTTATTCATCGCATTCATGACCACTTCACGAATGGGAACAAAGTCTCCGGCATTTCTGCGCTGTACCAGGTCAAAAACGCGTTTCTCGGTATCCTCAAGGATTGATTCAAGCGGTTCCTTTCCCACATAACAGGTATTGGCAATCTCCTCATTCAGACTGATCAGTTTCCGCAGCGTTGCTTTTTCTGCAACAATATTGGCATAATACCTGATATTTGCCGAAGTCGGAACGACCTGCATCAAGTCTTTGAGGAACTCCAGACTGCTCACCTCAGGCGGAACATCCTTTTCCTTCAGTCTATCCTGCAATGTGACCAGATCGACCGGTTTGCCCTCGTCATTCAGCTCCACCATGGCATCAAACAATACACCGTACTGTTTTCCGTAGAAGTCTTCCCCGTGCAGAATCTCAGAAGCTGCCACAATTGCTTCCCGATCCATGATCATGGACGCGATCACCGACTGTTCCGCCTCCACACTGTGTGGCTTTACCCGTTTTAATAATGCTTCTTCTTCCGGCATAGCCTTATCCTTCCTGCACCTTTACCTTCAGCTTCCCACTCACCTGTGGATGAAGTTTTACCGTGACCTCATAGACACCGAAATTCTTGATCGCTTCCGGGAGCTGGATCTTTTTCTTATCGATCTCCATGCCACACTGTTCCTTTGCCGCCTGCGCGATCTCCTTGCTGGAGACAGAACCGAAAGCTCTTCCGCCCTCTCCGGCCTTCATTGTGACGACAACCTCTTTTGTCTCCATGAGCGCCGCAAATTCCTTGGCATTCTCAAGCTGTTCCTTCGCTATTTTCTCTGCATTGGCATTCTGAAGCTTCAGATCATTCATATTTTTGCTGTTTGCCTCTACGCCAAGCTTTTTAGGGAGAATAAAATTCCTTGCATATCCATCGCTCGCATCGATGATCTGTCCCTTCTTCCCTACATTCTTCACATCCTGCAACAAAATAATCTTCATGATAAGTCACCCTCTTCTATCATCTTATTCAGCGTATCTTTGATCAGCTTTACTGCCTCTGGGATAGACGCATCCTCTATCTGTGCGCCGGCAATATTCATGTGTCCTCCACCGCCCAGACGCTCCATGATCACCTGAACGTTTACCTCATCAATGGAACGCGCACTGACATATATCTTCCCCTGGAAATCAGTCAGAATAAAGCTGGCCTTGACTCCCTTGATGTTTAACAGTTCATTTGCCGCCTGCGCCCCGATCACGGTCGGACTTGAGATTCCCTCACTGGAGCATACGGAAATCGCGTAATGACCGCGGTGGATCTCCGCCTGGCTCACGGCATCCGCCTTCGTCTTATACTCCAAAACATCCTCTCTGAACAGCTTGCGCACCCTGGTTACATCCGCGCCGTTCCGCCGCAGATAAGCTGCCGCCTCAAAAGTTCTCACGCCCGTTTTGGACATGAAATTGTTCGTGTCTATAATGATACCGGAATACATCGCATCCGCCTCATCTGCCTTCGGCTTGATCCCGTCTTTGATATACTGCAGAATCTCCGCGACCATCTCACACGTCGATGACGCATATGGTTCCACATACGAGAGCGTCGCATTCTCGATTGTCTCCGCGCCCTGCCTGTGATGGTCGAGCACGACGATTGACTTACATAATCTGAGGAGTTCCGGACACTCGGTAATGCTTGGCTTATTGACATCCACCACCACGAGTACGGTATTGCTCTCCGCCTCCTCGACAGCCCTTGCACTGCTGATGATCATATCCTCATCATAATCGGAATTGCCGCGAAACAGATCCACTACCGGCTGTACGGATGTCGTCACATCATTCAGGACAATATAGGCTCTTCTGCTCAATGCTTTGGCAATGCGGTACACACCGACTGCCGCGCCGAAGCTGTCCGCATCCGCCAGCCGATGTCCCATAATGATCACTTTGTCCTTTGTGGAGATGATCTCATTCAGCGCATGCGCTTTTACCCTTGCCTTCACTCGGGTATTTTTCTCCACCTGCTGACTCTTTCCACCGTAATAGGTGATGGAATCCGACGTCTTGACCACTGCCTGATCTCCGCCTCGTCCCAGTGCAAGGTCGATGGCTGTCCTTGAAAACTCGTAATTCTGCGCATAGGTCAGACCGTCCAGACCGATACCAATGCTGAGCGTAACTGCCATCTCATTGCCGATATTGACCGTCTTGACATCCTCCAGCAGATCAAATCTGGTCTCCTCCATGTGCATCACAGATTCCTTGCGGAGGATCACCATATACTTGTCCTTCTCGATCTTCTTTGTGATACCGTCAAGAGAAGCGACATACTTATTCACCTTACGGTCAATGAGCGCCGTGAGCAAAGACCGTCTCACTTCATCAACACTCTCCAGAGCTTCTTCATAATTGTCCAGATAGATCAGTCCGATCGCCAGCGACTGATTGTCATTTTCCCTCAGGGCAATCTTTAACGCCGTCTCATCATAGAGATACAATGCAATCAGATATCCCTTATAATTTGTCTCCTGGAAGATCTCGCTGTTTGCAGCCATATCTGTGAGCGGAATCCTTTTCATGCGGACGGTAAACTCACTGTCCTCATATTCCAGATCCATCTGCACTTCGTCTTCCTCACCCGGAAGCCTGTCCTTCGTCAGTACGGGAAAAAGATTGGTAATCGACCGGTTATATCCCTTTTCCTTATGTGTGACCGTTTCAAAAGCCCTGTTTGTCCAGATGACCTTGCCGCTCTCGTCAAGAAGCGCATACGGCATATCAAGCTCCCGGAGCAGCTTCTTCTGTATCTGTCCATACTGGGTGGCAAAGCTGATCAGCTCATTCATGATAATGGGCTTATTGTAAAACATCAGCGCAAAGATTACCGTAAAATAAAAAATCAAGAAACAGGTAAGCAAAAGCCCCGACTGAAAATCAAGCAGATAGATTGCTATATTTAAAAATGTGAGTAGAATTCCTAAAATCAGGGAAGCCTGAAGATAAATGCGAAGTCTGCCCTTTATCTTAATCCTCTTTTTCATCTTATTCTCCCGTCTAACTCCCATCTCATCCCCATAAGATATTGATAGAACAATACTAAGTTTTAGTATACCATTCTTTGTCCTCAAATTCCATACCATAATCCCGTCATTTCAAAAGAGGTTTTGTATAAATATGGGTATTATTGGCAATTGGTCTGTTTTCCGGTCTATTGTTTTCGATATAAATGGCGTATAATAGTATCGAATCAGAAAAAAGGAGTGAATACTATGAAAGAATTGCTGGATATGTTTCTCACCTTTGCAAAAATCGGCGGCTTTACTTTCGGCGGCGGTTACGCCATGCTTCCGATCCTCCAGCGCGAAGTTGTTGAGAAGCGTCATTGGGCAACAGAAAACGAGCTTATGGACTATTACGCGATCGGTCAGTGCACACCGGGCATTATTGCCGTCAACACCGCAACATTTATCGGTTATAAGCGCAAAGGCTATATCGGCGGTATTGTCGCCACCCTCGGATGCATTACACCTTCGTTGATCATCATCACGATCATCACCGCATTTCTTCGCAATTTTTCGGAACTGGCGGCAGTACAGCACGCTCTTGCGGGCATCCGTGCCTGTGTCTGTGTCCTGATCCTGGATTCCGTGATCAAGCTGGGCAAAAAATCTATTATCAATCTGCCCGCATTTGTCATCGCCCTCGGTGTATTCCTGGGTTCCCTTTTCACGGATATCTCCACCATCCTCTTTGTCGTAGGGGCGGGTGCTCTCGGCATCGTGATCAAACTGGTTGAGAGGAGGCGGAAGGCATGCTGACAACACTCTTGCAATTATTCTGGGAATTCTTTAAGACAGGGCTTTTTGCCGTGGGCGGCGGGCTTGCCACACTGCCTTTCCTGTATCAGATGTCTGCCAAAACAGGCTGGTTTACCGTACATGATATCGCGACACTGGTTGCCATCTCCGAGTCCACTCCGGGGCCTCTCGGCGTCAATATGAGTACGTATGTGGGCTATACCACTGCCGGTGTCCTCGGCTCCATAATAGGACCTCTGGGACTGGTAGCGCCCTCCATTGTCATTATCATCATCGTGAGCAAGATATTGGATAAGTTCAAGACGAACCAGTATGTACAGGATGCGTTCTACGGTCTTCGTCCGGCATCCACCGCATTGATCGCCGCTGCCGGCTGCGGTGTGGCAAAGATCACTCTGCTCGACATTCCGGCTTTTGAAAGCAGCGGAGCTCTGCTCTCTCTCTTTTCCTGGAAATCGATCATTCTGGCAGTGTTGGTTTATATCTCCCTAAAGGTGTTCAAAAAGCACCCAATCTTTTATATCATTGCCGCAGCCATAGCGGGCATCATTTTCCAGATATAGATCACTGTCGGGAAGCAATGCGCGCGATCGCTTTCCTTGCCACGATGTAATAGCAGATTACATGGACCAGAAACGTTATGATCCAGGTAATGGGATAGGACAGATACACTGTGGAAACGGTATGGAACGACGGTATCCGGAATACTGTCGCGATCCATACCAGCCGCAGACCGCATGCCCCGATCAGCGATACCACCATGGGCATAAAGGAATATCCCAATCCACGCAGCATCCCTACCATCACATCCATCATGCCGCACAATGCATATGTCGTCATGATGATCGCCATACGGACCATTCCCGCCTCAATCACCTGCACATTGGATGAATAGATCCTTAGCAGGCTCTCACCAAAGAGATAGCTGAGCCATCCCAATGACAGTCCTGTCACAATGACACATCCTTCCGCACAGAACAGGATTCTCCTGATGCGATCCCTTTTTCCGGCACCATAGTTCTGGCTGGTAAAGGACAGTGCCGCCTGATAAAAGGAATTCATCGCAATATAGACAAAGCCTTCCAGATTCGATGCCGCGGAATTCCCGGCAACAACGATCTCCCCAAACAGATTGACGGAGGACTGGATGACCACATTGGAGAGGGAAAACACAATTCCCTGAAATCCGGCGGGCAATCCGATCTGAAGGATCGATCTGAATTTTTTGAAATCAAACTGCACTTCGGACATCTTAAGCTGAATAGCGCTCTTTTCCAACATCAGACATCTCACAACAAGAACTGCAGATATGTACTGTGAGATAATTGTCGCCAGAGCAACGCCCGCAACATCCATTTGAAGAGAAATCACAAAAATCAGATTCAGAATGACATTGATCACTCCCGCCGTCAAAAGGTAATAGAGTGGCCTTCTTGTATCCCCCACGGAACGCAGAAGTGCACTGCCGAAATTGTAAACCATAGACGCCGGCATACCGAGGAAGAATATTTTAAGATACAACGATGCCAGTCCCAGAATCTCACCCGGTGTCTGCATAAGCACCAGAATCCTGCCCGTAAGACAGATTCCAAGCACAGCCAGAAGGATTCCACTGTACAAGCCCAGCAACATTGATGTGTGTACGGTTTTTTGCAGTTCCGTATCCTTTTTTGCGCCAAACTCCTGTGCCGCGATCACATTGGCTCCCACCGACAATCCAATAAACAGATTGGTAAACAGATTGATCAGTGCGGTATTTGCTCCCACTGCCGCAAGGGAATTGTCACCGGCATATCTTCCCACCACGATAATATCCGCAGCATTAAACAGCAGCTGAAGCACTCCCGAACACATCAGGGGAAGCGCAAAAAGCAGCATCTTCTGTAATACAGAGCCGCTGCACATATCCATCTCATATTTCTTTTTCATTTTCCTAGATTCCCTATTCCGATCCATGTCAGAGCCTCATCAAAACATACCACAACAAAAGAAACCAATCACCCGCAGGTAATTGGTTTCCAGTCACTACATCTTAGTCGCAAACATACGGCATTAAAGAAATGTGTCTTGCTCTCTTGATTGCTACAGTAAGTGCTCTCTGGTGCTTTGCACAGTTGCCTGTAATACGGCGAGGAAGAATCTTTCCTCTCTCAGAGATATATCTCTTTAATTTGTTTGTATCCTTGTAATCGATCACGTTGTCTTTACCGCAGAATACGCAGACTTTTTTTCTTCTGCGCATACCGCCTCTACGCTTCATCGGTCCATCGGGTTTCTCTGTTTTATTGAAAGCCATGATGCTTACCTCCTATCAAAATCTACTCTCTAATTGAAGGGCAGCTCCTCATCAATCCCATCCGGGATATTCATAAAACCATTACCGGCCGAAGCGGGTTCCGGTCTGTTCGGAGCATTGTAACCTCCTTCTGAAGAACCGGCTGCATTCTTGCTCTCTGCAAATTCCTGGTCCTCCACCACAACATCTGTGGTATACACTCTTACGCCATCCTTATTGGTATAACTGCCTGTCTGAATGCGTCCTGTGATGAGCATCTTCACGCCTTTGCGCAAATACTTCTCAGCAAATTCTGCCTGTCTGCCAAATGCAACACAACCGATAAAATCTGCATTGTTCTCATCACCATTACGGTTAAATCGTCTGTCAACCGCTAATGTATATCTGGCAATCGCTGTGGCATTCTCCCCCTGAGAATATCTCACCTCGGGATCTCTCGTCAACCTACCCATAAGAATTACTCTATTCATACGTACCTACTTTCTATTATGCTTCGTCCTGTCTAACGCACAAATATCTGATCACATTGTCCATGATACGAACACGGGATTCGATCTCAGCGGGAACAGTGGATTCAGCATCGAACTGGATGAAATAGTAGAACGCTTCTTTCATTTTCTGAATTTCGTAAGCTAATTTCTTCTTACCCCATTCATCAACGTTTGTAACTGTTCCACCGAATCTTTCGATGAGCGCTTTGCATTTGTCTACAACAGCAGCTCTTTCATCATCTTCGATTTTAGCACTGACAACAACGGCTAATTCATACTTGTTCATGCTAGTTACCTCCTTTTGGTCTCTGGCCCCCTAACGTGTAAGGAGCAAGGAATAAAATATATCACAGATTGATATACTACCATAAAAATCCCTTGTTTTCAAGGGTTTTTACGAATTTCTCTGACGTTTTTTTCCGCCTGTCTGCGGGCGATCATGATCTGATGGCCGCATCCCATGCATTTCAAACGAAAATCTGCGCCGATTCGAAGCACTTCCCATTCGTGGGAACCGCAGGGATGCTGTTTCTTCATTTTTAAAATATCACCCACCTGAATATCCATCGGTCCCTGTGGCATCACGGTTCTCCTTTCACACAACGATCTGTCTAAACACCTTACCGATACTGTCCGAAATCACCAGATCCGCTTTGCTGTCCATGGATGTGACTGATTTGTTGATGAGTACCAGTTTGTTGCCGCGATAATAATCGACAAGTCCCGCAGCCGGATAAACCACGAGAGAAGTGCCGCCTATGATCAGCATATCCGCAGCCGAGATCACTTCTATGGATTCCGTTATGGTCCGCTGATCCAGTCCCTCTTCATACAAAACAACATCCGGCTTGATACTGCCGCCGCAGTCATCACACTTCGGCACGCCTTCACTATTCAGAATATATTCTGCGTCAAAGAACTTTCCGCACCTTTCACAGTAATTTCTGAGCACGCTCCCATGAAGTTCCAAAACCTTTTTGCTGCCCGCTTTCTGATGCAATCCGTCAATATTCTGTGTCACTACCGCTTTGAGTTTACCGGCAGCCTCTAACTCTGCCAGCTTTTTGTGTGCAGCATTCGGCTCTGCATCAAGACAGAGCATCTTATTACGATAAAACCTGTAAAATTCTTCCGGATTTCTCCGATAAAATGTATGGCTCAAAATTGTCTCCGGCGGATAATCATACTGCTGGTGATAGAGTCCGTCTACACTCCTGAAGTCAGAGATTCCGCTCTCCGTCGATACACCGGCTCCCCCAAAAAAGACAATATTATCACACTCGGAAATCATATCCTGCAACTGCTGTAATTTATCCATCACTCGCTCCATTCTGCCGTCCGGCCGGGCGGCACGGCTATCAGATTACTGTTCAAAATTGCTGCGCTTCTTGGGGATCGCATAATCCGGATGCTCGCCAAGCCATGTATTCTGCGGCATATTGTCGAGGAAGGACATATCCTCCACCGAAATCTCAAAATCAAAGATATCCTGATTCTGCTTCATCCGATCCATGGAAGACGATTTCACAAGAGGGATGATACCTTTCTGAACCAAAAATCTCAGACAGATCTGTGCTACGGATTTCTGATATTTCTCCGCAAATTCCTTTAAAACCGGATGCTCCAGCATTGCGCTTCTTCCGAGAGGACTCCATGCCTGTACACGAATCTCATGCTCCTGACAATACCTCACGGCAGCTTCCTGTGTATATCCGGGATGAATCTCAAGCTGATCCACTACCGGCCTCACCTTACAATTGTTCAAAATCGGTTCAATATGGTGCGGAAGAAAATTGCTGAGGCCAAGGCCTCTGATCTTGCCTTCCGCCTGAAGTTCTTCCATCGCTTTCCAGGTATCCAGATCCTTCTCTTTCCAGTCGGTATCCCCCTCCATACCGCGCGGCCAGTGAATCAGATACAGATCCAGATAATCCATCTGCAGCCTGTCCAGCGTCCTGGCGAATGCGTCTTTTGCCTCATGATAACCGCGTTCATCATGCCACAACTTTGATACAATAAAAAATTCTTTCCGGGGAATTCCACTCTCACGTACCGCCTGACCTAATACACGTTCCGTCTCATACAAAGATGCTGTGTCAAAATAGCGGTACCCTGCCTCAATCGCCGTTCGGTTAATCGCCAGATTGTCCCCACCCTTGGCATTATAGGTGCCGAAGCCCATACAAGGAATCTGAACTCCATTCGAAAGTGTGTAAATGTCTGTAAATGATGTCATGCCATACCCTCCTTTGTAATATCAAAAAAACACCACATTTTCTGTGATGTCTTTTTTGTAGAGGCGCCAACCAGATTTGAACTGGTGATAGAGGTGTTGCAGACCTTTGCCTTACCACTTGGCTATGGCGCCATATGACTCCGACGGGAATCGAACCCGTGTTACCGCCGTGAAAGGGCGATGTCTTGACCGCTTGACCACGGAGCCGCATGTTCCGGTTTCTCTCCCATCCGTTCAACCGTCTTATCGGAAACACTCATTAAGTGTTTCCGAGCTCCCCGAGTAGGGCTCGAACCTACAACATCACGGTTAACAGCCGTGCGCTCTACCATTGAGCTATCGAGGATTACTTCTCTTTGAAGGTCATCCCTTCAAAACCGAACATTGAAATCTCTTCTTCGAATCAACATCTTCCCTTTCCGCTTTGGTTAAGCCCTCGACCGATTAGTAACATTCAGCTCCATACATTACTGCACTTCCACCTATGCCCTATCTACCTCATACTCTCTGAGGGGTCTTACTTACTGGGATATCTCATCTTGAGGGGGGCTTCACGCTTAGATGCCTTCAGCGTTTATCC
>JALFTO010000094.1 GCA_022779165.1 Lachnospiraceae bacterium
TTTTCATCAGCCGATACATTCTCTAATCACTCTGTGGAAATTGCCAAAAGCGATCTTATCCATCTCTTCTTTTGTCAGTCCCATCTTTTCAAAGCAGGCGAACAGATTTACGATTTTGGTACAGTCCTCAAGGTCCGTACATCCGGAATCATCTCCGGAGTACACCTCCGGATCATCGGGATCGCCAAGGAATTCAAAGAAGTCAAATCCGCATCCGACATGATCGATCCCCATCAGGTTGATCATATGATCCGCATGACGGGCAAGACCTTCCACGGAAGATTTCGAAATATCATTCTCAATGAAATTTCTGTAAGCATTCAATCCCACAACACCGTTCAGATCACGGATGGCTCTCAACTGATCATCCGTCAGATTGCGGGGTGCCTCACAGAGCGCTCTGCAGTTTGAATGAGAAGCAATGATCGGTTTTGTGGAGATCCCTGCAATATCAAAAAATCCTGCATCATTTAAATGGGAGGTATCCACGATCATGCCCTTACGCTGCATCTCTTTCACAACCGTTTTCCCGAGTTCCGAAAGTCCTTCGGTGCTCCCTGTGACTGCTCCGTGACCTAAGCTGTTGGAGTCATTCCATGTAAGCATTCCGTGCCGGGCTCCCAGTTCATAATAGTGATCCAGCCTTGCGATATCATTCTGGATATATGCCATGCCCTCAACACCGGTCAGGGCATAGAATTCCCCATCCTTTCGAGCCTGCATCATTTCATCATAACTCTTTACGAAACGTACCGCCTTGGTTTCTGCCATCTCATCCTTCAGACACTGGAAAATCTGCTTTGTGCGTGTCATGTAATCCCTGTCATAAGGAGGCTGCACCCATATCACAAAAATAGAGCCTTCTACATTTCCTTTTTGAAACCGTTCTGCATGATACTTCTGCAAAACATTCGTTTCTCCGGCAAGACGCTTATTTGTCACGTCTGCCCACATATCTGAGTGTGCATCAAAAAACATCTCTTCTGCCTTCCTTACTGTAAAAAAACTTTTTTATTCTCTTATAATCCTATAATCCCAGCGCGATCGCAACAATGGTTCCCATATAGTTACCCAATACATAACCGAGCGTACCGATCAGCATAGCCGGTCCCACAAGAGCAGTCCAGCCCTGAGAGATTGCCATTCCGGCAGCGGTTGTAGGTCCACCGATATTTGCATTGGAAGCGATGATCGCATCTTCCAGATTGAATTTCAAAAGCTTTGCTCCAACAAAGCAGAACAGCATATTTACAATAACCATGATTGCTGTCAGGACCAGTAACAGCGGACTCTTGGTGATAACGGTGTAAATATTTGCAGGAACACCGATAACAAACAGGAATAAGTAAATCAGGTATGTACCAACCTCCTGGGAGCCATGCAGGGCTTCTACTTTCTCTGTTGCAAAGGTTGCAACGATCACGGAAAGTGTAGTGATCCACACATACTGGCTTCCGAGGAATCTAACGACAAAGTTCATTGCAACATTGGTGATCTCAAATCCGCCAAACAGGCCGGCGATCAGTCTGGCTACAAATACAATGGTAACCGCATATGCAACATTCAGTGCAATATCCTTCAGGGAAATATCTTTTCTGCTCCAGAATGCAGCAGCCTGTGTCTGTGCTGCTTCCTTTGAGGTTCCCGCTTCCACCTCATCGATCAGAGGATGCGCAAATTTTGCACGGAAGAACTTTGATCCTGCAAATGCGATCAGTACAAAGAAATATCCGGCCATCAAAAGGTTATCTGCCACAGTAGCTGCCGCCGTGATATCATCACCTGCCGCATATTGTGATGCCATTGCCGCAAAATTGACACCACCGCCGATATAGGAACCGGTCATCATGGATGCAACTCTTGCAAGGTTTGCCGCATCCCCGAAAGGCGCCTTCAAAATATAATAAGCAACGAATGCGCCGACTGTGGTGCCTGCCGCACCGATCAGGAAGATCGCAAGCATACGACCCGTCTCACTCCAGATTTTCTTCAAGTTACACTGTAACAAAAGCATGGGAATTGCCATAGGAACAACAACGCCCCAGACAATATCATCATAAAGAACACAACTTGTAGGGATAATTCCCACATTTGCCATTACCATTGCCATGATCAGGGCAATAATCGCACCTGAAATCTTGGATGCCCACTGGTATTTCTGTTCCATCCATATTGCTACAAAAACACCAAGGCACATAATTGCCAGCAGCCCCCAGGTATCATCCGCAGCGATCAATGTCTCGCGTCCAACTAAACTCATCCATAAATTACTTAACATCTCTCTGCCTCCTCTCGTTTCAGATCTATCAAAACAGATCCAAAAGCAACTTTTTCTGACCATTATACAACAAACAACAAAGTTTCACAATTATTTTACGATAATTAACTCATTTTTAGGCTTTATCACAATCCAGACCGGGCTTGACAACTATTAATCCATATGCAGTTGCTAATACTGATTCGTGGGTGTTTTTTTATCCTTCTTTCGGACAGCAATTCGCTGAAACCCCCACTTAATTTAGTGTCACAGAGCAATTTAACCTATGGAGGCGACTGATATGGAAGAGAACAGAACTATGTCAGAAAAGAACTGTATCGAAGAAAGCAATTTTCAAAAAATTGCAAACAGGGTATCCCTTATTACTATTATCGGAAACGTAGCGCTGTCTGTCGTGAAGCTTCTGGCGGGAATCATTGCACATTCCAGCGCGATGATCAGTGATGCCGTTCATTCGGCGTCGGATGTGTTCAGTACCTTTGTGGTCATCATCGGCATTAAGTTGGCCTCAAAGGAGCCTGACAAAGAGCATCCGTACGGACATGAGCGTCTGGAATGCGTGGCTGCGATTATCCTGTCCGTTGTCCTGTTTATTACAGGTCTCGGGATTGGCATGGGAGCGCTCAAAAATATTCTGCAGGGGAACCACGGTAACTTACAGGTGCCGGGCATTCTGGCACTGATCGCAGCGATCGTTTCGATCGTCAGCAAGGAAGCAATGTACTGGTACACGAGACATTATGCGAAAAAAATTGATTCCGGTGCACTGATAGCGGATGCGTGGCATCATCGTTCGGATGCCTTTTCTTCCATAGGCGCATTGATCGGAATCGGTGGCGCAAGGCTTGGATTCCCTGTCATGGATTCCATTGCAAGTCTGGTCATTTTTGTGTTTATCGCCAAAGCTTCCATAGACATTTTTAAGGATGCCATGGACAAGATGGTCGATCACTCCTGTGATGAGGATACCGAACGGCAGATTTATGACTGCGTTATGAGAAATAAAGATGTGATGGGTATCGATCTGCTGCAGACGCGTATCTTTGGCAATAAGATTTATGTGGATGTGGAGATACAGGCAGACGGGTCCTGCACCTGCCGGAGCTTGCCATCCAGAATGCGGTGAATATTTCTTCCCACCGGGCAGTGCCCGTTGGGATTCTCGTGAAAATGAAACAGATCTCCGTGATCGACGCATTCCACAGCGCGGTACACATCCAAAAAAGTGATCTGATCCAATGGCTTTGCAACGGCAGTGCCGCCTGTTCCCCTTGCGACCGTAATCAGCCCCGCCGCCTTCAGCTGTCCCAGAATTTTGCGTATGACAACAGGATTGACATTCGTGCTCCCCGCAAGGAAATCGCTTGTCACCTTATATTCTTTCTCAAAAGTATCAATACAGGCAAAGATATGAATTGCCAGCGTGAAACGACTTGAAATCTGCATACAGCCTACCGCCTTTCCCGCTTATGTGCACGCTTGATTGTTCCCCAGTTTTCCTTTTCGTTTATTATAATACATCTGACTGTCCGCATTATCCAAAAGTGTGCGGAGCGTACATTCTGTATAGTCAGAGGAAAAAGCACATCCATAAGCATAACTGATAGGGAAATTATTTCCGCACTGATTAAAGTGCTCTATCTCTTCCTGTAGATCCTCCATAATCTGTTCCGCCTGGCTGCGTGATTTGCCATAAAGAACCACCATAAACTCATCGCCGCCGTATCGTCCCACGAAATCCTTTGCCGGAATCACATTGCGCAGGATTCGTGAAAAATTTAAGATCAACTGATCTCCCACGCTGTGACCCATAGTATCATTTGCTTTCTTTAAATTGTTTAAGTCAAACATAATGCACGCAAGGGAATCCTGAATAAACTCTACATTATGCAAAAGCTCCTCGCATTTGCTCTTATTGGGAAGCCCGGTATGCAGGTCAATATAAGCCTTTTTCTCTAAAATCTTATTCTTCTTTGCAATATTCATGGCATAAATATATTGTTCGATAATGAGAAGAATCAATCCTGCCATGATAACTGCAGAAAAAATCTCCAGAACACGAAGAATTTTTGCGATCTTTTCCGAATAAACTTCGGCGGAGGATACCGTTTCATCCGCAAGTTTAAAATACGCCTCACTCATTTCCACAATGTCGGTATCCCGATAACCGACACTTCGGACTTTCTGGATTTCCTTCTTGAGAAGTTCCCAATAATCGATCTGCCGGCTCAGCTTCTGTTGGTAATCCGCATCCTCCAGTCGGATCAGATCATAATTACCGTTTTCATATTTTAAACCGTTTAATATATCATCCAGATATTGTATCAGCTCATTGTTTGCATTTCCGGTAACTTCAAGCTTTACCTCTCGCTGCGTCGCTCCTCGCACAATACCGGCGTAGTTGATCACTCTTGCCGTTCCCTGCAATCTGTTGATCTGCATCATCATGATGATCACGAGTAAAATCAATGCAACAATGAGAGTGCTCTGTAAGATCGTTGTAAAGAATTTGTGCTTCTGTATTTTGGTTTTTATCTTATTCATCATTAAGAATTTCCTATTTGAGTTATTTGAAAAAAGTATAGCAGTAAATTTCATACGCTACAAGCCATGCCCACTCATAGCCCTTCGGGCTATTTCATGGACGGCTGTCGCCGTATAAGGCAAGCCGAGCCATTCGGAATCCGCTTCGCTCCTTCCTCATGGAGGGCTGGCGCCCAATAAAAGTACAACAAGCCATGCCCATTCATAGCCCTTCGGGCTATTTCATGGACGGCTGGCGCCGTATAAAAATGCAACAATAAACGCCCTTGCAAGTGAACTTGCAGGGCGTTATTGTCACATTTTTGCATGGCTTGTAGCTTAGCCAAAGTATCTCTTTAATAATCCCTCGAATGCCTTGCCGTGTCTTGCCTCGTCGCGTGCCATCTCATGAACGGTATCATGGATTGCATCAAGGTTAGCTGCCTTAGCGCGTTTTGCAAGATCAAACTTGCCTGCGGTAGCGCCGTTCTCAGCCTCAACTCTCATCTCAAGGTTCTTCTTTGTGGAATCGGTAACCACTTCGCCGAGGAGCTCTGCAAACTTAGCAGCATGCTCAGCCTCTTCGTAAGCAGCTTTCTCCCAGTACAGACCGATCTCCGGATATCCCTCTCTGTGAGCTACTCTTGCCATTGCAAGATACATACCTACCTCTGAGCACTCTCCGTTGAAGTTTGCTCTCAGATCATCAATGATATCCTGGCTTACGCCCTGAGCAACACCAACCACATGCTCTGCAGCCCATGTTCTCTCATCGCTCTGCGCTGTAAATTTCTCAGGTCCTACACCACACTGAGGGCACTTCTCCGGTGCGGAATCGCCTTCATACACATAACCACATACCTGACATACAAATTTCATTTTTTCTTCCTCCTGTTTATTCATATTGTTTTATTACTATGATTTCGCTTTATTTCCCTCTTATCATTTGAGTGGAAATGATTCCGATTTATAAATCAGGAATCATTACTGTTATTATATCAAATAATCTTTTTCTGTCAATAGTTTTTACATATTTTTTCTCAATAATCCTCATCCCGGAAATTTCATTCAAGAAATGCAAAATATCCCAGAACAAGGATGCCCAGCACGATGCGATACCATCCGAACACCTTAAAATCATGCTTTCTGATATATCCCATCAGGAATTTGATCACCAGCATCGATACCACGAACGCAACCGCACAGCCTGTCAGCAGGATTGCCCATTCCATGCCTCCGAGCGCCATTCCCTTAAGCAGGTATTTCGCAATCTTTAAGAGGCTGGCTCCCGCCATGACCGGGATCGCCATAAAGAATGTAAATTCCGCTGCCACCGTCCTGGATACACCGAGCAGAAGCGCTCCCACGATCGTAGCTCCCGATCTCGATGTCCCGGGGAAAATTCCTGCCACAAGCTGGAACACACCGATCGCAAGCGCAAGCGGTATCGTGATCTGGGAAAGCTCCTTTACCTTGGGCTTTACGTTTTTATTCCGGTTCTCGATCCGGATAAAAGCGACGCCGAACAGGATCAGCATCACTGCCACCGTCACATAATTATAAAAGAGCTCCTCAAACAAATCGTCAAAAGGAAGTCCGATCACCGCTGCCGGAAGGCATCCGACGATGATCTTGCCCCACATGGCAAAGACATCCTTGCGGATGATGCTGCCGCCTCCGAACTGAAACGGAAAGATCTGGTTCCAAAAGAGCACAACCACCGCCAGAATGGCGCCAAGCTGGATCACGACCAGAAACATTTCCCAGAATTCCGGTGATACATCCAGCGTTACAAACTCATTTAACAGGATCATATGTCCCGTACTGCTGATCGGAAGCCATTCCGTGATTCCTTCCACAATACCGAACAATACTGCCTTCAATATTTCAACCAAATATTTTTACCTCATTTCTGCCTTATTTCTCAAGATACTCCATCAACCGGTCATACTGTGCGGCCGCCTCGTCATAGCCCTGCTGATACAGAGCCTTCAGTTTCTCCTTATCCTTCTCGATCCTGTTAATCCCCATGGCATAACTCGGTCTGATCACGAATGCCTGACCATTCTGCACCTGTTTCTCCAGATAATCAAGTGTGCGGTTATAAACGATATGGCGCACTTTCATCATTTCGTAGACCTTAGGATAGCGCAGATAACGGAGCTTCACAAGTCCCAGATGCGAGGACGGCTCCTTGCGGTATCCGACTTCCTTCGTCAGCACTACCACATTTTTGCGGTTGCCGTCGAGGATCGATTTCCTGATCGGGATCGAGTCTGCCAGCCCGCCGTCAAGATAAAGCTGATCTCCCAGCCTGACATTCCGCGATATGAGCGGCAGAGAACTGGAAGCCCTCACCGCCTCACAGTCTTTCTGAGTGCCTGCAAGCCGCAGATATTCCGCCTTACCTGTCGCGATATTGGCCGCAACTGCATATGCCTTGCCGGGATATTTCCGAAAAGTCTCATAATCCATCGGATTCAGATACTCCGGTATCAGATCATAGCAAAAATCTTTGTTAAACAGGTCGCCCGTCCGCAACAGGCTCTTCATGCTGCAGTAATCACTGCATTCCAGATAATCCGTCCACACGTGATACGAACGTCCTCTCTGCTTCGACAGATAACTGCACATATGACAGGCTCCCGCCGATACCCCATAGCACTTTGAGAACTCTATTTCCTTGTCCAGAAAAAAGTCCAGTACACCCGCGGTATACATGCCGCGCATGCCACCGCCCTCCAGGACAAGTCCCGCCTGATACATACTCTCACCCCTGTTTGTATTCTTTCTCCACAAATTCTTTTAATGCATCCAGTGACCGTTCTACCTTCTCCGTGTCAATGCAATAAGCCATCCTGAAATATCCCGGACATCCGAAGCTATCGCCCGGCACGAGGATCAGATTGTACTTCTTTGCCTTCTCGATAAACACTTTGGCATCCTCTTCCAGTGCTTTCGGGAAAATGTAGAATGTTCCGCCCGGCTCGACACAGGTGAATCCCAGCGCCTTCAACTCCCGGTACAGAATCTCTTTGTTCTTCTCATACACAGACATGTCCGAAGTATCCTCCAGATGCTCCGCCACCGTGAGCTGTATGAGGGATGCGGGGCAATTATGACCGGTCTCTCTGGAAATCTGTCCGCACATCTGCACGATCTTCGCCGCATCCGGGCATGCCGGATTTACTGCCACATACCCGATACGTTCCCCGGGGAACGATAACGACTTAGAGAAGGAATAGCACATCAGTGTATTTTCATAGTAAGCAGACACAAAAGGAGCATCCACACCCGCAAATACGATATCGCGGTAGGGCTCATCGGAGATCAGATAGATC
>JALFTO010000194.1 GCA_022779165.1 Lachnospiraceae bacterium
CTTTTGTGGAGAAAAGCATTCATACGCCGTATATCGTGATCAACAGCCACGGACATCCGGATCACATCGGAGGAAACGACCGGTTTGATGTCGTATATGCGGCAAAAGAAGAGTGGGATGTGATCAGGCATTTTGAGGAAAACAGACCATGTTCTTATCAATTAAAGGAAATCCGGCCGGGAAAGAGGATTTCGCTTGGCGATATTCATTTGAATGTGATCTCTTTGGCAGGACATACAAAGGGATCGATCGGATTCATTGTGGAAGAAGAAAAACTGCTGATTGCGGGAGATGCACTGAACGAAGGGTTATGGCTGTTCAATTACGGATCGCTGTCCATGCGCCGGTTGTATGAAACGATAGAGGAAACATTGAAACTGGATTTTGACTCCTATCTGTGTGGCCATAGTGATCAGGAATATCCCAAAGCCAAGCTACGCTCACATCTTGCCAATATAGAAAGACTTGTAACAGATAACAAAACGCCTCAAACCCTGCTGGGATTTGAGACGTATCAAAGTACCTATGAAGATAAAAACGGAAGATCCGAAATCGTGTTTACGCTTGACAAAGTAGAAAAGGCTTGAAAGAAGGACAGGATCAAAATCAATCCGCCTGTCTTTTCAGCAGATACGCCTCCAGCGCCATAGCTCCAAGGGAGTCCTCTTCCCTGTTGTAATCATACAGAGAGAGTTGTGTCAGGATCAGGCGATCTCCGTTCTCGAGATCCAGAACGTTGTGAGCCAGGAAATATTCGTTTGCCGCTTCGTTCCGCTCATATTCCGAGTCGCCTGTGAAATTGTTAAGAAGCGTGATGTAGGGAAGGCACAACTGCCCCATATTCAATGTAAACTGTGTATCCGTGTCATCAGCCGTAAAGGTGCAGGCGGACGCAGATGAGAGATTGTCGATCGGCTTATATTCCGAGTCGTGATAATACTCTGAATGATACGCTATCTTTTGACAGAGGGAGTATCCCTCCACGGAAAAGTGATCGACTTCCCCTTGGGTAGATACAAGCCTGCAGACCGTCGATGGATCGGGCGCACTCCATGACTCACTGAAGGAAGTCAGCTTTTCCCTGACGGTTTCCTCCTGCTTTAACTGATCCAGATAGACTTCTCCTTCGGGAGTCTCCCACCTCAGGTAGTCATAGGCACCTTTGGCACGTTGGAAACTCTTGTCTGAAATATCCTCGCTCACTTCTTTTAGATAAGCTTCCAACGCAAGCTTCTGCGTCATGAAAGATGCGGTGTACATATTGATGCCGGGCAGAATGTAGGCGGTCACGGCGAACCCGCATATCATGTACATCAGGTACGGTATTTTGCACCGGCAGAACCGGTAAAACATCAGGTAAGCAATCTCAAACAGGATCAAAATGACACCGAGATATCTTGAAGGTGTCAGACCGTTTTCCAGAATCCTGATTCCCACAGAATAACACTGCAGCAGGATAAAAGGCGCAAACAGATACGGGAAGCATCTGCTGATCCGTCTCAAGGTTTTTTTCTCCCGGTAGCTGTTTGCCATCGTCCAGATGGGCGCGCCGACCAGAAAAAGGCCCGACAGGATGCCGAAGATCTGGTTGGAGGGCATATCCTGAGTGATGAGAATCTTCAGGATATAAAGATAGATGATCACAAAGGCACATGCAACGAGCCCTGTGAGAACATATTTGACCAGAAATTCGGTAAACACACCTTCTGATTTGTCAGACGGTGCAAAGGAATCAAACAGCGCACAGACATAATAGCAGCCAAAGAGCAGACAGTATGTGGTTGCAAACAGATCCCATTCACTTTTGATAGGAAAAAGTGCGATCAGAATGCCGAGAACCAGCGTTACGCCAATCATCAGCACAGAGTATAGGATGCTGTGCTTTACGATTGAGGCAAACGTGCGCACCATATATTTTTCAAAGGAAATCGCGCTCTGGCTGAAGCAGAAAAAAATCCCCAGCGTAAAGGTTATGATCCCAAAGCATGTCAGAAACCGGGGAAACCAAATGACCGTGAGGCGGAGAAATCCATCCGCCTCGGACGGCGCATGTTCTGAACTGTAAGCTGCCGCTGCAAAGAGAATTGCCGGGATCAGAGACAACAGATAGCCGAGTATGCGCTGTTTCCTGTGCGAGATCCAGTCAAAGACCGATTCGGTGACAAAGCATCCCATTCCCAAAACAAATAGAAAGGTCAGACATGTGCCTGTGAGATCCTTGATCCGGCCGGAATCACCGTATGTGTAATCCCTCACTACGACAAAGGCGATGATCAGTGTAAAGAGGGTGACCATACACTGCGTCATCGGAAAGCGCAGAATGCTTTTTGCTTTATTGATAAGCTGTGTCACAAGAGAAGATTTTTCAAATTCATCTTTATCCATATATTCCATCTTACGTATTCCTCCTTTTGGAAAGCAGGTCGTGGTATGTTCTTATCGCCTTTTTCGATTTATTTAAGCACGGGAGAAGTCCTGCGTCAATGAAGATTTCCGCAAAGAAAAAGAAAGAAATTCTTAATGTTTTGCATGTGACAGCCTCTTTTGGCGTAAGTGAGAGCATGCGCGGAGCGGTTGGCAAACAGAATGTGCAAGATACCAACAGTGAGGGATTCTGCATATCATATAACATAAAAGCAGAATTATGTAAGAAGGAGAATACTTATGGAACAAAGACCGCTGCCCTTTTATATGACATATCC
>JALFTO010000126.1 GCA_022779165.1 Lachnospiraceae bacterium
AATCTTTTCTTCGTTATCGCCTTAAGCACTCTGTACCATTTCCGTAAAATATCTGTGTACCGACAAATCCTCGTTTAATTCCGGGTGGAAGGCGGTAACCAGCAGGTTTCCTTCCCGGGCGGCAACAATCTTTTCGTCCACGCATGATAAAATTTCCGTATCGCCATGCACTGACTCAATATAAGGTGCGCGGATAAAGGTCATGGGGATCGTGCCGATCCCATTGAACTCTGCTTCTGTAAAAAAGCTGCCGAGCTGCCTGCCGTATGCATTCCGCACGGCGGTGATATCCATTACGGCAAAATGTCTTCGGTCGTCGTTTTTGATCTGTTTTGCCAGAAGAAGTAATCCGGCACATGTTCCGAACACGGGAAGTCCTGTGGCGATGCGTTCCGCCAAGGGCTCAAAGAGGTCAAGTTCCCTTAAAAGCTTGCCCTGAACGGTGCTTTCGCCTCCCGGAATGATCAATCCGTCAAGAGATTTTTGCAGATCCCGCTTCTGCCGGATCTCAAAGGAGGATACTCCTAACCGGGAGAGCATTTGCTCATGTTCAATAAATGCCCCTTGCAGGGCAAGAACCCCTATCTGCATGTTTATTTTCCTCTCTCTGCCATCAAAAGCTCGATTTCCTGCTCGTTTATGCCAACCATCGCTTCACCCAGATCCTCCGATAACTCTGCCAGAAGCTTCGCATCATCAAAATTGGTCACCGCTTTGACGATAGCTGCGGCACGTTTTGCGGGATTGCCCGACTTAAAGATACCTGAGCCTACAAACACGCCTTCCGCTCCTAACTGCATCATCAGAGCCGCATCTGCCGGAGTTGCCACGCCGCCTGCTGCAAAGTTGACAACAGGAAGCTTTTTGTTCTCATGTACATACAACACCAGTTCATAAGGAACCTGTAGCTGTTTTGCCGTATCATACAATTCATCCTCGGCCATGGATCCGATCCTGCGGATCTCGGCCTGCATCATGCGCATGTGGCGCACTGCCTGAACGACATCGCCTGTTCCGGGTTCGCCCTTGGTACGGATCATGGAAGCCCCTTCGTTGATACGGCGCAGCGCCTCTCCGAGGTCTTTGGCGCCGCAGACAAAAGGCACATGAAATTTCGATTTGTCAATGTGGTACTTGTCATCGGCAGGAGAGAGTACTTCGCTCTCATCTATATAATCGATTTCAATTGCCTGTAAAATCTGTGCCTCCGCAAAATGGCCGATGCGGCATTTTGCCATCACCGGGATGGAAACCGCTTCCTGAATCCCTTTGATCATCTTGGGATCACTCATACGTGATACGCCGCCTGCCGCACGGATGTCAGCGGGAATGCGCTCCAGGGCCATAACCGCGCAGGCGCCTGCGGCCTCCGCGATCTTTGCCTGCTCAGGGGTGGTAACGTCCATAATGACACCGCCTTTTAACATCTGTGCCAGATTTTTGTTCAATTCATATCGATTGTTATCCATTTTATTTCCTACCTTTCTAGTATGTTTTTTGTATATTATAAAGGGAACTGGACTTTTTAAAATATCCAGTTCCCTTTATTTTGACCATACCAGTTTAAAGTGGGAAACAATTCGGGAAATCACTGCAATGTGAGCAGTCCTTTTTCAATACGCCTTACTCCTGCCTGTGCATCAGATCCAGATAGAAGTCGGCCTCCAGTGTGTGCTTGAAAGGCAGGATCCACAGGAAGGCGATGCCGCAGGAGCAGATGCCTGCGAGGAAATAGGGAATCAGGCTCACTTCAATGTAGAACAGTCGTCCCTTGTGCCCCTTCATGACGCGGCGGCTGGCAGAGAGCAGCTTGCACGCGGTGTATTCGGGAAAATCGGACATCATGTAATATACCTGAGAGTAAGTCAGGGAAATATATGCATAGAGGATGCCACCGATCACAAGGAAGATGCTCATGATCAGGAAGCAGACTGCGGACTGCAGGCGGTCATACAGGAACGCGCACAGGAGCGCAGGGGCAAAACAAAGCAGTTCAAGGATCAGCGTGAAGGCTTTCACCGCAATAATCCTGTCCGCATGGGAATGGAATCCGACAAAGGCATCGGAGGTGTTGTACGGATGATTGCAGGACAGATTCAGATAAAACCGTGCCAGTCCCATCATGAAAATGCCACTGAAGATCTCCAGAACGAGAGAGATCAGAAAGGCAAAAATCTGTCCGATCATGGAATTGCTGTCCGTGATCAGGGAGCAGATGAGCGAAAGCATAAACAGAAGTGCGCCCACGGCGAGTTCTGTGGAAATGGCGGCGCCGTATTTCCCGAGCAATTGTCCTTTGGCAAGCGATTTTAACTGGCCGGACGATAATTTTGTATTCATGTCAAATAATTCTCCAATCTTTGTTCCGTAGTTTAAAAGCTGCCCGCGGTCAGCAGGCAGCATCGATATTCATTCCCTTGTAGGCAAGACCGTCTGTGGCTTTGAGATCCTGCTGGTAAGGATTGTCTTCATTATAATATTTGATCTGCGTGCGTGTCTCGCCGCCGGATACATAAGAGCGTCCGCATTCCGGACATATTGCGGTGCGCAGCGTCACATTGGCGGATATTACTTTGCCGTTTCCCTGGGCTGCTTTTGAGTAGGCATTTGCCACGTGCTCCTGTTCGTGCGCCCTCACACGGCTCGCAGAGGATTCCGGCGAAATGTGGGCAGCAGATTTAAAGGAGACCATCTCATCGGAACCGTCCTGATACTTCCGGTTCTTACAGGTCTCGCATTCCGCGGGCGATGATTTGCGTCCGGGCGCTTTCGTTTGGGATTCGCCGTAATTCAACAAAGGTTTGTTGCCGGCTGCGCCGATTGCCATTGTCATGGAAGCTCTCCTTCTATCATCTCATCAAAGGTTTCGCCGTAAAGCTGTTCACATGCATCATTGAACATTTCCCGGTACTCGGGAACGCAGAATACCAGATAGAAACTGATCCCGACTACCACAACGTTCAGAAAGATCGAGGACAGCGATGTGATCACGCCTGTCAGTGCGTTTGCATGCAGCTTCTTATTGTAACCCTTTGACAGAAAAGCAAGCGTGATGCTGATACTGCCCAGAATCAGAGGCAGATACAGCGGAACCACAAACGTTACGGGAATGGCTGCGATGCCGGTGATCATAGAGGCGACCGCCAGTTTGTTGGGAGGCGCCGGTCTGTACATTTCATTCTGGAAATCCATGAGATTGCTCCTTGTTTATGCCTGATATCAAGCTTTTCTTATTTTGATTCTATCATTTTTCGAAAAGGAATACAATATGCACCGGTACTGTCTGATATGGAAAAAAACAGTTGATTTTTCTCATTTTTCTGCACATAATGAAAAGAACACCTTTGTAAACGGAGGGAAATAATTATGATGTATTTGCTGTTGCTTGTAGGCTTCTTTTTTCTGGTCAAGGGAGCTGACGTGTTTGTGGATGGGGCATCTTCCGTGGCGAAGATCTTAAAGATTCCGTCGGTCGTTATCGGTCTTACGATTGTTGCAATGGGAACCAGCGCACCGGAAGCTGCGGTCAGCCTGACAGCAAGCTTATCCGGTAATAATGAGATCTCACTCGGAAATATCATCGGTTCCAATCTCTTTAATCTGCTGGTGGTCATAGGAGTCTGCGCGGTTATCTTTCCGGTGGCAACGAACTTGGAGATCCTGAAGCGGGATATGGTGTGGAATATCGTTTCGTCGGCAGCGCTGTTTGCACTGATTCTGGATGGCAGGATCAGCAGAACGGAGGGCGCACTGCTTCTGACCGGTATGGCAGTCTATCTGCTGCTTTTGATACGCAGCGCGCTGAAGAATCGCCTGGAAGGTGAGGAGGAGGTGCCGATGTCCGTCTTTAAGTCGTTGATTTTCATCGGGCTCGGACTGGCGGCGGTCGTGCTGGGCGGCAGGATGGTTGTCGACAATGCCAGCCTGATCGCTTCGGCATGGGGAATGAGCGATACGCTGATCGGTCTTACGATCGTGGCGATTGGGACATCCCTTCCGGAACTGGTGACCTCTGTTGTGGCATCACGCAAGGGCGACTCGGGAATCGCCATCGGCAATGCTGTCGGATCCTGCCTGTTTAATATCCTGTTTATTCTCGGCATGACATCTGCGATCACACCGATCGCAGCATCCCCGGAGTTGATGATCGATATCGGCATCCTGACGGCGGTGACGATCCTGATGTTTATCGTAGCGAGATCAAAGATGCAGACCTCGCGGCTTGAGGGAGCCGTGTGTGTACTCGGTTATATCGCGTACAGCGCTTACATCATCATGCGATGAGGGCTGTCAATGAGCATATAGGAAAACCGGGAACACGGAAAGCAACATTTTTTGTGAGCTTAACAGCAAAATGAAGGAGAAGGAGTATTCATATTTATGGACATTATTGCAAAGCTGAAAGAGGAACTGAAGGTTGAGAAATGGCAGGTCGAGGCTGCGGTAAAGCTTATCGATGAGGGAAATACCATTCCTTTTATCTCCAGATACCGCAAGGAGGCGACCGGAGCGCTGAATGATGAGGTGCTGCGCAATCTTTTTGAGCGGCTTACATATCTGCGCAATCTTGAGGACAAGAAGACACAGGTGCTCGGAAGCATCGAGGAGCAGGGAAAGTTGACGGAGGAATTAAAGGAAAAGATCCTGGCAGCAGAGACACTCGTGGCTGTGGAGGATCTGTACCGTCCGTATCGCCCGAAGAGAAAGACGCGCGCCAGCGTGTCCAAGGAAAAAGGGCTGGAGCCCCTTGCGGAGCTGATCCTCGCGCAGGATATGACGGTGCCTGTGCTTGAGGCGGCTGCGGAATATGTAAATGAAGAAAAGCAGGTCAAGACGCCCGAGGAGGCTTTGCAGGGAGCGAAGGATATCATCGCGGAAGCTGTTTCCGATGACGCGGATTACCGTACTTATATCAGACAGGCTACCTTTGAGGAAGGCAAACTCATCAGTACGGCAAAGGATGAGAAGGCAGAGAGCGTCTATGAGATGTACTATCAGTATGAGGAGCCTGTGAGCAAGGCGGCAGGCCACAGGATCCTTGCTTTGAACCGGGGCGAGAATGAAAAGTTCCTGGTGGTGAAGATCCAGGCGCCGGAGGAGCGGATCTTACGTTTCCTCGAGAAAAAGGTGATCACGAAGGAGAATCCCATCACCACACCGGTTCTCAAGGATGTGGTTGCGGACAGCTATCAGAGACTGATTGCTCCTGCGATTGAGAGGGATATCCGCAATGAACTGACGGAAAGGGCGGAGGACGGCGCGATCACGGTGTTCGGAAAGAATCTGGAACAGCTCCTGATGCAGCCGCCGATCGCAGGCAAGACGGTACTCGGTTGGGATCCGGCATTCCGCACGGGCTGTAAGCTGGCGGTCGTGGATCCGACAGGCAAGGTGCTTGACACGAAGGTGATCTATCCCACTGCGCCCCAGAATAAGGTGGAGCAGGCAAAGGCAGAGTTAAAGAAGCTGATCGCCAAATATCATGTCAGCCTGATCTCTGTCGGAAACGGTACGGCTTCCAGAGAATCGGAGCAGGTGATCGTGGATCTTCTGAAGGAGATTCCGGAACCGGTGCAGTATGTGATCGTCAATGAGGCGGGAGCTTCCGTGTATTCCGCCAGCAAGCTTGCGACGGAGGAATTTCCGAATTTTGATGTCGGACAGAGAAGCGCGGCCTCCATCGCCAGGAGGCTGCAGGATCCGCTTGCAGAGCTTGTGAAGATCGACCCGAAATCAATCGGTGTCGGGCAGTATCAGCATGACATGAATCAGAAGAAGTTAAGCGATGCGCTGGAAGGCGTTGTCGAGGACTGCGTGAACCGTGTCGGTGTGGATCTGAATACGGCGTCGGCGTCGCTGCTTGAATACATCTCGGGAATCACGAAAGTGATCGCCAAAAATATCGTTGACTACCGGGAGACGAACGGCAGATTCACTGACAGGAGGCAGCTTCTCAAGGTGGCGAAGCTGGGACCGAAGGCGTTCGAACAGTGTGCCGGCTTCATGCGTATTCCGGACGGCGACAATCCGCTCGACGCGACCAGTGTCCATCCGGAATCCTATCAGGCGGCGGAACAGCTGCTCGACAAGCTGGGGCTGACCATGGAGGATGTGAAGGAGGCACAGCGGAAAGCGGCGCAGGAGAAAGGCAAGGCGAAGAAGGCGGCTGCGAAGCCAAAGCCGAAGCAGCAAAAGCCGGTGATCCGCAACACAAATACAGCGATGGGCAGAGCGCTTGCGGCAGCGATGGGGCAGCAGACAGTCCTCGCGCAGGCAGATGAGGAAGTGGAGAAGAATACGGCGGCAACAAGCGGTCTGGAACGCCGCGTAAAAGATAAGAAGAAACTGGCAGCTGAACTCGGGATCGGAGAACTGACGCTGACAGATATCCTGAAGGAACTGGAGAAACCTGCAAGAGATCCCCGTGATGACATGCCGGCGCCGATCCTTCGGAGCGATGTGCTTGATATGAAAGATTTGAAGCCGGGCATGATCTTAAAGGGGACAGTGCGAAACGTTATTGATTTCGGTGTATTCGTGGATATCGGCGTTCATCAGGACGGTCTGGTACATATTTCCCAGATCACGGACCGTTTCATCAAGCATCCGATGGAGGCGGTCAGCGTGGGAGATATCGTTGACGTCCAGGTGCTTGCCGTGGATATGGCGAAGAAGCGGATTTCGCTCACGATGAAGATCAAGCAGCCTAAGTAAGCAGACAGGGAAAAGATGACTGCAGGGGATATCGCTGCGACTCCCGGGAGTTTCAATCAAGTGCGATACCTACAAGGTATTATAAAGGGACTGTTATTAGTATTTTCCAAAAGAACAGAATTGCGTTATGATAACCATAACACCAATGAATCTTGAAAAAGGGCAGGATCTGTGCTTCGCGAGGGCATGGATCCTGTCCTTTTTATGTGCAGACCCGCAGATCGGAAAATGCTGCTGACGCAGCCTGCGGGTTGCGCAACGGCAGGGGGTCCCCCTGCCCGACTTGCGCTTTTTGACTGATTAGCGTATAATGACGACGGAAAAGAAGGAGGATGAGATGGAAAAGACGGGTTTTTTGCAATCAATTGCCGATAATGCGCTGTTTGTGGCAGAGTTTATCGGAATCGTAGTGCTTATCATATTGGTTTCCTACGGAATGGAGAAGTGGGCGGCAAAGAGAAACAATTCGTCGGAGAGAGTTCTGACGACGAGGAAAGTGGCGGTAATCGGTACATTTTCCGCGATTGCCGCGATTCTCATGGTTTTTGAATTGCCGGTGCCTTTTGCACCGATGTTTTACAAGATTGATTTCAGCGAGATACCGGCGCTGATCGGAACGTTTGCACTGGGACCGGTTGCCGGAGTGTTGATCGAATTTTGTAAGATTGTGCTGAAGATATTGTTGAAGCCGACGAGCACTGCTTTTGTCGGAGAACTGGCCAATTTTGCGGTGGGCTGCAGCTTCCTGCTCCCCGCGTCCGCATGCTATCTGGCACGCCGTAAAAAGTCCGGCGCCATAGCGGGCGTGCTGCTCGGGACAGCATGCATGACAGTGTTCGGTACACTTTTTAATGCAGTCTATCTGCTGCCGAAATTTGCACAGATGTATGGGATGCCGCTCGAAGCGATCATTGAGATGGGAACGAAGATCAATCCTTCGATCAACAGTATCACAACGCTTGTTATCTTATGCGTTGCCCCGTTGAATCTGTTGAAGGGTTCTGTGGTGTCGCTGGTGACGATGCTTGTGTACAAGAAACTTAGCCCGATCATCAAAGCATAAGGGCGGGAAAGTCTTCCCCGGGAGCTTGGGCCGGCAGGAGGGAAAAGTATTATGAGTAAAGAGTTAAATAAAGATTTAACAATAGGCGAGCCGCGGGCAGTACTCTGGAAGTTCTGCCTGCCTCTTTTTGGGAGTGTGATTTTTCAGCAACTCTATAACATTGCAGACAGTCTGGTCGCGGGAAAGTTTGTGGGAGAGGCAGCGCTCGCTGCTGTGGGAAACAGCTATGAGGTCACGCTGATCTTTATCGCGATCGCGTTCGGGTGCAACATCGGGTGTTCGGTCGTCACCTCCCAGCTGTTCGGCGCAAAGAAAATCAAGGATATGAAGACAGCGGTGTACACTACGCTGATCTCCAGCGCGGTGATCTGTGCGGTGCTGATGATCTGCGGCTTTGCTTTCTGCACGAAGCTGCTTACACTGATCAACACACCTGCCGACATCATGGCGGATTCCGGATTGTATCTGGATATTTACATATTGGGCCTTCCATTCCTGTTCTATTATAATGTATCGACGGGAATCTTCTCGGCACTGGGTGATTCCAGGACGCCTTTCTGGTTTCTGGCTGCGTCCTCGGTCTCCAATATCGGTGTGGATATCTGGTTTGTCAAAGGATTCCGAATGGGCGTGGCAGGTGTTGCGTGGGCCACTTTTCTGTGTCAGGGTGTGAGCTGTATCCTGGCTGTTGCCTTTGTGCTCCGCAGGCTTTCCACGATCAGGACGGAGGAGAGAGCACCGCTGTTTTCCTGGCGGATCCTCGGCAGGATTGCGGTAATCGCTATTCCGAGTATGCTGCAGCAGAGCTTTGTGTCGGTGGGGAATATTGTGATACAGAGTGTAATCAACAGCTTTGGTGCCAGCGTGATCGCAGGCTATTCCGCAGCGGTCAAGCTGAATAATATGGTCATCACATCCTTCACAACGCTGGCAAACGGTATTTCCAATTATGCCGGGCAGAATATCGGAGCGGGAAAGACTGAGCGCGTGCGTCAGGGCTTCCGGGCGGGAGTCGGAATGGTGTGGACAATCTGTGTGCCGGTGGCGGCTCTTTATTTCTTTGCGGGGAAATATCTGGTGCTGCTTTTTATGGACGGCGGGGCTCAGCTGGCTGTTGCAACTGGCAGGCAGTTCCTGTGTATCGTAGCGCCTTTCTATTTCGTGGTTTCTGTCAAGCTGGTGGCGGACGGGATCCTGAGAGGCGTTGGGCTGATGAAGCAGTTTATGGCGGGGACATTCACGGATCTCATTCTGAGGGTGGTTCTTGCGATCGTTCTTGCAAAGAGGATCGGTTCTCTGGGAATCTGGCTGTCCTGGCCGGTAGGCTGGAGTGTTTCCATGGTGATGTCGGTCATCTTTTACCGGAACTTTATCAGAAAGGAAAAAATCCGGAGAAATTAAAAAAAGTTTAAAGATTTTCCCATAGACTTCTTAATATAAATACGATATGCTGAAATCAGCAATGAGGCAGGAAAGCGACGGAGACTGTTCATTCCTGCCTGTTTTTTTATTGTGTAATAGAGAGATGACAGGTGTTCTCGATTGTATCATATGCAGAGGGAGGAAATACATGGGAGGACTGATTACCATAAGGGATATTCACAAGATCTACAATCCCGGTGAGAATGAAGTGCGGGCGCTTGACGGCATAGATCTTGATATTGACGAGAGAGAATTTGTGGCGATCATCGGGCAGTCCGGTTCCGGAAAGTCGACATTGATGAATATGCTGGGATGTCTGGATGTGCCGACCAGCGGCAGCTATCTGCTGCATGGGCAGGATGTCGGGCACATGAGTGACGATGAGTTGTCCGATGTGCGAAACAGGGAGATCGGATTTATTTTCCAGGGCTTCAACCTGATCCAGAATCTGACGGCACTGGAGAATGTGGAATTGCCCCTGATCTACCGGGGCGTCGGGAAAAAGGAACGCCACGAGCTTGCGGTCGAAGCTCTTAAGAAGGTGGGATTGGAGAAGCGAATGAGCCACAGACCGGCGGAGATGTCCGGAGGGCAGCAGCAGAGAGTTGCGATTGCAAGGGCAATCGCGCAGGCGCCTCCGATCATTCTCGCAGATGAGCCGACGGGAAATCTGGATTCCGGCTCCACGGAGGAGATCATGGAGATCTTAAGGGGGCTGCACAGCGAGGGGCGCACAGTGATCGTTATTACGCATGACAATGATATCGCAGCCCGGGCGGCGCGGGTGATTAAGATCAGAGACGGAAAAATAGCATCTGACAGTAAGGGAGTATAAGATAATGAAGATCAAAGGATTAGAAGGAAAGAAGATTAAGATCAAAAAGAGATGGATCGCACTGGGCATTGTCCTGTTAATCATTGCCGGCGTGACGGTAAATGCGGTCAGCAAGGGAAACCAGGTACCGCAGATTCCCGCCGCACAGGTGGTGAGAGGGGATGTTGAGACGATCGTCAGTGCCAGCGGTGTGGTGGAGAGCGAGGAAAGCAGAGTTTATTACGCGCCTCTGAATGCCAAGGTTGAGAAAGTTAACGTTGAGAAGGGTGATTCCGTCAAGAAGGGAGACGTACTGCTCACTTATGATACGGAGGATCTGGAATTTACCCAGAGAGAGGGAAGTCTTGAGGCAGCTGCCAGTGAGAACAGTTATCTGAGTGCCATTGCGGAGAGCAATAAGCAGCAGCAGATCTATGATGATTCGACAGAGGCTCTTGTAAATGTGGAATCCATGATCGTTGCACAGAGGGACTTCATCAATAATCTGAAAAATTATGTTACCGATGAAAAGGCAAAGCGCCGTTTGGAGTTGCTCAATGAAAAATATAAATTGAACCGCCAGCAGAATGGCATTGCCGTAAATATGGAGATCAAGCCGGACGGTAAGATCACAGATTCCATGTGGAGCGCCGATTATGAGGTGAGGAATAAGATTGCCGAAATTGACAAGAAGATCGAGGCGCTTGACCTGAACGAAGAACTCACTGACATTGAACAGCAAATTGTTCGGGAACAGGAAAAGCTGGAAGATCTGCTGGAGTATAAGGCGGATCGCAAGGCAGACCAGAGTTCTGCGGAGAATGCGATCCTGAATGAATACAAAAAGAAAGAACTGGAAGCGGCTGCACAGAAGACAAAGATCAATGAGGAGCGTGCACAGGCTCATCTGGACGAGGCGATGGAAGGTATCACAGCCGAGTTTAACGGCGTGATCACGGAACTGAACGTGCATGACGGATTCGTCACCGACCAGAGTTCCAAACTGATGACGGTCGAGAGCAGCGAGAAGGTCCGTGTCAATATCTCTCTTTCCAAATATGATCTGGAGAAAGTGACAGAAGGACAGAAGGCGGAAGTGACCGTTGCAGGCAAGAAATATGACGGTGTTGTCAGCAAGATCAACCATGTGGCAGAGAAAAATGATGCCGGAACGAGACTGGTGACCGCTCAGATACATATCGACAATCCGGACAAGAGCATTTATCTGGGGATTGAGGGAAGAGTCCTGATCCATGCCCAGACCTCCAGGAATACGCTCGTGGTGCCGTTCGCTGCGATCAATACGGATCAGAAGGGAGATTTCTGCTATGTGATCTCCGACGGCGTGGTAGAGAGGCGTTCCGTGACGGTGGGACTGACTTCTGAGGATCAGATGGAGATCCTGGAGGGGTTATCCGAGGGAGATGTTGTGATCACGGATTCCTCGATGGGCGTTGAGGAAGGCATGGCCGTAGAACCGCTGATTGAGGGAGCTGCAGAGGATGAGAGCGAGAGCGCTCAGTAAGGCGGGAGGTCAGTATGTCTCAGATTTTCGAATATATTAAGATTGCCCTGATGAACATAAAGGGCAATAAAGGCCGCTCGATCCTGACCATGCTCGGTATCATCATCGGTATTTCTTCCGTGATCATGCTGATCGCAATCGGAAACGGTGTGAAGAGTCAGATTAACACAGAGCTTGACAATATGGCGGGCGGAGTGGTCTATATGGAGGTCAGCCAGAAGAAAGGGGAGCAGGACACAGTCAGCTTCACGGAGGAGGATTTCCGGACGATCATGGATAAGGTGCCTCATGTGAAGGGCGTGACTCCTGCCTGGAATATCTGGGGAGCTACGGCAGAAGGGCGAAAAGGCAGCTTTGATGCCGTGATCGGTGCCGGAAATGAATATCTGGTTTATCAGACCAAGGATCCGATCATAAAGGGCAGCTATTTCACTAAGACGGACTATGATACGGGAAATATGGTGTGTGTGCTGCGTGAGAGCGCTGCCAAGCAGCTCTTTGGCAGCACGGATGTGGTCGGGGTGACCATGGAGGTTTCGGTCTATAACGCGACGAGGGATGTGACGATCGTGGGAATCCGGAAGGATAACGCCTCCAAGATCACGAGCGCATTGACGGAAACCGGCATGATCGAGATTGAGATGCCGATGACGGCGCTTGTGGAGTTTGGCTACTGGATCGGGGAGTATGACGGGATGTATCTGATCGCGGACAATTCCACATATTCTTCTGAAGTGGCGAAGAAGGCGGTCCAGTTGATGGAAGCGAAATATGGCCTGCGCGGCGAGGATCTGATCTCGATTCAGGACTTTAACGACAGTATGGCGTCGATCAACTCCGTATTGAATTATATCACGGTCTTCGTGGCGTTTGTGGCGGCGATCTCGCTGCTGGTCGGCGGAATCGGCGTTATGAACATCATGCTGGTGTCCGTGACGGAGCGTACCAGAGAGATCGGTATCAGAAAGGCTCTTGGAGCGAGAACTTCATCGATTATGCTGCAGTTTCTGATGGAGTCGGCAATCATCACGATGGTGGGCGGAATTCTGGGGATCATCATCGGGATCGGCAGCGCGGTCTGCATCTGCACGGTCATCGGTTTTCAGGCGGATATCAATCTGTTCGTGATCCTGATCGCCACGGCATTTTCCAGCAGCGTCGGTCTTTTCTTCGGCATCTATCCGGCGAGAAAGGCGGCAAAACTCAGCCCGATCGAGGCACTCAGGCACGAGTAAAATGCCTTGCACTTTATCTCATTTCAGGTATAATAATTGATATAGTTGATGAGGTAACGTGTAATGGAAGAGAAAGAATTAAGCTTTGAAGTGAAAGTAAACGCAACCATATTGTATGACTATTTGCTGCACCACACTTACAACAGCCCGTCAGGTATTCTGGGCAGTGTAGTTGGCGCAGCTTTTGTCGTGGCGGCTTTTATCACGGGGCGGTGGACACTTGCGGTCGGCGGTGCGATCATCCTGTTGTATCTGCCGATAACGCTCTGGTTTCAGGCAGGCAAGCAGGCAAAACTGACGCCGGCTTTTCAGAAGCCGCTGCGCTATCGGCTCCTTGAGGAAGGAATTGAGGTATCCCAGGAGGATACAACACAGGTGTGCCCTTGGGAACAGATCTATAAGGTGACATCCACCAAAAGCAGCATTGTGGTGTACACTTCCCGTGTGAATGCGTTTCTGTTCGCAAGGAAAGATATGGGGGAACTGACAAACGAGGTGATCCGCACGATCTCCACGCATGTGAGCCCGAATCAGGTAAAGATAAGATGGTAACTGTGAAGGCACGGAACGGATACAAAATAAGGTGGTAACTATGGCGGCAGTATATGAAACGTACAGCGCGCAGGAGACAAGGACACTGGGGGAAAAGATCGGTCTGCAGGCAGCGCCGGGAGAAGTTTATACATTAACGGGAGATCTCGGAGTAGGGAAAACCGTGTTTACCCAGGGCGTGGCGAAAGGGCTTGGAATAGACGAACCGGTCAACAGCCCGACCTTTACGATCCTGCAGGTATATGAGGAAGGACGGATGCCGTTCTATCACTTTGATGTGTATCGCATCGGTGATGTGGAAGAGATGGAAGAGATCGGCTATGAGGATTGTTTCTACGGAGAAGGCGTCTGCCTGATTGAGTGGGCGGAGCTGATCGGGGAGATCCTTCCGCAGGACTGCAGACATATCACGATCGAGAAAGATTTGCAAAAAGGGTTTGATTACCGGAGAATAACCATAGAATAAGGTGAAACAGATGAAGATATTGGCACTCGACAGCTCCGGACTCGTGGCGTCCGTGGCTGTGATTGAGGATGACAGGCTGACTGCCGAATATACGGTAAATTATAAGAAGACGCATTCCCAGACGCTTGTCCCCATGATGGATGCGATCCGGGAGATGACGGAGCTGAAACTTGATACGATAGATGCCATTGCGGTGGCGGCAGGCCCCGGGTCTTTCACGGGACTCAGGATCGGCAGCGCCACGGCAAAGGGACTCGGGCTGGCGCTCGGCAAACCGGTCATACCGGTTCCCACTGTGGATGGTCTTGCGTGGCAGATGTACGGAACCGACAAGCTGGTATGTCCCATTATGGATGCGAGGCGGAGCCAGGTATATACGGGATTGTATGAGTTTACGCGGACGCAGGCGGATCCCGATGCCGGGTATGAGCTGCATGTGATCCGGGAACAATGCGCGGTGATGATCGACGAGATTGCGGCATTGTGCAATGCGCAGAACAGGGAAGTGATCTTCCTCGGTGACGGCGTGCCTGTGTTCAGAGACAGGCTGAAAGAATTGCTCTTGGTGCCGTACACCTTTGCACCGGCGCACAGGAGGATGCAGAGTGCGGCTGCGCTCGGCGTCTATGCGGCAGAACTCTGGAAACAGGGAAAATATCAGACGGCGGCGGAGCATCAGCCGGATTATCTGCGGCTTTCCCAGGCAGAAAGGGAACGGATGGAGAAGGAGAAACGCCTTCCGGGAGATGCCATGGGAAGTGAAGAGATGAGCAGAGAAGTGACGAATGGGGAAGCACCGGAGGGGGCATCCGTATGATTGTCCGCAAGATGGAGGCTTCGGATGTCGAAG
>JALFTO010000132.1 GCA_022779165.1 Lachnospiraceae bacterium
AGGTGGAGCAGGGATCTTGTGTCTGTATTCCCGGGGTATGAATTTTATGAGAAACACGGACTGGGAGTGCTTTTGATGCAGGGACAGGAGATCCTGTCGGGCGCTTCCTCCTATACAGCTTACAATGGAGGAATTGAGATAGAGATCGATACCAGAGAGGACTGCAGGCGCAGGGGATTCGCTTACATATGCGGTGCAAAACTGATCTTAGAGTGCCTGAAGCGCGGACTGTATCCGAGCTGGGATGCACAGAATAAATGGTCTGTCGCATTGGCGGAGAAGCTTGGTTATCATTTTGATCATGCCTATCAGGCATTTGAGGTCGGCTCGTTATAGTATATGCAAAAATGCGGGGCGAACAAATGACGGGAGGACAGATGCGGACATGGAAGTGCTTGATATTGTAGATGAACAGGGCAGACCGACGGGACGGACGGTGGAGAGGAGCAGGGCTCATGAGGAAGGGATCCTTCACCGCACGGCTCATGTGTGGATCCTGCGCAAAAAGGTCGGAGCTGTCCAGATCCTGCTGCAAAAGCGCAGTGACGACAAGGATTCCCACCCCGGCGTCTATGACATTTCCAGTGCGGGGCATATTCCGGCAGGGGTGGATTATATTCCGTCGGCGCTCAGGGAGTTACAGGAGGAACTGGGTGTGTCTGCGAAGGCAGAAGAACTTTTGCTGTGCGGGCAGAGAAGAATCCGCTATGATGAAGTTTTCCACGGGAAACAATTTGTTGACAATCAGGTTAGTAATGTATATATTTTATGGCTGGACAGAGAGCCGGAAGAGTTTGTGCTGCAGACAGAGGAAGTGTCGGAGGTCAGATGGTTTGATCTGGAGGAGTGCATACGGCTGGTAGAGCATTCCCTGATCCCCAACTGTATTGCCATGGAGGAACTTCTGATGGTACAGCGCGGAATCGGACTTGCGCAGTCTGAGTAGATGAGGAATAGAAAAATGGAACAGACAAAAAAGACGGGGCTGCGTCACAAGCTGTTTGGTGACAAAGCCTTTTATGTGATGGTGCTCGGAATTGCGGTGCCAATCATGATACAGAACGGTATCACGAATTTTGTGAATTTATTGGACAATATTATGATCGGCCGTGTGGGCACGGAACAGATGTCCGGTGTAGCGATCGTCAATCAGCTTTTGATGGTTTACAGTCTCTGCATTTTCGGAGGCGTTTCCGGTGCCGGGATTTTTACGGCACAGTATTTCGGCCAGAATAATGAGGAAGGCGTCCGCTATACGGTACGCTTTAAACTGTGGATGGTTTTTCTGATCACAATGGGAACGATAGCGCTTTTCCTGACCTCCGGTCAAAATCTGATCGGGATGTATCTGCAGGGAGAGGGCGGTGCGGAGAGTATTGCCGCGGCAATGGATTACGGAAAACAGTATCTGAGTGTCATGCTGATCGGGCTTCCGCCCTTTATGATATCGCAGGTGTATTCCAGTACGCTGCGTGAGAGCGGGCAGACAGTGGTTCCCATGAGGGCCGGGATCGCGGCGGTAGTCGTGAATCTTGTGTTTAACTATATTCTGATCTACGGGAAGTTCGGGGCACCGGCGATGGGTGTGAGAGGTGCTGCGTGGGCGACGGTCATCTCACGGTTTGTGGAAGTGGCAATCATTGTGTATTGGACGCATTCTCATGCTGCGGAGAATCCGTATGTGGTGGGACTGTATCACAGCATGAGGATTCCGCTGCCTTTGGTTTGGAAGATTCTGGTGACGGGAATGCCGCTTCTGGTCAATGAGACGCTCTGGTCTTCCGGTATGGCGATGCTGGCACAGTGTTATTCTTACCGCGGCTTTGTGGTCGTGGCAGCGCTGAACATTGCCAATACAATCGGGAATCTGTTCAACATTGTGTTCATTGCAATGGGAGAATCGGTTGCGATCATTGTGGGACAACTTCTCGGCGCCGGTAAATTTGAGGAGGCGCGAGACACCGATACGAAGATGATCGTCTTTTCCGTTCTTCTCTGTATCGGAGTTGCGGTTATGATGATATTGTCGGCACCGCTTTTCCCGAGACTGTATAATACGACGGAGGAGGCCAGAAGTCTTGCAAGGCTCCTGATTATTGCGACGGCGGTGTTTGTGCCGCAGAATGCACTGCTGAATACGTTGTATTTCACGTTGAGATCCGGTGGGAAGACGTGGATCGCATTTCTGTTTGACGGTGTGTTCTTATGGTGTGTGAATGTGATGGTGGCATTTTGTTTAAGCCGTTTTACGGCAATGCCGATCATGGGCATTTTCATTGCGGTACAGTTTTCGGATACGATCAAAACGATCTTTGGTCTGGTATTGGTCAAAAAAGGTGCGTGGATACACAATATTGTGTCTTAATATTTTTAACGGAAGAGAGAAGAAGGTGGGATCGGTATGTCGGAAAATATGACGCAGGGGAATCCGCTGAAGCTGATCGTGCGGTTTGCATTGCCATTATTGCTGGGAAATCTGCTGCAGCAGACTTATTATATGATCGATGCGGCGATCGTCGGTCAGTATCTCGGAGCGGATGCGCTTGCAAGTGTCGGCGCATCCAGCAGTGTGCAGTTTCTTGTCATGGGATTCTGCATGGGAAGCTGCTGCGGGCTCGGGATTCCGGTTGCCCAACGTTTTGGGGCGGGAGATCACAAAGCGATGCGAAAATATATCTTTCACGGGATTCTGATTGCGGCAGTAACCTCCGTCTTGCTCATGACAGTCTGCTATCTGCTCTGCCATCAGATTTTACGGCTGCTCGCCACACCGCAGAATATTTATGAGAATGCTTATGCGTATCTGTCTATCGTGTTTCTGGGCATTCCGTTTGTAATCCTCTATAATTTTCAGGCATCTGTTCTGCGCGCCGTGGGAGACAGCAGGACGCCGTTTCTGTTTCTTGCTTTTTCAACGGTTATGAATGTTTTGCTCGATTTGCTCTGTATCACAGGGTTCAAATGGGGATGCGCAGGAGCTGCGATTGCCACAATCTCGGCGCAGGCGATCAGCGGTGTTCTCTGTTTTGGATATATTCTGAAAAAATATAAAATGCTGCATCCGAAGAAAGAGGAGCGGATGATGGAGTCGCATAAGTTTGCGGTGCTGCTTGGAATGGCACTGCCGATGGGACTTCAGTTCTCCATCACGGCGATCGGCAGTATGGTGATGCAGTCGGCAAATAACAGTCTTGGAAGCATATATGTGTCCGGCTTTACGGCAGGAGCGCGCATTAAGCAGTTTATCATGTGTCCGTTTGATGCCATTGCAACCGCGGTGTCCACGTTCTGCGGACAGAATCTGGGAGCAGGGAAGTATGACCGGATCCGGAAAGGTATCAGGGACGGGGTTCTGATCGGCGTGGGGTATGGTCTGGTGGCCGGGATTGTTATGATTATCGGCGGCAGGACATTTTCACTTCTGTTTATCTCCACAACTGAGACGGCGGTACTCGATGCCTCCGCCAGATATTTGCGGTGCATGGGATATTTCTTCTGGTCGCTCGGTATCCTGAATGTATTTCGGATGGCAACCCAGGGAATCGGATATCCGGTCCCGGCGATTTTCAGCGGTGTGGTGGAGATGGTGGCGCGTACCGCGGTCAGCCTGATCTTCGTTCCGATTTATGCCTATCAGGCCATCTGTTTTGCGGATCAGAGTGCATGGCTGTCTGCCTGCTTATACATCGTTCCAACTTGTCTGATCTGTCTGAAAAAAGCGGAGAAGAGAGGAAATAGGAAATCATGAAAGAGATCGGCACAGCCGGAAACAACAGAAAAGGAAAGATTTGGCTTGCGCTGATCTGTGTCCTGGTGGGACTCCTGTCCGGCTGCGGTTCTTATTTTGGGGAGTCGCGACCGCAATATGTCGATTATGTGATGGATCACAAAGAGGAGACAGAGCGGTTTCTGAAAAAAGAGTTTGGCGAAGTGTCAATATCGTACCGTGAGGGAGATGAGGAGCTTTGCGTGATGACAGACAGCGGTGTGACCTATTCTTATCGTCATGCAGATGGGATAGATTATTTTAAATATATCACGGCACAGGTGGAGTCGGATGAGAAAGAGCCCGGAATCCTCACGATCGATGCGGATGATTCCTACAACTGGGAGAAAGTTGCGTTTGTCATGGTATCGTACGGAGAATACTTCAGTGTAGGATTAAAATATAAACTGCCGGATTTTGATGAAGTGATCGACAACTGGGGAGATGTCGGGGAGAAACAGCTTAAGCTGGAAGAATGGGTGACAACCCGTCAGATGAAAGCATATTACGACGAGGGAAAGCGTATAGAATCGCTCATGACGGAATGTGCGGATAAAGGAAAATAAAAAATCTAACAAAACCTATTGACATGGTAGGAAATACAGGATATAATGACACCTAAGAAAATAAAGCGGCGCTGAAAGTAATGAAAGATCAGGCGATGCTGAAACCAATTAAAATACCTGAGAGGGGGACATACCAATGAGCAATTATAAGTTTGAAACACTCCAACTTCACGTAGGACAGGAACAGCCGGATCCGGCTACCGATTCCAGAGCAGTGCCGATCTATCAGACGACATCTTATGTCTTCAAAAATTCAGCCCATGCGGCTGCACGTTTCAATCTGTCTGATGCAGGGAATATTTACGGAAGACTGACCAATTCCACACAGGACGTGTTTGAGAAGAGGATCGCAGCACTTGAGGGCGGCGTAGCAGCGCTGGCTGTGGCTTCCGGAGCAGCAGCGATTACTTATACGATTCAGGCGCTCGCACAGCAGGGCGATCACATTGTTGCACAGAAGACGATATACGGCGGTACCTATAATCTGCTGGCGCACACGCTTCCCCAGTATGGTGTGGAGACCACTTTTGTCGATGCACATAATCTGAATGAGGTGGAGGCAGCCATCAAACCGAATACCAAGGCGGTTTATCTGGAGACTTTGGGAAAT
Source organism: Lachnospiraceae bacterium (assembly GCA_022779165.1). Classification (GTDB taxonomy): domain Bacteria; phylum Bacillota; class Clostridia; order Lachnospirales; family Lachnospiraceae; genus VSOB01. The sequence goes on from JALFTO010000132.1 coordinate 4,943, forward strand.
CCCAACAGTGATATTCCGGACATTGATGCGATTGCTGAGATTGCCCACAAGCACGGACTTCCTCTTGTGATCGACAATACGTTCGGAACACCTTATCTGATCCGTCCAATCGAGCACGGTGCAGATATCGTTGTACATTCCGCCACGAAGTTTATCGGTGGACACGGAACGACACTGGGCGGTATCATTGTGGATTCCGGTAAATTTGACTGGAAGGCAAGCGGAAAATACGGTAATATCGCGGATGCAAATCCCAGCTATCATGGCGTATCCTTCGTGGATGCGGCAGGACCGGCCGCTTTTGTTACTTACATCAGAGCAATTATTTTGCGTGATACGGGAGCTGCGATCTCACCTTTTAATGCATTCCTTCTGCTGCAGGGTGTTGAGACATTGTCGCTGCGTCTGGACAGACATGCGGAGAATACCAAGAAGGTTGTGGAGTATCTGTCAAAGCATCCGCTTGTGGAGCATGTCAATCATCCGTCTCTGCCGGATCATCCGGATCATGAGCTGTATGAGAAGTATTTCCCGAACGGAGGTGCGAGCATCTTTACATTTGAGGTTAAGGGAGGTCAAGAGGAAGCACATAAGTTTATCGACAATCTTGAGATCTTCTCACTGCTTGCCAATGTGGCAGATGTGAAGAGCCTGGTGATCCATCCTGCGACCACCACACATTCTCAGCTGACAGCTGAAGAGTTGGCTGATCAGGGAATCAAGCAGAATACGATCCGTCTCTCCATCGGAACAGAGCATATCGATGATATCATTGCTGATCTGGAGAAAGGGTTTGCAGCATTGAAATAAGCCCCTGAAATATTAATATAAGAAAAAGTTGACAATGTGAACGGTCGTTTACAATAATAGAAAAAGTAAACGACCGTTTATTTTTTGCACGGTATGAAATAACGCTTGGAAACTGGCATTTTTGTATAATGATTATGCGATGGAGGATCTATGAAAACAAAGGAACGTATTCTGGTGGAAGCGTTACGCCTGTTTGAAAAGCGAGGCTTTGAAGCGGTGTCTGTATCAGATATCGCAGGCTGTATGGGAATGACGAAGGGTGCACTGTACAGACATTATAGAGACAAGCAGGATATTCTGGAGAGTATTATAGAGCAGATGCGGGAAAATGACAGGATCAGGGCACAGGAATATGAGGTGCCGGAGGATACCTTCCGTGAGACACCGGAAGATTATCGGGAAAGCGAGCTCATCAGTATGATCCGGTTCCTTGAGGCTCAGTTTGACTATTGGACGGAAGACTCCTTTGCGGCTCCGTTTCGCAGGATGCTGACGATCGAGCAGTATCGGAGTGAAGAGATGGCAGCACTCCATCATGATTATGTGGGCGGCGGTGTGATTGATTATATTACGGATTTTTTCAGGGAACAGATGAGTGCGGGGAAAATGCGTGTGGGAGAGCCTGCAGCTGTTGCCTGCGAGTTTTACGGGCCGGCGTATCTGATGATGGGGCTTTATGACGGTGCGAAGAATAAGGAGCAGATCAGGCAGATGCTGCAAACGCATTTGAAAGTATTTGAAGAGAGGTATGTGATACGATGAGCAGAATCAGATCCTATTATCAGGACCATCCATGCAGTGAACAGTTTATATGTAAAACGTGCGGGCGTCTGGTGATGCCGGAGGGAGCGGGAAGCGATCACAGGAATCATTGCCCGTACTGCTTAAGCAGCGTCCATGTGGACGATCTGCCGGGCGACAGAGCTGCAGATTGCGGAGGAATCATGGAGCCGGTGGGAATCTGGGTAAAAAAGAACCGGGAATGGGCGCTGATCCATCGCTGTGTGCGATGTGGTCATCTGAATGCCAATCGGATTGCGGCAGACGACAATCAGGCAAAATTACTCAGTATCGCTGTGAGACCTATGGCGCAGCCACCATTTCCTTTGGAGAAAATCGGAGAGGAGACAGAACATGAGTGAAGGAAGTTACCGGGCGAGAGTCATCTCGCAATCCAGGGATATCTACCGCATTGAGGGAGAGGCAGGAGAACTGTTCGCAAGAGTATCCGGCAGAATGCGATATGATTCTTCCGGACCGATGGATTTCCCGACAGTCGGTGATTATGTTGAAGTTGACCGATACAGTCAAGATGAGGGAGACGCTGTAATCACAGGGATTCTGCCGAGGAAAAGTGTATTCGTGCGCAAGGCTGCCGGAAAGAGCTGGGAAGAACAGCTCGTGGCATCCAATATCGATACGGTATTTATCTGTATGTCCCTGAATGCGGATTTTAATCTGCGCAGACTGGAGCGCTATCTGGCACTTGCATGGGAGAGCGGTGCCGTTCCGGTGGTTGTGCTCACAAAGCTGGATCTCTGTCAGGATCTGACAGATAAACTGATGGCGGTGGAAGCGACAGCTCCGGGAGTGGATGTGCTCGTAACGACATCTCTTGAGGGGGATGGGTATGAGGAACTGCAACCGTATCTGAAGGAAGGGAAGACGGTTGCACTGATTGGATCCTCCGGTGTGGGGAAATCGACTCTGATCAACAGGCTGACGGGAAAGGAACTCCTGGCAACGAGGGAGATCAGAGAGGATGACAGAGGAAGACATACCACAACACGCAGGGAATTGATCAGGCTTGAGAACGGCTGCATGCTCATTGACACACCGGGGATGCGGGAACTTGGAATGTGGGATGCACAGGAAGGACTTGGCAAAACTTTTTCTGATGTGGAGCAGTTCCTGGGGAAATGCCGTTTTGCGGACTGCACCCATACCAGTGAGCCGGGATGTGCCGTCTATGAGGCGATCAGAGAGGGAAAACTGTCTCAGAGGCGCTGGAATGATTACCGGAGATTAATGAATGAAGAGGCTTATGCAAATGAAAGATCGGGATATCTGGAACAAAAAAAAGAAAAATTCAAACAGATCGCAAAAATAAATAAAGCCGCCAACAGAAAGAACAAATCCTGTTGACGACCGTGAGGCTGCCTTATCATTGGCAGCCTTTATTGTGCCCAGCTGAGTGCTTCCTCAAGAGACTCGGCACCGAGGATCTTCAGCATGAAATCGGTGTATTCTGAGGCTTGGTCTGTATCGATGTATTTGAAAACATCATAGATATATTTGGGATCCTGATCTGTGTCATAGATTCCGAAGGCAAGTCCCTGACGCAGCTCCTCCCATGCGTCCGTCTGCCGGTTCATCATAAAGGCATTGATATAAGGATTGGCATCAACGATATAGTAACAGTAGGCAAATGCCGCAGCCTGCAGTTTCTCGCCGGTGGCGGAGGAAAAGCCGAGCTCCGTTATCGTCATATTCCGCACATTTCCTTCTCTGTCCAGATATTCTTCCTGACAGAGAAAGTCTGTGACGACATTCAGATTCATAACGGTCAGAAGGGGAGAATCCATCGTTTTGTCATATTCTCCGGTCCAGTAGTTAACACGCGTGAGCGGATCGGGGTATGGATGCAGTGCCAGACCCCAGTCGTAGTTACCCTTGGCACAGGCGGCATCGTTTATGGCTTTGACAACGTCTTTGGCGTTAAAATAATCGGATTCGGATCCGTCGTTTGTGTTCCAGGCATGATCTACGCTGAAGTAAATGCGGGCATTGGCAGATCTGCTTTTGATCGCGTTATAGAAAATACGCATGGACTTTTCGAATTCTGCGCCATAATAAGAAACATCATCGGTGTCCATATAGTTCCAGATCCGGTGTTGGTTGATTTCGTTGGCGATCACCCAGCCGGATACGGTTCCGTGTTCTCCGGATGCATAACGTGAAGCGAGGAAAGAGGCGGCGGCCTCGACACGGCGGCAGCCTTCTTCCTCCGCGGTGTTCAGGGCATAGTAATACGCCCCTTTCTTTTGTTCACGGGCAAGAGGGTGGATCATTTCCGTATAATCTTCGTCCCAGTCATTTAGGATGATCGCGGTTGTGGTCATGTCCATACTTGTCAGATAGTTGAAAAGTGTATCGTAAAAGGATACCGTAGCACCGTTAAAATAGTATGTTCTGCCGCGGAACCCGTACTCAACGGTCGGAAAGGTCGGATCGGTTGTTTCTCCCATAAGCATAGAGAGCGGAATGTTATAAAGTGCATATTTTACATCTAAATCCGTCAGTTTTTCCGAGGTTAACATTGCAGGATCCAGCAGAAGTCCCTTTTTGGATTCCTTTTCTGGAAAGGGAAGTTGATTCTCGGCAAGCATTTCCGGATTGGTGATATAGGAGCCTGTTGCAATCGGAACATATTCTCCGTGAAGCAGGACAGCGGGAACAAATTCCTGGTAGAGATGTCCGTCAGCATAGGGCCATGTAATAGTACAGTCGGTTGCCTTTTCGGTACGCATGATTGGCACTTTGTGAAAATCATGTTCAGACTCATAGATTTCAAATGCATAAAGGTAGATCAGATCATCATCACTTGCCGGGATCTGTGGCAGTGACAGGGACATTTCAACATATTCTTTGTCTTCGTTGATCGTACAGGAGTGCACGGTTCCGAATGTTGAAAGCTGCGGCTTAGTAAGAGAGACAACAGGCTCTTCGGGCAGAGACTCCGTTTCGGACAAAACAGCAGCATTTTCGGTGTTTTCTGTTGTTGTGATCACATTTTTGCCACAGCCCGTGAAAAATAAGCATAATCCGGCAAACAGGAGAACAGGGGAAAAGTATTTTAAGTGTTTTGTCATGCTATTCCTCCGTCCAGTTTACTGTGATTGCGGTTTTCGGGTGTGTATTGATGTCTTCGGAAACGATGATTTCATCATTTCTCATGCGTCTGAGCAGATTGTCATAATCATTCAGGGAAGCTTTGCTGAAACGCCATGCTTCATTGGAAATGGGGAGTTCCACGCATTTCTGTTTTGCACCGTAGTTAAGGATCTGACCTGCCTGTGTGGAATCCCACTGGTTTCCGGCGGCATAATAGTTGTCCAGAGCAATGATGATGGCCCGCTGGATCCCGTCTATCGCAGAGGTGAGAAAACGTGGTGAGAGATCACTCTGATCGACATCCACACCGATCAGCATACCGTCATGTTTTTCCGCAGGGGGAAGAATGGACTCATAGATGGAGCCGCCGCAGGAAAAGATGATCTGTGTTCCGGAATCGTACCATTCGTCAGCCATGGCTTCAATCTGTTCGGAAGGGTTAAACGTTCCGGAATACCAGCAGTTTACGGACACCTCTTTCGTGATGCCGAGAGAGGCAGCAGCATCATTGATCCCCTGCAGATAGCCATAACAGTATCTGGTGACAGAGGGTAGCTGCTCACCGCCGATAAAGCCAAAACGGGTGTAACCGTCAAGCACGGTCATATATCCCGCGAGGTAGCCTGCCTGCTCCTGATGGAACGTAATGCTGTGTACGTTCGGCGAAAGTGGCAGGGGAGCGTTCGATTCATCACGGGGAATCCCGCTGATCATCAGAAAATGGATATCCGGATACTGTGTCTGCAGTTCGCCGATCGTCTGCTCAAAATGTGAGCCGTTGGAGACGATCAGACGGGCACCGTTCTGGATCGCATGCATGACGGTATCATCATAGCATGCTTTGGTATCGCCTGATGAAGTATAAAATGAGTAGGAAATCCCGGCAGCCTGGGAATAACTCATGATTCCCTCAAAGGCAGCCTGATTGAATCCGTGATCCATCACAGAACTGATATCTGTTACGAGGGAAACCTCTCCTCCCGTAATCAGATAATCGCTATCCGATTCCCAGGGAGCCAAGGGAATTGCTTCGGGAGTGGTGGATCCTTCTCCCGGGAGCTTGTTTTCCAGTGCCGACCCAGAGGCAGACGCAGCTTCCCCGGAATCAGCATTGTCATTTGCTTTTTCGGGGAAATCGACGGCTGTCGGTTCAGGGACGGAATCTGTCGAAACAGGAGCGTCATTATTTGTGCATCCGAAAAGAAAAAGCAATAAAAGTATGCAAAGGCAATAGATATAACTTGACTTATATCCTGTTTTTTTCTTCATGAGAAGTCCTTTCTGGGAAAAAATGTAAGAATAAAAATAGTATAACACAATGCTGTGCATTGTGATAGAATAGATTTGGAAACAGAAATGATTACGATTTGTGTTTCCGGATGGTTTTGATCTATGTATAAAAGTAAAGAGGCGATTGACGAATGGAAATTGAAAAAACATTGAAGGAACTTGATCAGTTGTTTGCAACCCATCAGATTGGACAGGCAGAGCGGTTTCTGAAACGCAAAATAGCAGAAGCGAGAGCGGAGAATGATTATGATTCCCTGATTACGCTGTTGAATGAAATGATCGGGCTGCTCCGGGATATCAGCCATTATGACGAATGTTGCAGATATTGTCAGGAACTGATAGCACTTCTGGATGGTATGTATCTGCGGGGAACCGTTCCGTATGCAACATCTATGCTGAATGTGGCAAATGCATATCGTGCGGCAGGTAAATTGGAAGAGTCCATGGAACTTTACCGGTATGTGCAGAAGATTTATGAGGAGCAGCTTTCTCCTGATGATTTCCGGTTTGCAAGTCTGAATAATAATCTGAGCCTTTTGTATCAGGAGATGGGAGATTTTGCATCAGCATGTGAGTGCCTGAAGAAAGCCCTTCTGATCGCGCGCACTTATCCCGATGCAAGGATAGAAGTGGCAGTGACACATTCCAATCTGGCCATGTCCTTACTCCGACTTGGATTGTTCCAGGAAGCTATGGAAAATCTTGAGGCTGCCTTTGCGATTTTTGAGGCCGATGAGGAGAAAGATTTCCATTACAGCGCTGCGCTTTCTGCGATGGGAGAGGCACAGTATATGGCGGGAAATCTGTCTGAGTCTGCCAGATATTATGAGATGGCGCTTCGTGAGATTGAGAAAAATACCGGGAAATCCCAGGCGTATGAGATCGTGAAGCAGAACCTTGACGCCGTGCGGTCACAGATGAGACAGATGCCGGCGGCGGTCGCGCATTTTGACAGCGGAATGGAACTGTGCGAGGCATTTTACAAAGAGTACGGAGAACCGATGATCCGGGAGAAATTCCCGGAGTATCAGGGAAGCATTGCTGCAGGACTGGTCGGGGAAGGGTCAGAGTGTCTCGGATTCGATGATGAGGTATCGAGAGACCATGATTTCGGACCGGGCTTTTGTCTGTGGCTGACAGATCCGGTCTATGATGAGATCGGAGAGGCGCTTCAGAAAGAATATGATAAACTCCCGACCACCTATATGGGAGTGACCAGATATGTTTCAGGAAAAGCACCGAAGCGCGTGGGCGTATTCCGTATCGGAGAATTTTATGAGAGGCTCATCGGCATGAAAGATGTGCCGGCAACACAGAACCAGTGGTTGTATCTGGAGGATTATCAGCTTCTCTCTGCGACAAACGGCAAAGTGTTTCGGGACGATTTGGGAGAGTTCACAAGGATCCGGAGAGGGCTATCGGCACATTACCCGGAGGAAGTGCGGGTCAAGAAGATCGCCAGAGAGGCCGCACTGATGGCACAGTCCGGGCAGTATAATTACGGAAGGATGCTCGGCAGAGGAGATAAGGTTGCGGCGCAGGTTGCACTTGCGGAGTTTGAGAAGCACACGATGCAGATGGTCTATCTGTTAAACAGACGGTATGCTCCTTTCTATAAATGGATGCACCGAGGAATGGAGAAGCTGCCGATCCTTCCGGTGATCGGGGATATTCTGAACGCGATTGCGGACATGATGGTGGATGATGAGAGGATTCCGCAGATCATTGAGATCATTGTGGCACATATCATCGATGAGATGAAGAAGCAGAGTCTGACGGCAGGGGAGGACAACTATCTCGATCACCATACAGACAATATCCTGCACAGTATCGGTCAGAAGGATCATGAAGATACGACCATCAAGAACGGTCTGATCCGGAAACTGGTGCTTCTCGAGTGGCACGCTTTTGACAAGACGGAGAACCGTGGCGGCAGGGCGGACTGTCAGGATGACTGGAACACCTTCTCCATTATGCGTAAGAGTCAGTACATGACATGGACGATTCCGATGCTGCAGAGCTTTATTGATGATTTCGAACGTGCAAATGAGAGAGGCTGGAATCTGATCACGGAGAAATATGCCAGAATGATGGAAAGCACCGCACCGGAGGAGTATGCGCAGATTAAGGCCTCGCTCCCGGAGATCCCGGCGGATAAGAAGCAGATCATAGAGGAGATCGTCAAGATACAGGTCGGCTTTATGGAGGAGTGTGCGGAAAAATATCCGAAGGCAGCATCGAATGCGAGAAGCATCCATACCAGTGAAGATTCGTTGTGGAATACTTCTTATGAGACGTATCTGCGCGGAGAGTTATCTACTTATTCCGACAGGACGCTCGAATTATACGGGCGCTTCATCACCGAACTGTGCAGACAGGGGAAGAATCTGGCGATCATGACGCTGTCAAATACGGCGGTATTGTATGGCTATGAGTCGTTAGAGGATCTGGAAAATCGTCTGTAAGGCGGGAAAATGTTGGTTTAAGGGGCTTTGCGCGACACTTGACAGTTGAACATAAATTGACACCACTCTATAATACAAAAGAACGATTCTTGTAAGAGAAAAAAGGAAAACGAAGAATGGAGGTCAATTATGGAGCAGCTCAGTGTTTCGGCTACCAAGGATAATGAACAGGTTTTCAGATTACTTTCCGATTTGATCCGCACAGATAAAGAATTTCAAATTATGATAACAGTACCCAGGACAGGATTTCAAAATACGGTAAACAAGGCGATAACAGAAGGAAGACAGGAGAGAGATCTGGAGAAGGACGTGACGGATATGATCCATGAGATCGGTGTGCCGGCACATATCAAAGGATATCAGTATCTGCGTGAAGCAATCATGATGTCTGTTGAAGATGTTGAGATGCTCAATTCCATCACAAAGATCCTGTATCCGACGATCGCCAAGAAGTTCCAGACAACTTCCAGCCGGGTGGAGCGTGCAATACGCCATGCGATCGAAGTGGCTTGGAACCGCGGTAAGATGGAAACACTGGACAGTCTGTTCGGTTATACGATCAACACCGGAAAGGGAAAGCCGACCAACTCGGAGTTTATTGCTCTGATCGCGGATAAAATCCGTCTTCAGTACAGAAATTAGTCTTTTATGGACACCCAAAATGTGATACAATAAGAATTATAAATGTTTCATTCGAATAAATCAGGAGGGTTTTCGCATGAAAAAGATTCTTTTTGCCGCATCGGAGGGTGTCCCTTTTATTAAGACGGGCGGTCTTGCCGATGTGATAGGTTCCCTGCCGAAATGTATTGATAAGCGTTATTTTGATGTCAGGGTGGTTATGCCGAAATATGCCTGTATGAGACAGGAAATGAAAGACAAGATGCAGTATGTGACTCACTTTTATATGGATTTCAATTACAAGAGTGAGTATGTCGGTGTCCTGACAGCGGAAGTGTCAGGAATCACGTTCTATTTTATTGATAATGAATTTTATTTTAACGGTGGGAGACCTTACAGTGATGACGGACTGTGGGAGATCACGAAATTTGCATTTTTCTGCAAGGCGCTGCTTTCCATCCTGCCGACCGTAGACTTCCGGCCGGATCTGATCCACTGTCATGACTGGCAGACCGGACTGGTTCCCGTTTATCTGAAAGAGAGATTTCAGGGTGGAGAGTTTTACCGCGGCATCAAGACTGTGATGACGATCCATAACCTGAAGTTTCAGGGAAAATGGGATGTCAAGACGGTGAAGCATATCACAGGACTGCCGGATTATTTCTTTACGCCGGATAAACTGGAGTGCTATAAGGATGCCAATATGCTGAAAGGCGGACTTGTCTATGCAGATGCGATCACGACAGTCAGTGCTACATACGCGGAGGAGATCAAGACAGACTTTTACGGAGAAGGGCTGAATGGTCTGCTCTGTGCCAGGAGCGGAAGTCTTCGCGGTATCGTGAACGGAATTGATTATGAGGAATACAATCCGGAGACGGATCGTTTCCTGCCATACCGTTATAATGCCATCAACTTCCGCAAAGAGAAGATCAAGAACAAGCGTGCACTTCAGAAAGAACTTGGACTTGAGGAAGATGACAGGAAGTTCATGATCGGTGTGGTATCCAGACTGACTGATCAAAAGGGATTCGATCTTGTCGCTTATATGATGGATGAACTCTGCGGGGACGCGATCCAGCTTGTCGTGCTCGGCACGGGTGAGGAGCAGTATGAGAATATGTTCCGCCATTATGACTGGAAATATGCCGGAAAGGTTTCTGCCAATATCTATTATTCTGAGGAGATGTCCCACAAGATTTATGCGGGATGCGATGCATTCCTGATGCCGTCTCTGTTCGAGCCGTGCGGCTTGAGCCAGCTGATTGCGCTTCATTACGGAACGGTGCCGATCGTGAGGGAGACAGGCGGACTTCGCGATACGGTTGAGCCTTACAATGAGTATGAGAGTACGGGAACAGGCTTCAGTTTCTCCAATTATAATGCGCATGAGATGTTATCTGCGATCCGGTACGCCGAGAGGATCTATTATGATAAGAAACGTGAGTGGAACAAGATTATTGACCGCGCGATGGCAAAAGATTTCTCCTGGCATGTTTCCGCAGAAAAATACCAGGAGATGTATGACTGGTTAATCGGATAAGAGCGTCAGCGAAGAGATATCGGAATCGATCACGAGAGAATAGTTGGTATAGTATACGACAAAGCCGGGTGCACTGCCACCCGGTTTTTTCACGTTCTTTTTGAGGGTGTAGTCAATCTCAATTTTCTGCGGCCCCCTGCCTTTGGAATAGTAGGCGGCAAGCTTTCCGGCCTCCTCAAAGGCACGGTCGGGGAGATCGGTCTGACCGCCTGAACGCAGGACGACATGAGACCCCGGGATTCCTTTGGCGTGGAACCACCAGTCGTTTCCCGAGGCAAAACGGAAGGTCAGTTCATCATTCTGATAATTGTTTTTGCCCACATAGATGTCGTAGCCGTCACTGCTTCTGTAATGAAAGGGCTGGCTGGTGATCTTCGGCTTTTTCGTCCCGCCTTTTCTGCGGATATAGCCGCTCTCGATCAGCTCCTCCTTGATCTGCACCAGATCAGATTCCTTCAGGGCAATATCCAGAGAGGTTGCGATGGACTCCAGATGGTCGATCTCAGCCTTCACCTGTGCGGTCAGATCCTCGAGTGCTTCAAAGGTCCGTTTCATTTTACAGTATTTGTCAAAATATTTCTTGGCGTTTTCCGACGGAGTCAGCTGCGGATCCAGCGGGATGGTGATCATCTCATTTGTGTAGTAATTGAGTGCCTCCATGGATCTGCTTCCGGGTTCGGCATTGTAGCCGTAGGTGTTCAGAAGTTCGCCGTATACTTTGTAAGTATCGCGTTTTTCGGTGTCTTTCATCTGTCGGCACTGCAGGTCATATTTCTTGATATTGCGCTCAAGGGCAGTCTGGACGATCCGGCGCAGGTCGGAAGATTTCTGACGGATCCGGGTGATGGTGTTCTTCTCGGCATAAAATTTATGCAGGAGATCGGAGGGAGAGTCGAATGGCGTCGTCTCATCCTGCGTATACATGGTGAGCGGGATGCAGGCATACTCTGAAGGCGAGTGGCTTTCATAGACCATATTCGGGGAGAAAACACCCGATTTTATCTGCTGCATGACGGAAGAAAAGATATCCCACAAAGCGGTGAGCTCATCGCTGTCAAGAGACTGGGCAGGCTTGTCGGAGTCGATACCTGCGCGGAAGCATAGCTCGTGTGCGATCACCGGTGAGAGTCCTGTGTATGTCATATAGAGTGATTTGAATACGGGCAGCGCTTTCGCGGAGATTTGTATGCCAAACGATTTTTCTTCTGCGGACAGAGGATCCGATTTTTCCTGTGTCTGCGGAATAAAATAAGTCCGTCCGGGCAATACTTCGCGGACAGAACTGACCATACCCGACACATGTTTGATGCTGTCGATGATCTGAAGGCTGTCATCACAGAAAATAATGTTGCTGTGTTTCCCCATGATTTCCACATAGAGTGATTTGCTGCACAGGTCACCCATCTCATTCAAGTGTTCGATATCGATCCGGATGATCCGTTCCAATCCGGGCTGTGTGATCGCGGTGATTCTTCCGTTCTGGATATGCTTGCGCAGGAGCATACAGAAATTCGGTGCAGTCATAGGGCTCGGCTTGTTTTCATCCACCAGATAGACAAGGGGCAGGGAGGCATTGGCGGACAGAAAGAGACGGTATTGTCCGTTGCCGCTCCGGACAGTGATCAGAAGTTCATCCGCTTCCGGCTGGGCAATTTTATAAATCCGTCCTCCCGTCAGTCGTTCTTGCAGTTCTTTTGTGATACATGCGATTGTGATACCGTCAAATGCCATAGTAAAGCCCTTCCTGTTATGATTTTGTGTTTTGGTACAAACTGATTTTGCCGATGATAAAAACTCAGAATCTAAGATGTAAGTATAGCAGATACGTTTGCTTCCTTCCAGTAGTAATTGCGAAAAACGGTTTGCTTTGGTAAAATAGAAAATGATATGCAACGGGGTATATTTTTTTGCGGGACAAATCGGATATCAATACCAATATTGGAGGGAATATGAGAAGAGGAATATTTGCGCTCCTTCTCGGATTTTTGCTGGGAGGTGCTTGTTTTTTGGGAAACGGACAGACGATACAGGCAGAGGAAACAGCGGCAGTGCCGGAGCCGCAGGGCATTGAGATCGATCCTGCCACGGGACAGCTTGTGGGGTTGGAAGCGTGCAGTACCTGCTTTACCATCAGCAGAGATACACAGGTGTATCTTCTGCCCGGAACCGCCCATCAGCCGCTTGGCGTGCTGAAGAAGGGTCAGCCGGCGCTCGCGATCGGCAAGAGGGACGGATGGTATCAGATCTACTTCAGGGGAATGATCGGTTATATTCCCGGTGATGCGACGGAGAGTTATCAGATCCCGGCGTCACAGAGTATCAGGACGGAACTTTTGCAGGGAGAGATTAAACTGAATCTGCTGGGGGACAGCATCACATACGGCGACAGAGTTGCCGATAAGAACAGGATTTATGCGACGCTTTTGGGGCAGCGCTGCAATGCCGTGAAGACAAATAATTACGGCTGGAATGGTTCTGCCATCGCCGGGATTCATCCTGACAAATTTATCGACAGATATCCGCTGATGGATCCGGATGCCAATCTGATCCTGGTCTTTGGCGGAACAAATGATTACGAAGGCGGCGGCAAGGCAGGTACACCGCTCGGAACCAGGGGAGAGATCACTCCGTTGACATTTTACGGTGGGTTGAATATGCTGATGTGCGGTCTGAAACAGATGTATCCGGATGCACAGATTGTTTTTGTGACACCGCTCAGACGTGTGGGGTATCTGCGCAAAAACAAGCAGGGGGCACATTTGAATCAGTATGTGGCTGCCATTCATGAGATGGCTGCATTTTACGGCATTCCCGTCATTGATCTTTTTGAGGAACCGGAACTTGATTTTGCCAGCATGCGGGCATCCTATCTGGTGGATGGACTGCATCCTGATGAGAGGGGACATGCTCTGATCGCGGCAAATCTATACAGGAAGCTCTTCCTGATGGAACCGTAGGAGTATGGTTATGGAAAAAAATCAGGAAACGGTGAGATTGAATAAATATCTGGCAGAATGCGGCGTTTGTTCCAGACGTGACGGTGATAAGCTCATTGCCTCCGGAAAGGTGACGGTTGACGGTCGCACAGCTGTCATGGGTGAGCGGGTTACGGGAATGGAGACGATTGCGGTTCAGGGGAAGATCTTAAGCGGCAGGAATCAAAAGATCGTTCTCGCCTATTACAAGCCGGTGGGAGTCACCTGTACGGAGCGGGATAAGTATGCGGAGAAAACTGTGACGGAAGAGATCGGGTATCCTGTGCGGGTCACGTATGCGGGAAGGCTCGATAAGGATTCGGAAGGGCTGTTGCTTTTGTCGAACGACGGGGAACTGATCCGGCGTATGATGAAAGCTTCGGAAAAGCATGAGAAGGAGTACCGTGTCAGGACGAAACAGACTCTGACAGAGGAGTTTCTTCAAAAGATGTCGGGCGGGGTATATCTTAAGGAGCTGGACGTGACGACCAGACCTTGCACGGTGGAACAGATTGACAGGAATACGTTCCGGATTGTTCTGACACAGGGACTGAACAGGCAGATCCGGAGGATGTGTCGGGAACTTGGGTTTGATGTCACAGCGTTAAAGCGGGTGCGGGTATTGTCCGTGACACTGGACGGACTTGCTCCGGGAGAATATCGGGAACTTGACCGTGAGGAGTTACAAAAATTATATCAGATGACAGGGATGGTGCAGCATGGATCAGAGACAGACTGAGATGCGGGAGCTTGTTGAGAAATTGAATGCGGCGTCGGAGGCGTATTATGCCAAGGACGAGGAAATGATGAGCAATCTGGAATATGACAGATTATATGAACGACTGGAACAGCTTGAGGCGGAGACGGGGATCGTTCTCGCCAACAGCCCAACGATCCATGTGGGCTATGAAGCAGTGGAGGAACTCCCGAAGGAGGCGCATGAGCGCCCGATGCTCTCCCTTGGCAAAACGAAGGAAAGAGCTGAATTAAAGGCGTTTTTGAAGGGTAATCCTGCAATTTTGAGTTGGAAACTGGACGGTTTGACGATCGTTCTTCAGTACCGGGACGGAAAACTTGCAAAAGCGGTAACGCGCGGAAACGGCGAAATCGGGGAGGTTGTGACAAACAATGCCCGGACTTTCCGCAATATTCCGCTTCATATCGCGTATCAGGGGGAACTTGTGCTGCGCGGGGAAGCGGTGATCACATATCCCGATTTTGAGCGGATCAACAGTGAACTCGGCGAGGCAGAGGCAAAATACAAAAATCCCAGAAATCTGTGCAGCGGGTCGGTGCGACAGTTGAATAATGAGATCACGGCAAAGCGCAGTGTGCGTTTTTATGCGTTTTCGCTCGTGCGTGCCGACGGCGTTGATTTTGGGAATTCCAGAGAGAAGCAACTTTTGTTCCTGAAGGAACAAGGCTTTGATATTGTGGGATACAAGCGTGTGACGGAGGAGACGATTCTCGATGCTGTCGCGTGGTTTGAAAAGGAGATCCGGACATATGAGGTGCCGTCCGACGGACTCGTGCTCAGTTATGATGATCTGACGTACAGCAGGAGCCTCGGGAGTACCGCAAAATTCCCGAGAGATTCCATTGCGTTTAAATGGGCGGATGAACTGGCGGAAACGACGCTCAAAGAGGTGGAGTGGAGCGCCAGCCGGACAGGGCTGATCAATCCGGTCGCTGTATTTGAACCGGTGGAACTGGAGGGAACTACGGTCAGCAGGGCATCTGTCCATAACGTGAGTATTGTGCGCACGCTCCGCCTTGGTGTCGGAGACCGGATCACCGTGTATAAGGCGAATATGATCATTCCGCAGATCAATGAGAATCTTACCGGGAGCGGGACTATTCAACCGCCGGAGCATTGTCCGGTGTGCGGCGGGGAAACAAGGATCGAGAGAGCAAACGAGGTTGAGATGCTCTACTGCACGAATCCCAAATGCGAGGCGAAGAAGATCAAGGGTTTTGCGTTGATAGTGAGCCGTGACGCCTTGAATATCGACGGATTGTCCGAGGCAACTCTGGAGAAATTCATTGCCGCCGGATTTTTGCATCGTTACGGCGATATCTTTCATTTGGACAGGTATCATGACAGTATTGTGGAGATGGAGGGATTCGGAGAGAAGTCCTACAGGAATCTCATGGACAGTATCGAGAAGGCAAGGAACACGACACTGCCCAGACTGATCTACAGCCTTGGAATTGCCAATATCGGACTTTCCAATGCAAAGATGCTGTGCCGTTTCTTTGACGATGACCTGGAAGAGATGCTGGCGGCGGACAGAGAGCGTTTAAGCGAGATTGACGGGATCGGTGAGGTGATCGCCGATGCCTTTGTATCGCATTTCCGGGATGAGGATAACAGAGCGGAACTGGAATCACTGTTAAAAGAGGTTCATATCACGGTAGAGAAAGTGGAAGAGGAACAGAACCTGAAGGGCATGACGTTTGTGGTGACGGGAAGCCTTGAGACTTTTGAGAGCCGTAGCGATTTTAAGGAAGCTGTGGAACGACGCGGGGGCAAGGTGACGGGAAGTGTCACCAAGAAGACGGATGCGCTGGTGACGAACGATACCCAGTCCGGCTCCTCCAAAAATAAAAAGGCGCAGGAGCTTGGGGTAGCGATCCTGTCGGAAGCACAGTTTGTTGAGAAGTACCTGCAGTAGGTAAAAATAAAGCCCGCAATCGGAACTGAAATTCTTGATAATGAATTCAGTCCTGATCGCGGGTTCTTTTTATCTGTCAGACATATCGATATAATCCTGCTCCGTGCAGAGCGTCTTGTAGGCGGGACGGATGATCTTGCCGCAGGTCGCGAGTTCCTCCAGACGGTGGGCACTCCAGCCCACGATACGCGCGATCGCAAAGATCGGGGTGTAGAGTTCCGTGGGAAGATTCAGCATCTTGTAGGCAAAGCCGGAATAGAAATCGACATTGATGCTGACACCCTTATACATCTGACGTTCCTCGGCGATGATCTTCGGAGCGAGCCGTTCTACGAGGGAATACAGTGCAAATTCTTTCTCCAGTCCCTTTTCCTCCGACAGGCTCTGTACGAATCCACGGAAGATCTCGGCTCTCGGATCCGATTTGGAGTAGATGGCATGCCCGACGCCATAGATGAGTCCCGCATGATCAAACGCATCCTTATGCAGCAGACGGCGCAGATAGTTGCCGACTTCGTCCTCGTCTGTCCAGTCTTTGATCTCTTCCATCATAGTATCAAACATTTTTACGACCTTCAGATTCGCACCCCCGTGGCGCGGACCCTTCAGGGAACCGATGGCCGCTGCAATCACGGAGTAGGTATCCGTCATGGAGGAGGTTACCACATGGGTGGTAAAGGAAGAATTGTTACCGCCGCCGTGCTCCATATGAAGGACCAGGGCGATATCAAGAAGCTTTGCCTCCAACGGTGTGTAGGAACTGTCCGGGCGCAGAATGTGCAGAATGTTCTCGGCAGTGGACAGCTCCGGACGGGGCGCATGCACATACAGACTGTCCCCGTTGTGATAATGATTGTATGCCTGATAGCCGTAAATCGATAATAGCGGGAACAGGCTGATCAGCTCAAGGCACTGTCTCAGCACGTTGGGCAGGGAAGTGTCATCGGCGTGGTCGTCATAAGAATACAGCGTGAGGACGCTTCGCGCGAGCGTATTCATCATATCCTTGCTGGGCGCTTTCATGATAATGTCTCTGACGAAATGCGTGGGCAGAGAGCGATAGTT